>SHZC01000029.1 GCA_009692505.1 Myxococcales bacterium
GGCGAGCGTCGCTGCGATGCTCTCGGGGGCGGCCATGACGATCCCCACGTCGAGGATAAGCCGATCGCCCTCGACCCGCGCCAAGGGCCAGCGGTGTTTGAGGTCCTCGAGCGATCCGGAGATGACCCACTCGGCCGGGCGATGGATCCTCTCATGGGTCGCCTGCACACGCGCATGCGCGCCCGTGACCCAGGCTTCGAGCCCGTCGAACTCCTGCGGCCAGACCAACATCAATCCAGCAACCTATTCGCTTCGAGCGCCAGGCGCAACGCGGGACCCAGCGGTCTTCAGGCGTGACCGAGGCGGCTGGTGACGAAGGCCTCGTAGCGACGGCGGTCACGCGGGTAGATGTACTTGATGAAGAACCCGCGAGTGCCATCGACGCCCTCGTTTCGGGACTGCACAAGCGCGCGAACAGGGCCGCCGCCGTCGGGCAGCGTGACCTTCACCCAAGCGTGGCGGGCCCGCTCAAGGAGGCCTTCGCTCGCGCCTTTTACCTGCTCCAGCGCGGGGATGGACCAGCCCTCAACGGGCGCGGACAAGCGCATCCCATCGACGCTCAGGTCCACCACATCGCACGCGATCCCGTCGCACTCGAGACGGGCGGTCTCAGCCGTGAGGTGCTCGACGGTCAACTCTGCTGGCTTGCGGGCCTGGGTCCGGCGTTCCATGTTCGCTCCGAGTGGGTAGGTGGAGTACATATTCGTACCTTCCATCACCGGGGAGTACAAGCCGAAATGTAGGCAAGAGTGCGTTTCTTCAGGAGGCCGCGTCGGGCATCTTGACCGCCACCGGTCCCCCACCCCGATCGATGAGCATGAGGGACCCGGTGGTCCGGCGTCGGGAGTCGTTGAGGGCGAGTTGCAAGGAGGTGTAACGCTCGAACCTTCCGCCCTCGTCGATGACCGCGGTGAACAAGAGCGTCAACGTCAGCTCCGACGTTTCACCAACGATGACCGCCAGCAGGCGCAGAAACGCGCGCGAGATCTCGCGGCAGAGGGCGTCGACGCGATCGGGCGAGACGAGGAAGACGAAGTCGTCGTCCCGTTGGTGCCCCAAAAATGCCCCCTGGCCGCCCCGCTCCCGGACGACCCGACGGACGAGCTCCGCCGTGCGCGACATGACCTCATGGCCCCACTTGAAGCCGTTTCGCTCAATGGCCTGCCTCAGACCGTCGATGTCGATGGCGCAATAGGCATAGGCGTTTTGATCACGGATGCGGGCCTGAACCTCGCGCTCGAGCTCCCTGGGTCCCGGCAGGATGACCAGCTTGTCCGCCTGAGCGCGTGCGTCGTTCGCCAGCCTCATCCGGACGCTCACGAGCAGGTCGCCGGGGGTCCGGTCGAGGACGACGGCGTCTGTGCGTGCGCGCTCTGGGAGCGGCAGGCCGAGCGGGTTGCACCACACGACCGGGAGCTCAATCAGGTCATCGCTCGCAAGGCCAAGCAGCAGCGCTTCACCCTCGGCCAAGCCCGGGTCAACGATGATGAGATCCGGCAGCAGCACCTCGATTCGCCTGAGCGCGTCGTGACCGTCGCTGGCCGTGTACGCGAGGTAGCCCGCCTCAGCGAGTGCTTGGTGTGTGCGCGTCGCGCCCTCGAGGTCCGGATCGCAGACGAGCACTCGCATGCGCCGCCGCTGCCGCTCGCGCAAGAGCATGAGGTCAAGGACACCTCCGAGCGTGACGCCGTCGATCGGCAGCTCGAGCGCGACATCGAGAGGCCCTTCAACCGAGGCGCCTGGGGCCACGAGGCCAACGACCGGAATGGCCGACCGCTCGACGACGGCCGAGACCAGGGCAACGCTCGGTGCCCCGTCCGGATCGATGAAGAGCACGAGGGCAGGTTTCAGCGCGGCGACGCTCTTCGAGATGGCCTCGACCTCCGGGCGGCAGAGGCGGACCACATTGCCCTGCGACAAGAGGGAAGACTTCACGGCGAGGGCTTCGGCCCGGTCCTCGGCCACCACGAGGAGCGGCTGGCCTTGACTGCGCGAAGCCTGACCCTGAGGGACGGTCATCTGGGTGCCATCGAGGGCCGTCGCGTCGAGGGCGGGGATCGTAAAGACGAACGTGGTGCCCTCCCCTCCCCCGCTCTCCGCCCAGATTTGCCCACCGTGACCTTCGACGATGCTCCGGCAGATCGTCAGACCGAGGCCGGTGCCGCTCGCGCTTCGGCGATCGGCGCGCGCGACCTGCTCGAACTTGTCGAAGACCCGCTCGAGGTCGTGCTCTTCAATCTCTTCGCCCGTATTGTGGACGGTCACGACGAAGACGTCCGGGATGGCCATCGACGCCCAGACGCCGACGCGAACCTCCCCACCGTGAGCCGTGAACTTGAGGGCATTTTGGACAAGGTTGTTGACCACTTGCCCGAGGCGATGTCCGTCTCCGTGGCACATTAAGCCCGTGACCGTATGGTCGATCACGAGGCGGATTCCCCGCTCGATCGCCACAGCATCGAAGCGGCGCGCCGATTCAAAGACGACCTTCTCCAGCTCGAGCTCGGTCAGGGTCAGTGGCATCTTGCCCGTCTCGAACTTCGCGAGATCCAGCAGGTCGTTCAGATTTGTATTAATCCGTCCGCACGACTCGCGGGCCATCTCGACGTACTCCAGCTGCCGCTCGTTCAGCACGCCGAGGATGCACCTACTTAAGAGGTCGAGCACCCCGCTGATGCTCGTCAGCGGGCTCCGGAGCTCGTGCCCGATGATGTGGACGAACTCCTCCCGTCGCTGCGCATCGCGCTTCTGATCCGTGACGTCGTGCATCAGCGTCAGCCAACCGACGAAGGCACCGCCGTGGTTGTGCACCGGCGAGAACGAGACCTGACAGTCGCGTTCTCCCAAGCGAACCTCGCGGTGTGAGGCGCGGTTCTCTCCCGGGCCAAACTCCCGGAGGATCTCCAGGCTGGACAGTCCGAGGGCGTTGAGGATGACCGCGAAGTCGGGGCGCTGCGAAACGTCGAGATCGAGCACGCGGCGCGCAGCGGGGTTCATCAGCGTGACCGTGCCGGACTCGTCGGTCATCACCATGCCCTGGACCATCGCTTCGACCATGAGCTCGAGGCGGCGCTGCTCGTTCATACGCTGGGTGAAGACGCGGCTGAGGCCGTCCTGGAGTTGATCTCGCCAGTGGGCGAAGAGAGATCGTTCCTCGTCGACGATCGGCGCTTCGCGGACGAGCGCCACGACTCCGCGAAGGTCCTCGTTGATGAACAGCGGGAGGTACGACGGGTCAGTCGGCACGGGGTGATGTTCGCCGACCGCGAGCACGGACGGGACCGCGCGGGAGATGTTCCGCGCGTCCACCTTGCGCCCGGATAGACGCTCAAAGACCTCGAGGGCGAAGTGCTCCCAGTTCACGACGTCATCGCGCCCAAAACCGGACCGCGGGAGAACCTCGACGTGCGGGTACTCGCTCGCGCTCACCCCCGAGCTTTGAACGACGCAGGACAGAACACCGCGATCGGGGCGGAGGTCCACCAGCGCCACAGCCCCGTCGCAGCCCAAGTGCAACACCAAGCTGTCGAGCACATGCTGGACCATGGCGGCGGGTTCATGCGCGGCCACGAGCGTCCGGAAGAGCTTGTACTGCGCGCCGAGGGCGTCGACCTGTGAGCGCAGCCGCTGAGTCAGGCTCGTCCGTTCACGCTCGAGCCGGCTCTCGCGGGTCGCGTTTCGCAGCGTTCTGAGGAGCTCGGCTTGCCCCTCGTTCGTGAGCATCGTCTTGTTCTTGTCGAAGTAGTGATAGACGCCCCCGCTCCGCAAGATCTCGACGAGCTGCTCATCGGTGGTTCGCCCGGACAGCAAGATGCACGGCAGGCTGCGGCCCCGCGGATCAGCCTTGATGGCCCGGATGAGCTCACCCCCGGACGTGCGAGGCATCTGCTGATCGGTGACCAAGGCGTCGAAGGTCTGAGCGCGGAGTAGGTCCAAAGCCTCGGCGGCGCTGTACGAAGGCACGACCACGAACTCGCCCCGAAGGAGCCGGCGGAGTTGGAGTTGGTCGTCCTCATTGTCATCCACAACAAGGACTCGGCCGAGGCGTTCAGACATCTGCGGCATTACAGGTCACGAAACCTGAGAGGTCAACCACAGGCTTCCCCTCTCACTCGACCCCGAAGCCGATCCGCCCGCCCCGGAGTGCCCCGGACGGTGCGAGTGAGGCCCAGACGTACCGCGGGCGACCCACGATGGCGTCGATGGGGATTCGGCCAAACTCCCCGCTCTCCAGATCGGCGCTGCGATTATCGCCAATCACATAGACCTCGTGCGGCCCAACGGTCACCGGGGCCGGATCCGGCGGGGAGAACCGGGCGCGCGTCACGACGTAGGGCTCGCCCCCCAACCGCTCGACGTAGCCAGACATCGCGGAGAGGGCCAAAGACTCCGGACCCTCCCCGAAGGCGGGCACGCGAAGATCATCGAGGGGCGCCCACTCCACCTCGACGCCGTCCACGATTGGGCGCCCGCCCTTGAGATGGACCGTCTGCCCGCCCGTAGCAATCACCCGGCTGATGCGAACCCGCTCCCGAGTCCATCGAACCACCACGACCTCCCCGGCACCCGGCACCGCACGACGAAACGGTAGACGCTCGAAGAGGACCCGGTCGCCCACGAGCAGCTTCGGAAACATGCCCTCGTCCGAGACATCGACCGAGCCCACGACCGCGCGCTGGAGGATGTGTTGGCCAAAGGCGATGGGACCGACCCACAGCCCGAGAAGGAGACTCAAATACACCACACCGTGGTTGCATGGGCGGAGCTGGAACGCTTGACCGTGCATCCCGACGAGATGCCAGAGATCCGCCACCAGCGCACCGACGACAAAGGCCCAAGCCAAGAGGAGAACCGCGACGAGCAGCCAAGGCACGAAGAGAAGGTAGAGCCAAGCCGCATAGGATAAGCCCAGCATCCCGAAACACATGAACCAGATTCGAAGGCCCCGGGACAGATCGCCGCAGTAGACGTGCCCGAGCCCCGGCATGGCCAAGGTAAACCCCAACGCCCACAGGAGACGTCGCGGCGCCGGGGGAGGACCGTGAGCGGGTCGAAAGGCGCTGCGATAACGGGTCACGGCGCCAATCTACCTCGCTTGAATTGCCAGATCCAGTCGTGTATGGTCCGCGCCGATTTCTTGTAAGAGCGCAGAACATAAGGGAAATTCGCCATGCAACACTGGTCCTTGCGTCTCGGTATTTCCTTGGGTCTTTCCTTGGGCTTGACGGCCTGCTCCAAGCCCGATCCGTCGTCGGCCGAGCACTGGATGGAGAAGCTCGAGTCCGGCGAGCGGCTCAACGCGATTCAGAAGCTCGGGGCGCTGAAGGCGACGGGCGCCGTGGAGCGGCTGAAGCAGGAGTACAAGAAGGGCACCGATCGCCACGCCATCGTCGCGGCGCTGGCCAAGATCGGGGACAAATCCGTAGTGCCGCTCCTCCTCGAGGCGCTTCAGGGCATGGACGAGAGCCTCGCGCAGATCGCCGGCGAGACCCTCAAGCTCTGGGAGGTCAAGGAGCAGGTCGATACCTATATCGCGGTGGCCGCAAATCCCGGCGCGCCCAAGCGGGCTCGGCTCGTGGCGCTTGAGCTCCTCGTGCGCTTCCCCGACCCCAAGGCGGCCCCCACGCTCGTCTCCATCCTTGAGAGCGACCCCGACAAGGATCCCATCCTCTTCATGGGGCTCGCCGCAGAGGCGCTCGGCAAGCTCGGCTCGGAGCAGGCGGTCTCCGGGCTCATTCGTTGCCAATGGCTCGACGATCACGGGCGGGCCAACGAGGTCCCCAGGTGCCGCATGGCCCTTAATCGCATCGGGCCCAAGGCGGTCCCCGGCATCATCGAGGCGCTCGAGCGCAAGAACCGTGGGGTCGAGGAGCGCGCCCGCAAGTTCATGTTCGACAAGGGCGGGCTCATCGAGGCCAAGTGCGGCGAGCTCCTCGGGGATATGCCCGATCCGAGCGCGGTCGAGCCGCTCATCGCGTCCCTGAAGCAGTTTGACGAGCTCCCCCCGAACATGACCGATCCGCGCAAGGTGCAGATGTTCGTGATGTCCGGGGTCCAGAAGGTCATCTCGCTGGCGAACGCCTTGGCGGTCACCGGTGACGAGCGCGCGGTCAAGCCCCTCCTGGAGCTCGCCGGCGACAAAGAGCTCGCCTTGGAGCACAAGCTCGCCGGCGTCCAGCAGCTCGCCTTCCTAGGCCAGCAGTCCGCGGTGCCGGGCATGCAAAAGCTGCTCGCCGTCGACGCCGATCCGGAAGATCCCGTCAGCAATGGCTTCCGCGTTCAGATCGCCTTGAACCTCGCGAACCTCATCGACGGCAGTCAGCCCAAGGTCGTCGACGGCGCCGAGAAGCAAATTACGGCGGTCCAGGCCAAGGTTCAGAAGTGGGTCGCCGACTGGGAGAAGAAGGCTGAGTCGCTCCAAGGCCAGGACAAGCAAGCCGCCGCCGCCAACGTCGCGGGGTATAAAGAGTGGCACAAGAACTACGGCGAGGCGCTCGGCAAGCTCAAGGCGCTCCGCGAGTGCAAGGGTGACACGGCCTGTTGGGGCACGAAGCTGACGGACGCGGACGATGGCATCCGCATGAAGGCCGCCTACCAGCTCGCCAATGAGAAGACCGACAAGGCCGGCGCGCTCAAGGCCCTCGAGACCCAGATGGGCACCAACGATCTCACCCTCCGCAACGTCGTCTTCTTCGGCCTCGGTCGCCTCGGCGACAAGTCACTCCTGCCCGCGCTCGAGAAGGTCCGCGCCGCGGACGAGGCGATCGCGCAGAAGGACGCCCGATTCTCCGGCGCGAAGTACACGACCGAGCTGATGATCGCCAAGCTCGGCCACAAGTAAGACCGCCGAAGCCGCAGCTCATGTCGCCCCCCTTCACGTCGATCACGCTGGAGGTGCTCACGGGCGCGCGTGCCGGGCAGGTCATTCAGGTGGCGCTGCCGTGCACGATCGGTCGCGCGTCCGACGCTGGGCTCGTCTTGCCCGACGCCCACCTCAGCCAGGTACACGGACGCATCGAGCTGATCGATGGCGCGGTGTCGTTCTCCGATCGGGGCAGCACCAACGGCTCTGTGCACGTCCGCGGCGCAAAGCAGAGTCCCTTGGGCACGCTCTGCCCCTGCGTCGAGCTCTGGTCCGGCGACGAGCTGTGTTTGGGTGACCCTCAGGATCCCGTCATCGTTCGGGTAGACGCCTCCGCGTTCGAGCCGCCGGAACCGGGCACCGTGATCGCCGTTCGACCTATCGCCGAGGTCGCGGCCTTCGCCGGTCGGATCACCGCCGAGGCCGGGCGACTTCAGACGTTGTACCGATACACGACCGAGCTTGGGCGAATGACCGATCTCGACTCGGTCTTGGACGTGGCCCAACGCCTCGTCTTCGAACTCATCCCGAAGGCCACGCACCTCGCGGTCGCGCTCCGGGAGCCCGGCGGGCAGTACCCCGTCCTCCTGGCGGTCACGCGCGGCGGGGCATCCATCGACTGGCCTATCAGCCGGACGCTCGTCCGTCGAGTCGTCGAGGAGCGGGCCTCATTCCTCATGGCCGACGCGGCCGATGAGCTCTCCTCCCGATCGGCGATCCGCGCCGGGCTCCGCAGCGTCATGTGCGTGCCCCTGTGGACGGGCGCCGACGTTCGAGGGGTGATGCTCGTCGACAATCGGGACGCGCCGGGAGTCTTCGGGACCGCCGAGCTCGAGTTGTTGACCGTGGCCGCCGCGCAGCTCTCGTTTGTCGCCGAGAACGCTCGCCTCGTGGCCCGCCTGCGCCTGGCCGAACAACGCCTGGAGACCGAGAACCGATACCTCAAGCAGCGCGAAGAGGGCCAGACGTTCCCCGGCATCGTGGGTCGCAGCCCCCTCATCGAGGCGCTGCTCCGGGCGGTCGAGAAGGTCCGGGAGACGCGGGTGCCCGTGCTCATCCAGGGCGAGACGGGGACCGGCAAGGAGCTCGTCGCCCGCGCCTTGCACTACACGAGCGGACGCCGAGACAAGCTCTTCGTGGCGCAGAACTGCAGCGCCTTGCCGGAGAACCTCCTGGAGAGCGAGCTGTTCGGCCATACGAAGGGCGCGTTCACGGGCGCGGACCGCGACAAGAAGGGCCTCTTCGAGCTGGCCGACGGCGGGACTATCTTCCTCGACGAGGTCGGCGAGATGCCCGCGCCGCTTCAATCGAAGCTGCTTCGGGTCTTACAGGAAGGCGAGATCTGGCCGATCGGTGCCCCGAGGCCACGCACCATCGACGCCCGGGTCGTCAGCGCGACGCACCGCGACCTCGAAAAGATGGTCAAGGACGGCGGTTTTCGACAGGACCTCTTCTATCGACTGCACGTCTATCCGCTGCGGACCCCGTCGCTGCGTGAGCGACGCGAGGACATCCCCATCATCGCGCGCCACTTCCTCGACAAGTACGCGCGGGAGTTCGGACGCGGGGTCACCGGATTTGTGCCCGAGGCTCTCGACCGCATCTCCGCCTACGACTGGCCCGGCAACGTTCGTGAGCTCCAAAACGAGATCCAGCGCGTGCTCATCTCGAAGACCGAAGGTGACCTCGTCCTGCCCTCGGACCTCTCGACGCGCATCCTCGGGCAGTCGGCCCTCGTCGATGAAGGCGGGGTGCCACGCGGCGCGTTGAAGGACATGGTCGACGCGGTCGAGCGCGTGCTGTTGCAACGAGCGTTGAGGGAGCACGGCCAAAACAAGACGCGGACCGCGGAGGCGCTCGGCATCACCCGCGAAGGCCTCCACAAGAAGCTCGCTCGCTTCGGGCTGACCGAGTGAATCGGGACCAGATCCTCGCCGCGCTCCGGGCGCCCGACGTCGCTTCGGTCCTGTCGACCATTGAAGCCTTGGGCGCGACCGGCGACCGCGCCTGGGTCGGGGCGCTCGCGGGCGTCATGCGCCATGAGGATCCGTCCGTCCGAGCCTCCGCCTGCGAGGCCCTGGGGCAAATCGGCGACGCCCGCGCGGTCGGGCCCCTCGTCGGACTGCTGCGAGACGCCGACGAGGCCGTACGGGCCGAGGCGTTCTCCGCGCTGCTGTCGATCGGGCAGGCGCGGGCCGGACAGTTGCCCCTCGACGCCTTCCGGGGCGAGGACCTTTTGGCTCCGAGCGACGCCCTCACGCAGGTCGTCTGGCCGACTGATCTCGAGGCGATCGCCCTGCTCATTCAAAGCCTAGCCGACGAAGACCCCGAGGTCCGCATCGGCTCGCTCTATACGCTCGGGCGGCTTGGAATCTCGGCTGCGTTCCCGCAGATCGCCGCGTTGATGACCGACCCGGACCCCGACGTGCGCGCGGCCGCGGCCTTTGCCTTGGGCGACCTCGGCGAGTCGGGCGAGCGCCGTGCGCTCGACGCGCTCATGCAGGCCTATGTGGCTGTGGGCGCGGACGATGAGGTGGCGGTGCTCATCATCCGGGCCCTCTCCGACCTGACGACCCCTAAGGAGCGGCAGGCGTTGCCCGTGCTCGCTGCGGCGATGCGGCATCGAGACGACCGCGTCCGTCAGCTCGCCGCGATGGGGCTCGGTCGCTCGCGGGACGCCGGGGCCGCGCCGACGTTGATCAAAGGGCTCCTCGACGCCCATCGCGGCGTGCGCCGGAACGCCGCGTTCGCGCTCGGGCAGATCGGTGACACGGTCGCGCTCAGGCCTTTGGTCAAGGCTGTTGACGGAAGCGACGCCGACGTGCGGGCGACCATCGCCCTTGCCCTCACGCACCTCGATCGCAAGGTCGTCGTCCGCTACCTCTCCGAGACGCTGCTCACGGCGTCAGAGCCGGGTCTGCGCGAGGCTGCAGCTTACCTCATGGGCCGGTTGGGCGAGACCCAGGGGCTCGAAGGCGCGCTCGCCGACGCGGACGCCCACGTCCGCAAGGCCGCGGCCCTGGCCATGGGGAGCAGCGGGAGTCGGCGATTCCGCCCGGCACTCGAGAGCGCGCTTCAAGACCCCGAGTGGAGCGTGAGGGTCGCCGGGGCCGAGGGCCTCCGAAGGCTCGCTGATCCCGCAGCACTTGCAGCGTTGACCCGCCACGCCGATGATCCGCACCGCGTCGTTCGCAACGCCGTGTTGACCGCCATCCGCGCCTTGTCCGAACCGCCAGTCTAGGACCCGTTCATGGGCGCAATCGCCGCCGCCAAACCTCGCCCGCTCTACGTCGCCGTCGAAGGCCCCATCGGCGTCGGGAAGTCGACCCTCGTCCATCGGCTGAGTGAGCGTATGGGGGCCCGCCTCGTGATGGAGGTCGTCGAGGAGAACCCCTTCCTGCCCCGCTTCTACGAGGACCGGGAGCGGTTCGCCTTTCAGACGCAGCTCTTCTTCCTCATGAGCCGCTTTCGGCAGCAGGAGGAGCTGCACCAAGCCGATCTGTTCTTGCCGAATACGCTCGCCGACTACCACCTGCTCAAGGACCGGATCTTTGCCCAACTCACGCTCCGCCACGATGAACTCGCGCTGTACGAGCGGGTCTATCGCTCGCTGGAGACGCAGATCCTCCAGCCCGATGTGCTGATCTACTTGAGTGCCCCCCATGACGTGCTCATCGATCGTATTCGACGACGCGGCCGCACCTTCGAGCTCGACTTCGATCCGGGCTATCTTCGCAGCGTGAGTGAGGCGTACCAACACTACTTCGCGCACTATCGGGGCACGCCGCTCCTGGCGCTGGACAACACCAATCTGGACTACGTCACGCAGTCTGAACCCGTCGAGGAGATCTATGCTCAGGTCATGCAGCTCGCGGGTCGCGGCCAAGTCGCTGTCTCGGCGGTTTAGGGCACAGGCAGGTGCTATCGTTCTCTGTGCTGCATGCACGAGCCCGTCGGCGCTGTACCTCCTGGATGACCTCGGGAGTGCTGACGCTGGGGTCGGCGTAGACGCGAGCGGACCGGGTCGAGATGTCGCCTCACGCCCCGATCTCGAGAACCGGACTGGCGACGCGGGGCGGATGAACGGCGACGCGGGGCGGATGAACGGCGACGTGGGGCGGATGAACGGCGACGCGGGGCGGATGAACGGCGATGCGGGGTCGCAGGATGGATCGACGCTCGCTCCCGGAGACGATGACGGCGACACCCTCGACAATGCGGACGACAACTGCCCCGCGATCGCCAACTTCGATCAGGCTGATGGAGACTTCGATGGTCGAGGGGACCGCTGCGACAACTGCCCGAACCTGCAGGCGAACGATCAGGTCGACACGGACGGTGATGGGCTCGGGGACGTCTGCGATCCGTGTCCCGCGGTCGCTGGAGGGGCGGTCGACGAAGATCGCGACGGCGTGCTCGTCTGCCAGGGCGACTGCGACGACGGGCAGGACGGGGTCTTCCCCGAGGCGGTCGAGTACTGCGATGGACTCGACAATGACTGTGACGGAGTCAACGACAACGGCTTCCCCTCGCTGGGCACTGCCTGCTCGGTCGGGGTCGGGGTCTGCCTCCGGGAGGGTGAGGTGCGCTGCGCTGCGGATCGCGCAGCGACCGCCTGCGACGCGCTGCCCGGGGCCGCGGGTCAGGAGCTGTGCAACGCTCTGGACGATGACTGCGACGGTTCTGCCGACGAACTGGTCGAGGGCTGTTGCCAGGCGGGACAGACGCGCGTCTGTGGTCTAGGCATCGGCGCCTGTGACCTGGGGATTCAGCTGTGCGACGGAAACCGCAGGTTCGGCGCCTGCAACGCCCCCGTTCCCCAAGCCGAGCTCTGCAATACGTCCGACGACGACTGCGACGGTCTGGTCGACGAGGGCTTCGAGCTCGGGCATGGCTGCTCGGCCGGAGTTGGGGCCTGCCAGCGGGCGGGTCAGACAGCCTGCGGGGCCGACGGCGTCGTCGCCTGCGATGCTGTCGCGGGACTGCCAAGCGACGAGACCTGCAACGACGTCGACGATGACTGTGACGGGGTCGTCGACGATACGCCGAGCTGCGGCGGCTACGTGAAGTCCCACTGCCGGATGTGGTTGGCCTGGGCGGATCTCGACATGGTCAACGCGCAGCCCCGGGACGCCTGGGATCTATGCCCGGGCGTCACCATCGACGACGCCTCGGCCATGCGCTGCGTCGCGACGGACCCAACGAGCGCGGGCTTGTTCTGGGACCTTCGCATCGAGGGGGCCGTCGATCACAACGACTGGTTTGGCTTTCGTTTCGACTGCGCGGACGCCGCCTCGCCTTCGCTCGCGACCTATATCCAGTCCCACTGCGCCTTGTACGTCGGGTACGCTGACGCGAACGGCGGCGTGGACGGCGCTGAGACCTTCGGCGACTGCCCCGAGGCCCTGCAGTCCGACAACCCCGCGGACGCCCTCCGCTGCACCTCGACGGCCTACGACGCCCGCTTTCACGCAGTCCAGACGCGGGCCCCGTTCGGCGACAACGACCGTTTCGCCCTGGCCTTTCGGTGCACCGATGCGCAGGCCCCGGCGCGGGCCCTAGCCCTTCAGTCGAGCGTCAACGTCTGGATGACGGTCAACGATCAGGATAACCCCGTGCTCCGGGGAGCCGCGACGTTTGGCGACTGCCCCCGTGCGGCGCGCGACACCTCCGGACAGCAGCGCTGCGTCTCGACGGTGGGCGACGGTCTCTTCCACATCCTGCCCATGCCCAATGACGACCGCACGATGGGCTTCGGCATCGGCTTGTCGGCCCGCTGAGCCTCACTTCTCCGGCCCGCGTTGAGGCTAAGCTCAGCCGCCCCTGCGCTTTTTTCGATCCGGTAGCCCGTCCGTTCGGGTCTCTGGTGGCCGCCCCTTGCGGGGCTCCGATCCCCGCCCTTTGCGAGGCTCCGCGCGCGGTGGGGTCGGAGGCAGCCCCGGCGCCGCCGCGAGCAGGGCGAGGAACGCGAAGTCGACCCTTCGGCGGGTCACGTCGACGCTGCCGACCTTGATCTGCACCCTGGCCCCGAGGCCGACGCGCTGTCCCACGCGACGCCCCCGGTACTCATTGGCGCGCTCGTCGTGCACATAGACGTCGTCGCGCATGGACCCGAGTGAGACCATGCCCTCGACCAAATGCTCATCGAGCTGCACGAAGAGCCCGAGCTGCGTGACGCCGATTACGAGGCCCGAGAACTCCTCGCCGATGTGCTTCGACAGGAAGAGCGCCTTGTAGAGATCCTGGACCGTGCGCTCCGCGTCTACCGCGAGCCGCTCCCGCCGCCCACAATGATCCGCGAGCGTGCCGAGCACCTCGGCGTCGGGCCACGCCTCCCGCTGGAGCTCGGCCTTGATGAGGCGATGAACGATGAGGTCAGGGTAGCGGCGAATCGGGCTGGTGAAATGCACATACGCCGGGCTGCCGAGGCCGAAGTGCAGGCCTGCCTCCTCGTTGTACGCCGCCTGCGCCATGGAGCGGAGCAGGAGCTGATGCAGGATGCGCTTGTGCGGGTTCGCCTCGAGGGTGCGGAGGTAGTTCGACAGCCGCCCAGCAGACGGCGCGCCCTTGAGCTGCAGCGGAGCCTCGAACGCCTGGGCGATCGCCTGAAAACGGAGCACCGCCGCCTCCTGCGGGCGGTCATGCACGCGGAAGATGGCCGGGCGATCGGAGGCCACGAAGTGCCGGGCGACGACCTCATTGGCCGCGAGCATGGCCTCCTCGACGAGCTTGTGGGCCTCGTTGCGCTCGGTGGCGACGACGTCGGAGATCTCACCGTTGGTATTGAGCAGGATCTTCGGCTCGGGCAAGTCGAGCTCCAGATAGCCTCGGCGACGGCGATAGGCCCGCAGTGCCCGGGTGCAATGGAGCGCGGCCTCGAGGACCGGGCGAAGCGCCTCGAACGCCGGATCAGCGTCGACCGTCGGCGCGTCGTCGTCTGCACGCAGGCCGAGGAGCTTGGCGCACCGCTCGTAGGTGAAGCGGGCGTGGCTGTTGATGACCGCCTCGTACAAGGTGTACCGCCCGACCTCGCCATTGGGCCCCACGTCGAACTCGGCGACGAGCGCCAGGCGATCCTCCAGCGGACGCAGGCTACAGAGATCGGAGCTCAGGGCGTGCGGCAGCATGGGCAAGACACGGTCGGGCAGGTAGACGCTCGTGCCTCGTTCGCGCGCATCCTCGTCGAGCGCGGAGCCCTCCAGGACGTAGTAGGAGACGTCCGCGATCGCGACCGTGAGGGTCCAACCGCCGGCATCCAAGGCGACGGCGTGCACCGCATCATCGAAGTCGCGCGCGCTCTCGGGATCGATGGTCACCAAGGGGCGCTTGCGGAGGTCGTGACGCCTCGAGATGGTCTTCTTGTCTGGGGCCTTCGCGGCGGCCGCTGCCGCCTCGCTCTCGGGTCGAAACGAGACGGGCAGGCCGAGGTCATAGACGATGACCTCGGTCTCGTGCGCGGCCGGTCCCTCTGCCCCAAAGACCTTGATGATCCGAGCGCGCGCGCCCTCCGGGTCGTCGGAATAGGTCACGAACTCGGCCGCTACGCGATCGCCGTCCCGTGCGTCCCCACGATCGACGACGCCGACGCTCTCGGGCAGCCGGGGGTCTTGGGGGGTCAGCCAGGTCCCATGTCGAGCGACCCTCAACGTGCCGACGAAGGTTCTTGTCCCGTGTTCAATGACGCCCGTGACGACGCCCTCCCGACGGTCGGACTCTCCGCTCTGGACGATGCGGACCCGCACGCGGTCGCGGTGCATGGAGTCGCCCACGTTGCGCCCGCTGATGTAGAGGTCTTCACCGCCCCCATCGAGCGCGACGAAGCCGAAGCCGCGGGCGGTCAACGTCAGCGTGCCCGTGACCTCGCCGATATTTCGGGCGCGGCTGTAGTGCTGGCCATGGCTCCGCTCGCACCGCCCGCTGTCGGAGAGCTTCTTGAGGAACTCCCTCAGCTCCCGCCGACCGTCGCCATCGAGGCCGAGCTGGTGGGCGAGGTCGCGAACGTGAATGGACTTGGGGGACGGCGGCAGGGCCGCGAGGACTTCAGAATCGAGAAACGACATGACATGGGAGTGTACCCCCATGCCGATTGATTCACCAATGAACCGCCAATCGTTATAGTGCCGGCGATTCAACGGCCAAAGCCCCGCGATGAAAGCGAAATTCGGCCGATACATCTTCCTGAAGAAGCTCGCAGTCGGCGGCATGGCCGAGATCTTCCTCGCGCGACGGGTCAGCTTCGGCGGCTTCGCCAAGTTTGTCGTCATCAAGCGACTCCTGCCTGAACACAAAGGCAAGAGCACCTATGAGCGCCTCTTCCTCTCCGAGGCCCGAACCGGCGCTCTGATTCACCACCCGAACATCGTCAGCCTCTACGACCTCGGGCAGCTCGACGAGCAGTACTTCATGGCCATGGAGTACGTTCATGGGGTCTCCGCCGCCGAGATGCTCAATCGGGCTGCCCAAGAGAAGAAGCCCGTCCCTCTCGGAGTGGCGATCCGCATCGGCATCGGCGTCTCCAATGCTTTGCAGTACGCCCACCACTCGGTTGGCCACAACAGCGAGCCCCTTCGGATCATTCACCATGACATCACCCCGCAGAACATCGAGCTGTCCTTCGACGGGGACGTGAAGCTGCTCGACTTCGGCGTCGCCACACAGGTCGGTCGTCCATCGTCGGGCGGTCGCAGGGGCAAACCTGGCTTTATTTCTCCCGAGGCCTTACGCCGGGAGCCGCTCGACGGGCGCAGCGATCTTTACTCGCTCGGGGTCGTGCTCTACGAACTCAGCACGGGCCGGCGGATCGGCAAAGCCCTAGACGGCACGCCGTTCAGTGCCGAGTCGATCCCTGAGTTCCTGCCTCCAACGCAGCTCGACGAGCGATATCCGCGCAGCCTCGAAGACGCGCTCCTCCCGGTCATCGCGCTTGAGCGAGAGGCCCGCCCCGACAGCGGCGCGACCCTCGCCAAGACCCTGCGTGAGACGGCAGAGAAGCTCGATCTCGACACCAGCGCGGAGGCGCTCGCGGCCTATCTTCTCGACCTCATGGGCGCGGAGATTGAGGTCCGCCGAAGTGAGCTCGCCGACCTCGGCCGCCGCTCCGATCCTGTAAGGCGGCAACCGCCCGCCGGGACCTCATTGACGCGGCAACCGCCCGCCGGGACCTCATTGACGCGGCAACCGCCCGCCGGGACCTCATTAGACGGCGACGCCGTGCCCTCCCAGGAGTCCGGCGAAGGTGAGGCACCGGCCGAAGGCGTCTCCGATACGGTCCCGTCCCAACCCGGTGAGCCGGCCGCGACTGGTGAATACGACCCACCTCCTGAGGACGACGCCACAAGCGGCGGGTTCTCCGAGGCCGAAGGTGCGTTCTCGATGGTCGGGGGCGGGCTTTACGGAGAGGACCAGGTGCCGAGACCGCCGGCGTCACGCTCCGTCTTCTTCGCGGTCCTGGCCGTCGCGCTCATCGGCGTCGGTTGGCTGGTCGGCCAGACAGGTTCGCAGAGTCAAGCGAAACACGGCGTCTTGTCGGTCGCGACGGACCCACCGGGCGCGCGCGCATACGACAGCGGCAAACTGCTGGGCCTGACTCCGTTTGAGGCGCTCCAGGTCGAGCTCGACCACCGCATTGATCTTCGGATCAAGATGCCCGGCCATGTCGAATGGAAGTCGTCAGTCACCTTGACGAAAGACGCCCCACAGCACGCCCTATCCGTCGTGCTCAAGCCGGGCACCTGACCGCCCCATAGGTCGGCTTCGACGACCGCGTATCAGATCAGAGGTCGGCTTCGACGACCGTTTGGGCGCGGAGCTCGTCCAGGAATCGCTTGATGTCACCCGGCGTGATGGGGCGGGTCGACACCTCGCCCAAGAGCTCCGCTTTCACCTTGTCGAAGCTCGTCTCGACCACGGCATCGAGGCGCACAACATGAAAGCCCCGGTCGCTCCGGACGAGCTCGAGCTCCATGGGCTTCATGCGCGCGATCGCGGCGTCGAAAACGGGGCCGAGCTGACCGGATCGATAGCCCGTCAGCTCACCGCCTTTGCGCTTCGTGAGGTCGTCCTCGGAGCGTTCTCGAGCGAGGACCTCGAAGTCGGCCCCGTTTTGTAGCTCAGTGAGCAGCGCCTTTGCCGCGTTCTCCGCGAGAGACTCGATGCGGCCTTCAAGGCGACGGGCCTTCACGCGGGCGTACTCTGTCGAGATGAAGAGGTGCCAGACGCGCTTCGTATCCCGGGCCGGATCGAGCTCCCGCGCGTGCAGAAGGACGAGCTCATAGCCGGTCGGCGTGGCGATGGGCTCGGAGACCGTCTCAAGCGGCAGGGTCTCGAGCACAAGATCGACCTCGCCTCCGAGTCGACCCGTCTCGAAAGCGCCGAGATCCCCATTTCGCGGCCGCGTCGCGAGATCGTCGGTCAGCTCCGCGGCCACCTCGCCGAATGGCCGGCCCGCGATGATGAGCGCGCGTGCGTCTCGGGCTCTTTTCAGCGCGGAGGCTTTGCCTTCTGATCCGGCTGTGCCTTCTGATCCGGCCTTGCCTTCTGTGCCGGCATTGCCGCCTTGGGCCGAGATGAACAGCCGTGCGCCTTGGTAATGCGCGAAGCGACGTACGCCCGGAACGTAGAGGACGTGAGCGCCCTTCGGCGAGGAGACGACGCTTGCGGGCGCGCCGGGTCGCTGGGCTTGAACCGCGGCCTCGAAGGCCTCGCCGAATCGTGAGGCACCGCTGGGCTCGAGCTCAAGGCCTCGGCTCTGCTCATCCGAGGAGGTCCGTGCGAGCGACTCGAAGCTCTCCCCGGCCGCGAGCCGCTTCTGAAGACCCTTCGCCGTCTCGCGGGCCGCCGCTTCAATCTGGGCGCGCTCCCCGTCGAAGGTCTTGCGATCATAGAAGCCCGATGCCGCGATCTGGGTGCCGATAAGGATGTGGCGGAGCAAGAGCCGACGGCCGTCCTTGCCGTACCGGTTCTCGAAGGCCTCGCGTGCGGCCGGGAGAGAGCCACGCTGGCGCAGGAGCGCTTCAATGAGTAGGTCCGCGTTCTTGTCCGCGAATCGACTCCGTCGCCAGGCCTCGATGGTCATTCCATACTTCGTGAGCTGGGCCTCGAAGCCGGCCCTGTCCCCCTTGAACCGCTGCGCGATGGTCTCCTTGACCTCCGCCTCGAGCGCTCGCGAGACCGTCTTCTCGTCCACGGAGACCCCCACGCGCCGGGCCTCGAGCTCGACCAAGTGCGTGTCGACGTAGCGACCGAAGAACGCCGGTCCCTGCTGATCCACGAGGGCTTTGGCGAAGGCCTCGCAGGTCACCTCGCTTTCGCCGATGCGCCCGACCACGGCCTTGCCGTCCCTGCAGACAGGAGTCGAAGGCGTGCAGCCAACGGCCGCGACGAGGCCGAGAACGAAGAGGAGCGTGGGGCAATTCATGGCCGCTGCGTGTAGCCCTTGCGACAAAAAAGAGAAAGCCATTGACGTCGGCGGGGCTCGACTATAGGGTGCGCCCGATTTCGTGGTGGGGGGCTGTAGCTCAGCTGGGAGAGCGCTTCCATGGCATGGAAGAGGTCTGGGGTTCGATCCCCCACAGCTCCACCAAAGCCGGCCTTAACGGGCCGGTTTTTTTTTGTCCGGAGGCGCGGCGCGCATGAGGGTCATCCTGGTGCATGGCTACCTCGCGCCGGCCTCCCTGCTCTCCCCGCTCGCCTGGCGCCTCGCGCGCAGCGGCTTTGAGCCCGAGATCTTCGACTATCCGTCTCGGCGCCCGCCCTTCGAGCGACACGCCGACGCGCTGTTCGACTTCGTTGAGCAGGGTGCGCGCCCCGTCGGCCTCGTCGGGCACTCCATGGGCGGCCTCCTCCTGCACGCGATCTCGTCTCGGTCCGAGTCCGCCCACGCCGCCGCGCAGGTCTTCGTGGCGACGCCCCACGCCGGCTCACGCTGGGTGCGCACGTTCGCGATCGTGCCCTTACTCTCGGAGTTGGTCACCGCCATTCGGCCGTCCGCCCGAGGCGTGGGGAGGCCGTCGGCCGGAGGCAAGCGTGGCTCCCTGGCCGCGCGCTTCGATTATATGGTCGCGCGAGATGAAGGCCGCCTGCCCGGCGCGGACGATCACCTGGAGTTGCCCTATGGGCATAACGATATCCTGCTCCGCGCACGCTCGGCGGCGCTGATCGCGCGGTTCCTGAACGCCGGACATTTTTAGTCAAGTAAGTTTACTTATCGTGGAGAGTCTCGTGATTTCAAATCAAGGATGGTCTTCCGCTCTGGGCGTCGCGCTGCTGCTCCTGACGGCCTGCGAGCCCAGAGGCGGCGGTTCAGCTGCGGTGCAGCCCGATCAGGGCCAAGGCGGCGCCGGAGGGTTGGTCAACCCAGGTGGCAGCGGGGGCAGCGGTGGAGAAAACACCAGCTGCCTCCCGACCCCACCCGTCCCGACCTGCGCCGGCGTGGTCTTTCGCCCCTGCGAGCCCGCCGTCGGGACCAACGGGGCCACGCGCCTCCGGGGCACGATCGTCAGCCCCGACGAGGTCATCTGCGACGGCGAGGTCCTCATCGATCGCGGCACGGGCCGGATCCTCTGCGTCGGTGAGTCCTGCGCGGATGAGCCGCTGGCGGCGCAGGCCTCGGTCCTCTGCGGCGACCTCATCACGCCCGGCCTGATCGATCCCCATAATCACATGAGCTACAATACGCTCCCCCGCTGGCACCACGAAGGCCCGACCTTCGCCAATCGCGGGCAGTGGAACGGGCCGGTCGGCGACGAGCTCTACGACGCCCTCTTCGAGCCCGACGACCCGGTCGCCGCCCGTTACTCGGAGCTCCGGCTGCTCATGGCGGGCACCACATCGGTCCACAAGAGCCAGGCTCCGGCGGCGTGCCTCGACGGCGTGCGGAACCTCGATCGCGGCGAGGACGGGAACGACCTCGGGTACGCCAACGACGACTTCACCGAGTGCGTCTTCCCGCTCCGCGACAACTGCACCGCCGCGCCCGACTACGCCGCCGGCCGCGGTGTGCCGGCCCGCCGCTACGTCGCTCACGTCAGCGAGGGCTTCGACGCTGTCTCGCACCAGGAGTTCGAAGACTTCGTCGAGGCCGGTCAGCTCGGGGAGAAGACGAGCATCGTGCACTGCGTCTCCTGCGATGGGCCACAGCTCACCCGGATGCTCGGCGCGGGCACACACCTCGTCTGGTCGCCCCAGTCGAACATCGAGCTCTACGGCGTAACGACCAACGTGCCGACCGCAAAGGCGATGGGCCTGACGGTGGCCATCGGGACCGACTGGACGCCCTCCGGGACCATGAACCAGCTGGCGGAGATGAAGTGCGCCGCCCACGTCGGCGCGAAGTATTACGGGGGCCGCATCGACGCCCGCGACGTGGTTCGCATGGTGACGAGCGACGCGGCGAAGGCCATGGGCGTCGACGATCTCGTCGGCCGCCTCGAGGTCGGCAAGGTCGCCGACGTGGTCGCCTTCAAGGGCGACAGGCAGCAGCCCTACGACGCCATCGTGGCCGCCACGAACGCGGACATTCAGGCGGTCTTCATCGGTGGTGAGGGCCACTTCGGCGACACCGACCGTCTTGACGCCAGCAACCAACTCGACGAGCACTGCGAGGTCATCGACGTCTGCGGCGTGCCCAAGAAGATCTGCGTGAAGTCGCAGCCCGGCGACGCGAACCCGGGGGTCGCGAACGACTGGCCGAAGTTCTCGTTCGCCGACCACCTCAAGTACCTCGAGGACACGCTCGCCCAGAAGCCCGGAGCCAGCGGCGAGTTCGCGTATGCGTACAACCTCTACCCGCTGTTCGAGTGTGCTCCTGTCTTTGCCTGCGACCTCGGTAACGCCAGCGTGTCCGGGGCCATCACCGAGACGGATCACGATGGGGACGACCATCAAGACAATGCAGATAATTGTCCGGATGTGTTTAACCCAGATCAGGGGGATCTCGACGAGGACGGACGAGGGGACGGCTGCGATGTCTGCCCCTGGTCCGCCGTCGACTGCCCCTGCCGCGTGCCGATCGCCGGAGACCGAGACGGAGACGGCGTGGCCGACGCGATGGATCTCTGCCCGGAGATCGGCGACCCCCAACAGGCGGACCGCGACCAGGATGGCATCGGCGACGTCTGCGACTTCTGCCCCGACGCGCCGAGCGAGGCCGGCTGCCCGACGACCATCTACGCCGTCAAGCGCGGCGAGGTCCCCGCAGCCACGGCGGTCCAGATCGGCGGCGTGGTGACCGCCGTCGTGCCCGTCACCGGCAACTTCTTCCTGCAGGTGCCCAGCTCTGCCGCCGAGTACACCGGCCCGGAGCAGTCGGGGCTCTTCGTCTTCCTGGGCAGCGGACAGGTCGCGACGCCCCCCACCGTTGGGGACCAGGTCATCGTGTCCGGGCGGGTCAACGACTTCTTCGGTCAGAAACAGGTCTCTCAGGTGAGCGCGCTGCAGGTGCTCGCGAGCGGTGCTGAGCGACCGGCGCCCGTGGTCGCGACCCCCGAGGAGGTCTCGACGGGGGGAGCACGCGCGGCTGCTTTGGAGGGCGTGCGGATCTGCGTCGAGGACGTCGAGGTGACCGCCGTCGAGCCGCCTCCGGGCCCCGGGGAGATGGCCCCGACGTTGGAGTTCGTGGTCGGAGCCGCGCTGCGAGTCAACGACCTCTTCTTCGCGGTCGTGCCCCCACCCGCCCTCGGGGAGCACTTCAATACGCTCTGCGGCGTGCTCCGCTTCGCCAACGGGAACAGCAAGCTCGAGCCCACGGGCCGCGCCGATCTCAGCCAGGGTCCGCCGCAGCTCTTGGGCTTCGAGCCGATGGAAACCCTCGTTCGCGTGGGGCCGGAGACCGTGCCCGTCAGCCTCGACGGGCGGCCCCTGCGAGTCCTCCTCTCGGGCCCCGCTGGTCCCGGCGGAGAGACGATCGACGTGAGCAGCGGCGCGCCCTTGGTCTTGACCATCGTGGGGCCCGTCGTCGTGCCCGCCGGAGAGTCGTCGGTGGAGGTCAGGGTCCACGCACTCAGCGCGCCAGCGGTGCCGAACGACCGCATCGAGCTCACGGCGAGCCTGGCCGACCGCGGCGTCGCGACGACGAGCGTGCGGGTCGTCTCGGCCGACGCGGTGGCGACGACTCTGACCCTGACGCCGGAGAGCGTAGACGTGGCGATAGGCGCGATGACCTCGCTGCGCGCGCGCCTCGACTTGCCCGCCCCGGCCGCGGGCCTCACCCTCAATGTCGCCGCGTCGAACGCGTTTGTGACCGTGCCGATGCAGGTTCAACTTCAACCCGGCGCGGTCTTCGTCGAGGTGCCCGTCACGGCGGGCCCGCTCGAGGGCGAGGCGACCGTAACCGTCTCGAGCGCGGGCCTCGAGGCCGTCAGCCGAGTCCGGGTCGTCGCGGCGGCCGCGGGCACGGGCCTGATCATCAATGAGGCCAACATCGACATGGCCGGCACCGAGGAGCAGGAGTTCATCGAACTCTACAACGCCTCGAATCAGGAGATCGCGCTTTCGACCTGGAGGCTCGAGCTCGTCAACGGGCGCGGCAACATGGTCTACGCGACGTTCCCGCTCGCCGAGGCCGGCGTAAGCCTGCCGGCTGGGGGCTACCTCGTCGTCGCCGACGTCGGCGTGGCGGTCGCCGAAGGCGCGCTCGTCCTGCGCCTGCCCTCAAACGCGAACGGGAACCACAACATCGAGAACGGGGATCCCGACGGGCTTCGCCTCATCGACGGCGCGAACCCGGACGCCGCCGCCGACGGCCTGAGCTACGGCGGCCCGATGCCCGGGACGAGTGAAGGAGAGAGCAGCGGACCCGATGATCCCGGCGCGGGTGAAGAGACGGTCGGTCGCTGCCCGAGCGGCATGGACACCAACGACAACGCCGCCGACTTCAGCCTCAACCCGGGCGCCACGCCAGGCGCGGTCAACACCTGCCTCTGAGCGGCTTCAGGCGCGCGTTCGCCGACGCCTCAAGACGCTCACGAGGGCCAGACAGGCCGTGAAACAGACGAGCGGCCCGCTGATGGCTCCGGCCGGAGACAGACGGCACCCTCCGCCGCCCCCGCCGCCCGGGCCGGGGTCGGCTTGCATCGCATCGGCCATGGGTGCGGGCGTGGGCCCTCCGTCGGAGCCCTGGCCCAGGGCGCCCGACCCGGCGTCGGACCCGGCATCGATCTCGGTGCTCTCCATCGCCGGGGGATTGATGACCCAGTCAGCCGCGCACTGCGCCGTGGCCCTCCGGACGACGCAGACCTCGTTTCGGGGGCAGACAACGCCCAGGCAGGGATCAGGCAGACAGACCCCGAGCTCACAGACCTCTGCCGAACCGCACATGACGCTCTTGCAGGGGTCCTCGACGCAGAGCCCATCCCGGCAGATCGTGCCGCCCTCGGTGCAGCCGACCGGGTCGCAGCCGAGGTTCTCGCAGACCCCATCAAAGCACGCCGCGGCCGCCGGGCAGGTGATCGTCGCGCAGGAGAAGATGCACGCCCCCTCGCGGCAGAAGCTCGTCAACCCGCACTCCACCTCGAAGCACGGATCGGCGACACAGCCCGCGGGGGTGCATCGCTCAGCCCGGCCGCACCCCGAGTGCACGCAGTGGTCGGGCCCGCAGACCCCGAGGGCACAGACTTCACCCTCCGCGCAGGCGATGCCGGCGCAGGGATCGAGACAGCCCGCCTGCGTACAGAGCTGCCCCTGGGGACAAGCCTGAAGCGTGCACCAGGGCACGCAGGCACCGTCCGCGCAGAAGGCCTGCGTGGGGTCCGCACACTCGCCCAAGGCATCACAGCCCTCCAGGCATTGACCCGCGTAGCAGGCTTGGCCCTCGCTGCAGATCGGTGACGCGGCGTTGGACTCGTCGACGACCTCGTCGCAGTCGTCGTCCAGGCCGTTGCAGGTCTCTGCCGGTGGCGCGCCGCACGTGCCGCAGGCGTTGCGAACCCGCTCGTCGATGAGGCCATCGCAGTCGTCGTCTTCACGGTTGCAGATGTCCTCGTCAGGCGTGACGTCCGGCAGGCAGCGGGTGCGCCCGAAGACGCAGCCCCAGTGCCCCGCAGCGCAGCTCGCCGACAGCCCAGTCGCGCAGATCCCCGGCGCGACGATCTCCGCGCCGTCCGCCCGAAGATCGATGAGCCCGTCGCAGTCGTTATCCACGCCATCGCAGACCTCGACCTGCCCGTCGGGCCGGCAGACGAAGCGGTCGCAGGCGTCCCCTGACCCGTCCTCGTCGCGGTCCCCTTGGTCGGCGTTTTGGACCTTTGGGCAGTTGTCGCAGATGTCCCCGACGCGGTCCTCGTCCTGGTCGACCTGGTCGGGGTTGGGGATCGTCGGACAGTTGTCGTCCGGCAGGCAGATCTCGTCGAGATCCTCGTCGGAGCAGGGCCGACCGTAGCCCCATTGTACGGTGTAGCAGAACGCCGGCGTCGTCTCGTTCGGCTCCAACGGACCAAGATCGTATCGAATCGCCAGGGTCACATCGAAGCCGTCGTCGGTGATCAGATCCTGGTCCACGTCGGCGTTGGGCCCGCCGCGATTGAGGTTGTTCCCGAGCACCGTGCAGCCGGCGTCCGTGTCCATGATGCGACTGCGCTGCTCCGAGTAGCGTCCGACCTCCCAGCTCGTGAGGTATTGGTCGCCCTGAACGAGGGAGTGCAGGCCCAGAAACGTCGTCGGCTCGTCGGGGTTGTCCCCCTCGTCGAACTCCCAGACGGTCTTGGGCGCGCCGATGCTGGTCCCGCCGAAGTCGTTGCCCAGACCGCCGTTGAAGAAGAGGTCACCGTCGATGTAGGGCGTGAGCGCCACGGTGTCCGCCGGCGCGTTGCCCACGTTCGTCACGGCCAGGCAGAGTTCGAGCTGCGTGCAGTTCAGGAAGTACGTCGCGCTCACCTCGAGGCCGTGAATCGTATACGTCGACTCGATGGTGTCGCCGTTGCGGAAGACCTGCGCCGGCACGTTCGCGTCGCTCTCCTCCAGCCAGCTGCCCGTCGTGATCCCGGCGCGCTCGACGCAGAGGAAGGCCATCGACTCGAAGATCGTCGAGACGTAGCCCTGGTCTGGATCGTCGAGCCCCGGGTCGTACTCGGCTTCTCCGCCGAGGCCGATCGACGTCCCGACGGCGCCGAAGTCGTCCACGTCAATGCGAACACGGCCGAGATCGGCCTCGCAGATGCCGTTGACCGGCGTCTCCAGCCGGATGCCCTGCGCGTTGACCGTCAGCGGGACGGCGAGGGCTATGAGGCACTGGAGGAGAACCAACTTCGACGTGCCCATCTCAAGCCCCCTGTTCAGTACCGTAAGAGTTCCATGAGGGCACCCATCACATCATCCTCTTGAGGCAGGATCTCCCGCTCGAGGATTCGTGAGAAGCCCACCGGGATATCTTTCGAGCCGAGGCGGGACACGGGCGCGTCGAGCCACTCGAAGCACTTATGCCCGATCGTCGTCCCGATCTCCCCGCCCATCCCATTGAAGAGGTGGTCCTCGTGCACGACGAGCAGTCGACCGGTCTTGCGAACCGAAGCGGCGACGGTCTCCACGTCCCATGGCTTCAGCGAGCGCAGATCGATGACCTCGACCTCGAAGCCCTCCTTGGCTGCCTTGTTCGCCGCACGGATGGACCAGTGCACCGTTGTGCCCCAGCTCACGATCGTCGCGTCGGTCCCGCTGCGGCGGAGGCGCGCCTTGCCGAAGGGGATCGCGTGATCGCTGCCGGGGCGCACGGCCTGCGCGAAGGGCTGATTGTAGAGGTACTTGGGCTCGAGGAAGAACGTCATGCCGCGGCTGCGGATCGCCGTTCGGAGGAGGCCTTCGGCGTCGTCGGCGAATGAGGGCATGACCACGCGCACGCCCGGCAAGTGGCCCATGATCGCCTCGACCGACTGCGAGTGATAGAGGCCGCCGCCGATGTAGCCGCAGCTCGCGAGGCGCAAGACTACGTTGGGGCTGAACTGACCGCGTGTGCGCCAGTACTCGTGGCTCATCTCGACGATCTGCTCCATGGCGGGCCAGATGTAGTCGGCGAACTGCGCGGCCTCGATGACCACGCGGATGTCGTCCTTGAAGCGGCACAGCCCGTTGGCGGTCCCGACGATGTAGTCCTCGGCGATGGGCGCGTTGAAGACGCGGCTCGAACCGAACGCCGCCTCCATACCCTTCGTGACCAGGAAGACGCCGCCCTTCTCCTTGCTGGCGACGTCCTGGCCCCAGAGGAAGGTGTCCGGATTCCGCGTGAACTCAGCGTGGAGGGTCTCGTTGATGGCCTCGCGGATCTTGTACTTCTCGCCGTCCTCAGGCGTCTCACGCTCCGTTGCGGCGTAGGCCTCGGGCTCCACGAAGTCGGCGACCGTCGCGGGGTTCGCGTCCGCGGCGGCCTCACCCCGCGCGCCCGCGTCCTCGACGATCGCCCGGTTCCTGGCGTCGATCGCGTCGAGCTCCTCGGCCGTCACGCCGAGCTCGGCGATCAGGCGGGAGCGCAGCCGCACGAGGGGGTCCCGCGCCTTGGCTGCGGCGATCTCGGCGTCCTCCCGATAGAGCTCGTGTCGGTCGGAGTTGCTGTGCGACCCGATACGGACGCACTGGGCGTGGATCATCGCCGGGCCTTCGCCGCTCTTCACATACTCGAGTGCTTCGGCCATGCCGAGGTGGCAGTCGATGAAGTCCGTGCCATCAACGTCGATGATCTTCAGATACTTCAGGCCGGCGTAGTTCGCTGAGACGCGGATGTTGGCCGACTGCTGGTGGGTCGGCACGGAGATGCCGTAGCCGTTGTTCTGAATGACAAAGATGACCGGCAGGCGCTCCCGGCTCGCGCCGTTGTATGCCTCATAGCAGTAGCCCTCGCTCGTGCTCGCTTCGCCTTGGCTGGAGATGGCCACGGCGTCGGACCCGTAGTGTTTGATGGCCCGCGCCACGCCCACCGCGTGCAGCGTGTGGTTGCCCGTGCACGACGAGACGTTCTGTACGCCGATCGAGGGCTTGGCGAAGTGGTTGGACATGTGCCGTCCGCCACCCGCCACGTCGTCCTCCTTCGACAGCCCATTCAAGATGATCTCGTAGGGCGTCATGGTCGCGGCGAGGCACGTGAGCATGTCGCGGTAGTACGGGAAGAGGTAGTCCACGTTTGGCCTGAAGGCGAGCCCCATGGCCAGCTGGATCCCGTCGTGGCCGGCGAACGGCGCGTGATAGCTCCACCCCATCGCCTTCTTTATATAGGTGGCCGCCTTGTCCTCAAGCAGACGCCCGAGCTGGGTCAAGCGATACCAGTCCTTCAGCGTCGCGACGGGTACGGATTCGAGTTGCATGTCCACTGCCTTCTTCAACGTCGCCACGAGTCAAACCTTTCGGGGGTTCAGGGCCGCGCACGATGTACCCGCGAGTCCCTGTACCGTCAAGGTCATCGGCCTGCGTCTCTCATGACTTGCCCCTGCGGGGGTGATGGGTGTAGAACGCCGCGTTTGAATCTCACCCATAGAGGATGAAGAACAATGATCACTCGCGCTCGTCGTCTGTCTTCTGCCGCCGCTCTCGGTGGTGTCATGTGTGCCGCGCTCGCCCTCCAGGCGTGCACGAACTCCGGGACTGGCTCCGCTACGCCTCCTTCGGCCCCCCCGTCCGCCCTCGCGTCTCAGACGGCCTCGCTCGCTCCGGCGGGTGGTCCGCTCGACGAGCTGCTCGACAAGGCGCTGACCTGCGTCGACAAGGGCCGGGTCAATCGGGGCTGTGACGCCTATGCCCAGCTCTCTCAGGCGGTCAATACGCAGCGGCGCACCCCGGGCGTCGTCGAGAACCTGCTCTCCGCCGCCGAGGGCAAAGAGCCCTCCCGCAAGGCGCTCGCCTTGACCATGCTCGCGCGCCCCTTCCCCGAGGAGGCCGACGCCGCCCCTCGCCTGCTGAAGCTCCTGGACGCGGAGACGGATCCCGCCTTCAAGAGCGACCTGCTTGAGGCCTTGACGCCCCGTACCGCGGCCGGCGTTCCCGAGGCCGCCCTCAAGCTCTTGGTGTCCGCCGAGGAGCCCAATATCCGCGCGGCCGCGTGCCGGCTCCTTGGGAGCAAAGCCCACGAGGCCTCCGCCGAACTGGCCAAGCCCGCGCTGCTCAAGGCCCTCCGCGAGGATCAGGCGCCCGCCGTTCGCCGTCAGGCCGCGACGAGCGTCGGCAACCTCCTCTTTGCCGACGCGCTCCCCGATTTGATCAAGACGCTTGACGATCCGTTGGTCGCCCCTTCGGCCACCTTCGCGCTCGCCCGCTTCGAGACCCCCGAGGCCTACGACGCGATCTGGGGCCGCATCGACGCGGGCACCAAAGATGGCAAGGTCTCCCTGCCCCTGCTCGCCTCGATTCGCCTCCTGGAGAAGCACCCCAAGCACGACCAGAAGCGCGAGCTGAAGACGCTGGAGAAGCTGAAGAAGGTCCTCGAGAAGGCGCCGCCGACGGACGGGACCGCGCAGGCCGGCCTCAAGCTCGTCCAGCGAAACATCGACCGGATGACCGGCAAGGCCCCCGAGCCCGGAATGCCGCTCCCCGGTCAGCTCGTGCCCGTCGCCCACCCGGATGGCGTGCCCGCCGGCAAGCCCAAGGTGGTCGTGCCCGGAAGCCAGAAGTGACCGAGGCCCGCATCGCCGCCCTCGAGGCGATGCTGGTCGAGAACCCCGACGACACCTTCGCCCTTTACGCGCTCGCCATGGAGCTGCGCGGCACGACCAGCGAGCGCGCCTTGATGTGCCTGCGTCGAGTGACCGCGCTCGAGCCCGGCCACCACTATGCGTATTACCAGTTGGGCAGCCTGCTCCTCGAGCTTGACCGAACGGCCGAGGCCAAAGACTGCCTGATGGCGGGCCTCGATCGGGCTCGTGCTGATCAGGCCCAGAAGGCGGCCTCGGAGTTGGCCGCGCTGCTCGACACCGCTGGCTGAGGCGAAGAGTCGGCATGAAGGTCGCGCTGCCCATCGCCTTCGTCGCCGCGCTTCTGACAAGTGCCGCGCACGCCGGTCCCGCCGCCACCCTGCCCTGCGATGGTCAGCTCTGCGACACGGCCCGCATCCGCAGCCTTCGATTCGAGGGGGCCGGAGCGCAGGCGGGCAACTCCGCTCGTCTCCAGCTCGGCTTCTTGCTCGACCAGCCGGCGACCGCAGCAAACCTCCTGCGCGCCGTTCAGGTGCTCGGCGACATCAACGGGGTGGGGGGCGTCGACGTTCGACTCATCGCCAACCTCCGGGAGCGACAGCGGGGCACGACGGAGGTCGTCTTTACCTGCGATGGCCGTCACGTGCTCGTCTCCGACCTGACCGTCACCACCCGGACCGCCCCCCCACCTGTCGCCGAGGAGAGCTGGCGGCTCATGCGCCACATGATCTCAGCCGACGATCCGCTGACATTGAAGCCCGGGCGCTCGCTTCACCCGTATCTCCTGTCTCATGACCGGGAGGTCGTGCGACACGCTTGGGTCAAGCGCGGCTACCGTGAGGCCACCGTGCGCGAGGAGCTTGAATACTACGAGGCGGAGCTCGTCCGCGTGGTCTACCGGGTGCAGGCGGGGCCGCAGTTCCACGTCACGAGCCTCACCGTCGAGGCCACCCCGATCCTCGATGCCAACCAAACCGAGGCTGTGGTCGAGTCCTTCGCCACGAAGTCCGATGGCGGGCCCCCAATCCCTTGGAATCTTCGGCAGGACGAGGATCGCCTGCGCGGTGCGGTCTGCGAGCGGGGGTACGACGACGCGACGGTCACGCTGACCGAGGAGGTCGATGCCTCATTCGGCGTGAAGCTCGCGTTCAAGGTCACGCCGGGTCCACGGCACATCGTCCGCACCGTCGTCGTCGACGGCTTCGCGGTGAAGCAGGCGCTGCTTCTCGAACATGGCCTCGTCACCGGCGCCCCTTTCTGTGGCACGCGCCTTGAACACGCGAACGGGGCCATCGCGGCCGTCCTTCGAGATCAGGGCCGCCCCGACGCGACCATCGAGCTCGTCGTCTCCGATACGCCCAACCCCGCCGACGGCACCCAGAGCGTCGACCTGCGGATCACGATTGCTCCCCAAGCCGAGGTGACCGTCGAGCGCATCTGGTTCGAGGGCTTGCGCGTCACCCGCGACGACGTGGCCCGCCAGCTCCTCGCGATCGAGGCCGGCGAGCTCTACCGACAGTCGCGAATTGATACGAGCGTTCAGAACCTCCTCCGCAGCGGCCTGTTCCGGAGCGCCGACGTGCACAGCATCCACGGAAGTCGAGCCTCGAGGCGATACCTCGTCTTCACGGTCGCCGAGCAGGACTCCATCTCCGTCGATGTGCTCGAACAGACGCTGCGCCTACGCAACCTCGACCTTCTCGACATGCCGGAGAACTTCGAGGAACTCTCCAGTGGCCATTCCCTACAAGGGGGCGGCCAGGAGCTGTCCATCATCGGCAAGCCGGAGCACATCGGCCTGCGCTTCGAGGACCGGTTTCTCCATCGCCACCTCCTCCTCGAGATCGACGCCGCGCGACGCGCGCAGGGCATCGGCAAGGTCGACGAGACTTGGTTCGCCGCGTCGCTCGGGTTCGGGGCCAAGGCCCTTCAGGGGCGACTCGCGCTCGTGCCGTTCCTTGGGGTTGAGCGGTCCGCTCTGCCCAGACGTGCGGTCTTCGACCCCCTACCTCTCGCGCAGGGGTCGAGCGTCTCCACGACGGCCGGTGCGGAGCTTCGGGCGGAGTTCAACCGACGAGACGCCGAGCGCGTCCCCTACCTCGGCGCCGACGCCACCGCCTTGTATACGGTCGCGAAGCGATCCCTCGGCGGCGACACAGACTTCGAGTCCATCGACACCTCCCTCGCGCTCAACCTGCCCGTCCACGAGCACGCGCGGGGCGCCCACTCCGTCTTGCGCTTGGGCGGCCGCTTCAAGCACCTCGTGCCCCGGACGAAGCTGCCCGGACATCGGCGCCTCTTCCCGGCGATTCGTGGCTACGGCGCGACCGGGATCGGCGTCCCCTTCGAAGACGGGGTCATCGGCGGCACCACCGCCTTGAACGCCACGCTCGAGCTTCGGCTCGCCGTCATCCCCCTCCGACGCAACGCCATCGCGCCCTTCTTCGACGCCGCGACCGTCATCGGCGAGGGGGACGATCCGCTCGACCGCCTGCACGCCTCCGTCGGCGGCATCTACTACTTCAGCTTCATCTCCGAGCGACTTGAGGGCTTCGTCTATGGAGCGTTCCCGTTCCGAACGGGCACCGTGTGGGACGTGTTCGGCGCCGGCATCGGGGGCAACTTCTGAGCCGTCAACGTGCGGGCGTGTCCGAGGCATCGCGTAAAAGACCGGCGCGGGCCGCCCATTCACCGTTCAAGTCCAACGGCGACGTCTCCCAGGGATCGGCGAGCAGATCAAAGAGGCGCTCGGTCCCGTCCAGGGTCCGAATGAGCTTGTATTGCTCATCCCGCACGGCAACTCCACCCGTGACGGTGTCGATGGAGGGGCCGAACAGCTCAGATCGAAGAACTCGCGGCGGGAGTGTTCCGCCCGGCGTGAGCAGCGGCACCAAGCTCACGCTGTCGCGTCTCGCTCCATCAGGAGAGTCGGCCGGCACAAGGGCGCCCGTCCACTCCAGCACGGATGCGTAGAGGTCTCTCGTGTGGACCGGCGTACTGACGGCCCGGTTGACCTCGACGAGGTCCGGCGTCGTGATCAGCAGGGGCACGCGGAGGCCGCCCTGAAAGAGCGTCTGCTTGGACCGGCCGGCGGGGATTGGGGGCTCGGCCACCCGCGCCACGCTGCCGTTATCCCCCACGAAGACCACGACCGTGAGGGCCCGCTGTTCAAGCGTGAGGGCGTCAAGGACACGGCCCACCTCGTGATCCAGCGCCTCGATCATCGCGTGAAAGTGTTGGATGGGGCGCATCGGGATCGCCGCGCCTTCGAGGTGGTCAAACGTGTGAAGATCAGGCGGTGGCAGATGAAACGGCGCGTGCGGCGCGTTAAACGCCAGCCACAAGAACCAGCTCTCCGCTCCACGTTGCCCCAACCACTCAATCGCCTCGTCCGCGAACACCGTCGTCATATAGGCGGGATCGATCGCGGTCACACCGTCCGTCGTGTGTCGCCAGCCCCAATAACTCTGCACCCCGCCGAGCAGGAAGCCGCTGAAATGGTCATACCCAAAGAAGCGAGGCGTGTCGTCAGCGGCGTGGGTCAGCCCCAGATGCCACTTGCCAAGGTTCGCCGTGGCGTACCCCATCGGCCCGAGGGCGCGCGGCAGCGTATGAGCGTCACCCGGGACGCCGAGCTCACCGCCCCCGACGATGTCCCCGACCCCGGTGCTGATGGAGGTGCGGCCGGTCAAGATGCCCGAGCGCGTCGGCGAGCAGAGCGGCTCGGACCACGCCTGGGTAAAACGCACACCCGACTCACAGAGGCGCGTGATGTTGGGCATCGGGGCGGGGTTTTGACCCACGCCCATGCAGGGGACGGCCTCGATGCCGAGGTCGTCGGCGATGATGAGCAGGACGTTGCGGCGCGGGCGGGCCACAGCGCCGTCCACGGCCGAGCTGAGATCGGCGCCGTCTACGGCCACCCCGAGATCAGTGGCGCGGGTGTCGCGTATCGGCACATCCGCGGCGTCGATCCGCTCGACGTCGCTTGAGGGCAGCGCGTCTACGGCGGCAAGCGCATCGCCCGTTGGGCCACGATCGCTCACGAGCAGCGCGTCTGTTGAATCCACGTTCGAAGGGCTCTCCCCTTCGCAGGATGCAAGCCCCAGGACGACCGCTCTTAGAACTTCGCTGACCCGCATGGGCCGGTCCTTTCAGGCGGGGCCGAGTCAGTCGCGGTCGGGCTTGGCCTGCGCGTACATCGCTTCGATCCGGTCGGCGTACTTCGTGGACACGACCATGCGCTTGACCTTCAAACTCGCCGTCAGCTCACCGCCGTCCACGGACAGGGGCGCGGGCAAGACGTCGAAGTACTTGATGCTCTCGTAGCTCGCGAGGCTGCGATTGACCTCGGCCACGTGGGCCTGAAGGACCGCTCGGACGCGCTCGTGGCCCGGATCAGCGGGCAGGCCTTCGCGTGTCGCCCACTCACCGAGGGTCTCGGGATCGAGCGCGTACAACGCCACGCAGAAGTTGCGATTGTCGCCGATGACCACAGCCTCCTGCACAAACGCGACGGCCTTGAGCCGCGCCTCAATCTTGACCGGGGCGATGTACTTGCCGCCGCTCGTCTTGAGCAGCTCCTTCTTCCGGCCCGTGATGCTCACGAAGCCATCGGCGTCGATAGAGCCGAGATCGCCGGTGTGGAACCACCCCTCAGCATCGAAGGCCTCGGCCGTAGCGTCGGCGCGATTGAGGTAGCCCTGGGTGATGTTCGGCCCCTTCGCCAGGATCTCCCCGTCCTCGGAGAAGCGCAGGGTCACGCCCTTGATGGCTTGGCCCACGGTGCCAATCTTGATGTGATTCGGCCGGTTCGCGGTCAGGCCGGGGCAGGTCTCGGTCAGGCCGTAGGCCTCGATGAGTATGAGCCCCATCGCGAGGAAGAACTCATGCACATCGCTGCGGAGCGGCGCGGACCCGGAGAGGAGAACGGCGGTCCGATCAAAGCCGAGCTTCGCCCTGACCTTGGAGAAGACGACCTTGTCGGCGACGCGGTGCTTGAGCGCGAGCAGCAGCGGCAGAGGCCGACCCGTCGTCACAAACGGCAGGGTCTCGCGGCCCACGCACATCGCCCAGTTGAAGATCTTCTGTCGAATCGGGGGCGCGCTTTGGACCCCGCTCTCAATCTTGGCCTTCATCTTCTCGAAGACCCGCGGCGCGCCGGGGAAGAAGCCGGGGCGTGAGGCCGCCAGATCCGGTCCGAGCGTTGGCACCGACGAGATGATGAGCGGCGACGAGAAGAACGGTCCGGCGAGCTCGATGAGCCGACCGAAGGAGTGCGCCAAAGGCAGGAAGAGAAAGAGGCCACCCTCCTGCACCTTGGGGCCGAAGAGGTTGACCTCGGCGATGTTCTCCAGGAGCGAGAGCATGTTCTCGTGGGTCTGAATCACCGCCTTCGGGGGGCCCGTCGTGCCCGACGTATAGGTGAACGTCGCGATGTCCGAACGCTTGACCTTCTCGATGCGGCGCTTCATCTCCTCTCGGAGGCTCGCGAGCTTTTCGCGACCGCGGGCCTCAACGTCCGCGAGGCTCTCCCAGTCGTCGGCCGCGGCCAAGCCCGTCGGATCCACGATGATGACTCGACCCTTGAGGTGCAGGGTCTCCGGGCCGTAGTCGAGGTCGAAGAACCGAAAGCCACCCCGCATCGCCCGCACCTTCGCGAGCTGCCCGGCGTTCTCGGCGATGACGAGCTCAACCCGAGGATCGGCGTGCATGAAGCCGACCTCCTCGGGCAGGAGGCTCGCGTAGACCGGCACCGTCTGGAGGCCGACCGACAGCGCCGCGAAGTCCAAGATGACCCAGTCCATCGAGGTGTTGCCGATGATGCTGATGCGGGCCCCATCGGTCAGGTCGGCCGCGCTCAGGAGCCCGGCGGCGAGGTGCTGGATTCGGGGCAAAACCTCCCCCCAAGTGACGTCCGCGTAGGCATCGCCACGGCGCACACGAAAGGCCGTCGCCGATGGGTTGCGGTTGGCGCGATCAGCGACCATCGCCGCGAGGTGATTATCCAACATACTCAAGTCCCCCCAAAACAGGTCCGCCTCGCCGGATTCCGACGAGGACGACGGGAATATGGACGGTTATGGGGCCGCGCCCAAGCCCCCTTTCGAGGATTCGACCGGGGGCGTCCGATCAGGCCCGCTTGGCCGCCACGACGAGCTCATCGAGGCGGGAGAGGAAGACGGATCGGTCCGACTTGCCCATAGGGGGTGGCCCACCGCCGCTCTCGCCCGCCGAGCGCAGCGTGGTCATCAGATCGCGGGTCGCCAGCGCGTCGCCGATCGTCTCCGCGTCGAAGATCCGGCCACGCGGCGTGACCACCCGCGCCCCCCCGTCGATGCAGCGCGCGGCGAGCGGCAGATCCCCGGTCACCACGACGTCGCATGGACCCGCGTGATCGGCGATCCACTTATCGGCCTCGTCGCTGCCCCGACCGACGACGACGAGCCTTACGCGCGGCGACACCGGCACGGCGATGGCTCGGTTGCAGACCACGAAGACGTTGAGCTGATATCGCTGAGCGACGCGGTAGGTCTCGTCTTTGACCGGGCAGCCGTCCGCGTCGATGTAGAGGTCGAGCACGGGCGGAGACTAACGCAAGTCGAGCGAGCTCGGTTCGGAAGACAGCGGGAGAGTGCGATTGCCGACCACGGGATTTCGGGACAGACTCCAAGAAGCGTGGATCCGCCTCACGGATCTTCAGACTTCGGAGTGTGAATGAGATTTCCGAGAACCACTCTCGTCCTCCTGCTCGGAGGCTGCGCAGACGTCGATTCCCGCGCCCTCCCCGCACCCGACGCCGCACCCGACGCGGCACCCGACGCGGCACCGGACGCCGCACCCGACGCCACACCGGACGCCGCACCGGACGCCGCACCGGACGCCGCACCGGACGCCGCACCGGACGCCGCACCCGACGCCGCACCCGACGCCGCACCCGACGCCGCACCCGACGCGGCACCGGACGCTCCGCCGCAGCTCCCACCCGCCCCGCGCGCCGAGGTCTGCCAGCTCGATCCCGACGATCCCAGGTGCCTCCCCTCTGGGGACGGCTGCGCGTTTTCCAGCCCCCTGCTCGCGCACGCCTGGCTGCGTCCACGACACTTTCCCGCCGAAGCCGCTCCAGCCGGGACCGCGTTGATCGCCGCCGAGGAGCTGTCGATCACCCAGGGGGGAGACCCCGAATGCGACTGGCGAGAGGAC
>SHZC01000228.1 GCA_009692505.1 Myxococcales bacterium
AACTTCCGGTCACCCTGCGGCGAACGCCAGGGTGTGAACGCCTGCGTCGACGATGGTCAGTGCGAGTGGCAAGCCGCCGACGCCTGCGACTGCCCCGCGCCCGACCCGGTGCCCTGTGTCTGCGATGATGGTCAAGCAGATTGTCTATGTATCGAGCCTGCGCCCGCCTGCGACTGCGGCGTCTGCGTCGACCCTCGCGGCCCCCAGGGCTGCAACGCGCTGGACCTCATCGGCTGCCAAGCCAAGCCGCAGTGCGAGTGGATCGACGTCGGCGGCGGCGGCGGCGGCGCGCCTGCCCAAGAAGATCCCCCCCAGGGCAACTGCCCCCAGGGAGATCCAATCTGCTGCGTCTGCCCGGACGGCGATCCGAACTGCGGCTGCGCCCGGCCCGCGCCGCCCCCTGAGGGCTTCTGCCAGGAGCGGTTTGACGAGCCCGTCGAGCCCTGCCTCGGCCTCCCGGCGGACGTTTGTGTCCAGGTCCCGGGCTGCGGCCTCGATGAGCCGATGTGCCCGGACTGCCGCCCCGGTGAAAACTGCCCGCCCTGCCTGCCCATCGGGGCGTGTGTGCCCGTGTGGATGATCTGCGACCGGCTGCCCGTCGAGACCTGCGCCACCGACGACCGCTGCGCCGTGCAGGTCGCAGAGATCTGTGAGGGCTTCGTGCCGGCCGACTGCGCCGAAGGGGACGCCTGCGAGCCCCCCCCGCCGCCCCAGGTGTGCGAGGTGGTCGAGTGGTGCGCCGCAGCACTGTCTCCCTGCCTCGGCCTCGATGAGGCGGCCTGCAACGCCGACGGCGCCTGCGTCTTTGGCTTCATCGAGGACGGCGGGGTCGCCTGCGAGTGCGCGATCAACGCCGCCGCCGAGGAGATCTGCCCCTGTGTCGATCCCCAACCCGTCGGCGTCTGCGGCCCGCGCTGAGTCAGTCTCCAAGTCAAACTCCCCCCCGCCTGCCCTTTCTGCTAAAGAGCCGCCTCCCCTTCCCCCTTCCCTGACCCGACCTGATTTCGAAGGAGGCGCCGTGTTCCCACGCGTCCTCGTGGCCAACCGAGGCGAGATCGCCGTTCGCATCATGCGGACGCTGCGTGATCTCGGCATCTCGCCGGTGGCCGTCCACTCCGAGAGTGATCGCCACGCGCTGCACGTCCGGAGCGCCGACGTCTCGGTCTGCGTCGGCCCCGAGCCCTCTCGCGAGAGCTATCTGCGCGGGGACGCGATCATCGAGGCCGCCAAACGGACCGGCGCGACGGCGATTCATCCGGGCTATGGCTTCCTCAGCGAGAACGCCGCCTTCGCCCAAAGCGTCATCGACGCCGACTTGACGTGGATAGGCCCACCGCCTTCGGCCATCGTCTCCATGGGGGACAAGCTGCTCGCCAGGCGGACGGTCATGGCGGCCGGCGTGCCCATCGTGCCGGGGACCGAGGATCCGGTCACCGACGTGGACGCCGCGATGAAGCTCGCCATCGAGATCGGCTTCCCGGTGATGGTCAAGGCGTCGGCGGGCGGCGGCGGCAAGGGCATGAGGAAGGTCGACTCGGCCAAGGCCCTGCGCGCCGCGATCGAGACTGCGCGCAGAGAGGCCAAGGGTGCCTTCGGGGACGACTCGGTCTACCTCGAGAAGTTCGTCGTCGGCCCGCATCACGTCGAGATCCAGGTCTTCGCGGACGCCCACGGGGGCTGCGTCTACTTGGGCGAGCGCGAGTGCTCCGTTCAGCGTCGACACCAGAAGGTCATCGAGGAGTGCCCGAGCCCGTTCATCGACGAGGTCCTCCGACGGCGCATGGGCGAGGTCGCGGTCGCGGCGGCGCGGGCCTGCAACTATGTGGGCGCAGGCACGTGCGAGTTCCTCGTGGGCGCGGACCGGAACTTCTACTTCCTGGAGATGAATACGCGCCTGCAGGTCGAGCATCCGGTCACCGAGCTCGTCTACGGCGTCGACCTCGTCGAGTGGCAGCTCCGCGTGGCGGCCGGTGAGCGACTGCCCCTGACGCAGGCGGAGCTCGTGCCCCGCGGTCACGCCCTCGAGTGCCGCATCTACGCGGAGGACAGCGAGACGTTCCTCCCGTGTCCGGGCGCGATCTCCCACTGCACGTTCCCGCAGGGACCGGGCGTGCGGGTCGACGCGGGCATTGACGGCGGCTCGATCGTGCCGATGGCCTACGATCCACTGCTCGCCAAGCTGTGCACCTGGGGCAGCGATCGGGCGCAGGCGATTCGTCGCATGGGCCGCGCGCTCGACGAGACGGTCATCTTGGGGATCACGACGAACACGGCGCTGCATCGGCGGGTCCTCGCCCACGACGACTTCGTCAAGGGACTTTACGATACTCACCTGCTCGAGAGCCCGCTGCCCCCGTTGCAGACCGCAACCGAAGCCCAGGCGCGTGATGCGGCGACCGCGGTGGCCCTCGAGCGTTTCCTCGCGGATGAGGCCCGGCCCGCGGTCGGCGCGGCCACCTCAAGCAGTAGCGCGAGCCTTTGGCAGGTCCACGGACGCGGTCGCGTCCTGCGAGGAGGTTGAGGTGCGTTACACCCTCGAGCGGATTGTCGGCGGCGAAGCCCTGAGCGTCGAGGTCGAGATCCTGCGCCTCGGTCCCGGTCGTTTCTCGGTTCGACATGGGGCCTCTGAGGCCGAGATCCTGGACGTCGAGGCCCAAACCGAGCTCATGCACCTCCACGGCGCGGATCGTTCGGTCGCCGTTCGGATCGGCGCGCGGGGCGAGGAGCGACACGTCCATCTCGCCGGTCGCGACCTGGTCTTCCGGGTCGTCGATGAGCGTCGGCGTCGTCAGCAGGCCAGGGCAGCGGGCGCGGCGGGTGCTGGGACCTCGGGTCGGAAGGTCGTCCGCTCGCCGATGCCGGGCAAGGTCGTCAAGGTGAGCGTCGAAGTGGGGCAACGCGTCGAGCCCGGGCAGGCCCTTCTCATCATCGAGGCGATGAAAATGGAGAACGAACTGAAGAGCCCAATGAGGGGCATCGTGACCGAGATCAAGGTCCGCGCAGGCGAGACCGTCGAAGGCGGCGCTGAACTCCTAAGCATTGAGGCGGACGCCACATGAGCGGCTCATCACGGGACAAGAAGGCCGAGCGCAAGGCACGCTTCGAGACGAGCAGCGGCATCGAGGCACCACCCCTCTGCGACGCGCCGGTCACGGACCCAAAGCTCGGCTTGCCCGGCGAGTTCCCGTTCACCCGCGGCGTGCAGACCTCGATGTACCGAGGTCGCCTGTGGACCATGCGCCAGTACGCGGGCTTCGGCACTGCCGAGGAGAGCAACCGCCGCTATCGCTACCTGCTGTCCCAAGGCACGACCGGCTTATCGGTGGCCTTCGATCTGCCCACGCAGATGGGCATGGACAGCGATGACCCTCGCGCCCTGGGCGAGGTCGGCAAGGTCGGCGTGGCCATCGACTCCGTCGAGGACATGGCGGCGTTGTTCGACGGGATCCCGCTCGACAAAGTCTCCACGTCGATGACCATCAACGCGCCGGCCGGGGTGCTCCTCGCCATGTACGTCGCGGTCGCCGAGCGCACGGGCGTCAAGAGTCAGGCTCTTGAGGGCACGATCCAAAACGACATCCTCAAGGAGTACATGGCGCGGGGCACGTTCATCTACCCGCCCCGCCCCTCCATGCGGCTCATCACCGACACCTTCGCGTTCTGCGCCGAACACGTCCCCAACTGGAACAGCATCAGCATCAGCGGCTACCACATCCGCGAGGCCGGCAGCACCGCGGCCCAGGAGATCGCGTTCACGCTCGCCGATGGCATCGCGTACGTGCAGGCCGCGCTCGACGCCGGCCTCTCGCTGCCCTCCTTCGCCGGGCGCCTCTCGTTCTTCTTCAACGCACACAATAACTTCCTCGAAGAGGTCGCCAAGTTCCGAGCCGCGAGGCGTCTCTGGGCGCGGATTATGCGCGGACGTTTCGGCGCGACGGATACACGAAGCTGCACGCTGCGTTTTCATACGCAGACCGGCGGCAGCACGCTGACGGCGCAGCAGGTCGACAATAACGTCGTTCGGGTCGCGCTTCAGGCCCTGGCCGCGGTGATGGGCGGCACGCAGAGCCTGCACACGAACAGCCGCGACGAGGCGCTGGGATTGCCGACCGCCGAGGCCGCCAAGCTCGCGTTGCGGACCCAGCAGGTCATCGGCTACGAGAGCGGCGTGACGGACTGGGTCGACCCGCTCGGAGGCAGCTATGTCATCGAGCATCTGACCGACGCGCTCGAGGCCCAGGCCGAGGCCATGATCGCTCGCATCGACGGACTCGGCGGCATGATCCCGGCGATCGAGGCCGGCTGGCCGCAGCGTGAGATTCAGGACGCCGCGTATCGCGCTCAGCTCGCCATCGAGTCGGGGGCGGACGTGGTCGTGGGCGTCAATAAGTTCCAGGAGGTCGGGCAGCAGCGGCCCGAGGTGCTGCGGATTGACCCGCTGCTCGAGCGGCACCAAATCGAGCGACTCCGCGCGCACCGCGAGCGTCGGTCAGCCGAGGTCCTGCCGCGCCATCGGCAACGTCTGATCGACGGCGCGAAGGGCGACGCCAACCTGGTGGGGCTCACGGCAGACGCGGTCAATGACGGCCTGACCGTCGGGGAGATCTGCGGCGCCTTGACGACGGTCTTCGGCCGCTTCGTCGAGCCCGTGGTGATTTGATTTAGCGGGCGTCGCTGAGGCCCTGAGTCCTGAGGCGCTGGTCTCCGACCGCAGACTCATCGGACTTGAGGCTGACCTCGGCGCCCATCACCGTCAGGCGATGCACTCGCCCCGCGGCCCCCACGCTACCCCCCGGGCCAGATACGCGCAGGCCCGAGAGCTGCCGGAGCTCACGCTGGCCGATGATCCCGGTCACGGTCGTGCCCAAGAGGAGCGCCTGCGCGCCGATGTGTACGACGAGCTCGCGGGCGAGCTTCAGGATGAAGCCGCCGTCGGCGCGATGCTCGAAGGAGACGACCTCGCTGGGCAAGAGCCGCGAGACTGGGATGCCCGCGGACTGAAGTGCCGCGACGGCGCGCTCGGCGGGCTTGCCCAGGGAGCGAACGTACTCCGTCTGCGCCTCCACGCTCCGCGCCTGAACGACGGCCTCCAGATCGGCCACCGGATCCGACTTCTGCGTTTGCTTCGACTCTTCGCGTAAGATGCGGTCGGCCATGGCCCCATCGTGGCAGTCCACCCAGCCTCCGGCAAGCCGTCGGAGTCGCTAAGATCCGAGCCCTGTGCGGGAGGCTTCCTTGTCGAACGACTCACGCCGAGAGGCCCTGAAGAAGCTCGCGGTCGCCACGGGCGGCGCGGCCCTCGCCGGCTATGTGCCGGGGTGCACCGATGACAGGTCCTCGGCGTTTGTCGAGGACCTCGATCTGGGTCGTCAAGCGGACTTGACCATCTCGGCGCAAGACCTGGGTCGTCAAGGGGACTTGACGATCGGGCCACCAGACGGGGTGCCGCCAGACGGGATGCTGCCCGACGGGATGCCGCCAGACGGGATGCTGCCCGACGGGATGCCAACCGACCAGGCAGTCCCTGACGCTTCAATGACGGAGCCCGATCTCCTACCCCTGCGCGGGGACGGCTCCCACCCCTTCCACTACATCGACACGATCATCATCGTGCAGATGGAGAACCGCTCGTTTGATCACTACTTCGGGGCGCTCCGCCTCCTTGAGGGCCGCCTCGACGTAGACGGCCTGACCGGTCAGGAGGTCAACCTCACGGCCGCCGGTCTGCCCATCAGCCCGACGCACCTTCAGGGCAACTACGCCGTCTCGCCGGACCCCGGCCACGGCCGCCAATCCTCGCTCCACCAATGGAACGACGGCCAAAACGACGGCTTCATAACCGACTGGGAGCGCCGCCTCGAGCCCCCCGCGGAGGGTGAGCCCGACCGCCTGCCCTGGGTCTTGGGGTACTACAACCGGGACGACCTGCCGGCCTCTTATGGCCTCGCCGATGCCTTCACGCTCGCCCATCGATGGCACTGCTCGCTGCTCGGGCCGACCTGGCCCAACCGCTACTTCTCCCACTGCGCGTCCTCGGGCGGCCTCACGAGCAATAACGGCTTCATCGACGAGCCCACGCCCTATCTCTCCTTGGCCGAGGCCGGGGGCACGTACAAGACCTACTTCACGAGCCTGTTTTTCACCCTGACGATCACGTCCCTGACCGACAAACGCGCCGTGAAGCTCGACGAGTTTTTCCGGGACTGCGAGCAAGGCACGTTGTCGAACGTGAACATCGTCGAGCCGTCTTTCTTCGAGAACGACGATCACCCTCCGCAAGACGTCCGCAACGGACAAGCCTTCCTCGCCACCATTTACGAGGCCGTGCGTCGGTCTCCTCAGTGGAATCGCTGCCTCATGGTGGTCTTCTACGACGAGCACGGCGGCTTTCACGACCATGTGCCCCCGCCGGAGAGCCTTGGGGATGTCCGCGCGGCACAGGGCTTCGACCGCCTGGGCTTCCGCGTGCCGGGGCTCGTCATCGGGCCGCTCGTCAAACGGGGCGCGGTCCTCGACACGGTCGTCGAGCACAGCTCCGTGCCCTCTCTCATCAGCAACGTCTTCGGGCTGCCTCACGTCAATGAGCGGTCGCGGCTCGCCGGCGACCTCGGCGACGCGCTCGATCTCGCGCTCGTCTCTGGAAGCAATCGACCGCCAGCGCCTGTCTTGCCGCCTGTTCTCCTGCCCGAGGTGTGTATCGAGCAGGCGATGCACGCCGCGATGAACCAACCCGAGCTGCAGACGTGGTTCCGGCAGATGGGCATGGGCCACCACGCGAGCTTGCCCGAGCGCAGGCGCCTGCTCCGCACCTACCTCGAACGGGCCCATCGCATGGGCACGATCCGCTTGGTTTGACCCGCC
>SHZC01000229.1 GCA_009692505.1 Myxococcales bacterium
AGGAGGTGATCGATGAGCTTGGCGCACCACGCGTACTGGCCCCGCCGGTACAAGATCCACGTGGCTTCCTGCACGGCCGCGGGGAAGTCCGGGCTGCCGGGCGGCACCGAGCGATAGTGGTGCCAAGAGACGTCGAGCTGTCCGGCCTGCCCATCGATTCGGGCGATGGCGAGGTGGGCCAACTGCGCGACTCGGGCGTCCGGGTCTTCGAGGCTCATTTCATCGGCGAACTCGCCGCGATCGCTTTCGTCGCGCTGGCCAACAGACTGAACCTCGAGGTCGGTGATCTCAAGCGCGGGTCCGTCGCCGGGCTCGACGTCCCAATGGGCGGGCGGCTCACTGGGAAGGTGGCGCCTGCGCTTGGCATAGGCCGCGACGGTCCCCTCAAAGGCGACCCGCGCGGACTTGAGCTCGTCCTCGGCGACGAGGAGTACACCGAGGAAGTACAGGGCCTTCAGGTAGTGCGGATCCTCCTCCTCGATGGTCGCGAAGAGCGAGGCCGCCTCGGCTCGTGCCCCCCCGCGAAACAGGGCCTTGCCGTAGAGATAACGAATGTCCCGGTCGGTCGGCTCGAGCGCGCCGTGCACCCGGAGCGACTGGTACTTCTCCCAGTAGATTCGGATGTCCGAGAGGGGCTCGGTCGCCGAGGAGAGGCGGAGGTATCGCTCGAGCCCATAGCGGAAGTGCGTGGTCGACTGCTCCTGGGCCAACGCCCGCCGAAACTCCTGCGCCGCGGCGTGGAACATCCCGAGCTCATGCAGCGACTCCCCGAGCCAGATGAGGGCTTCGGGGAAAGCCGGCAGCCGCTGAATGTCCTTGCGCGAGGTCAGCGCGAGCAGACGAGCGGCCGCCCTTTGGAAGTCCTCCTCGAAGAAGGCCACCTGCGCTTCCGAGAGCTCGGCGAGGGCCGTGTCTTCGCGGAGCCCGATCGCGTCGTCGAACTTGGCGCGACCATCCGAGATCTCGCGAGACAATCCTTGGAGTTCGGCGAGCAACTCCGTCAGCGACGGCACGGGGACGGAGACGTGGGCCTGAGCGACCGAGACCGAGGTGAGGCTGACGATGGCCGCTGCGGACAGGGCCACCCAGAGCAGTAAAACGCCGAACCGCGCGCGCATGTTCGCGACGAACCCGCGAGGGTCCGAGCGGGAGACGGTGCGTGACGGAGCAGACCCTGACCTCATCTCGGGCAGAGAGTACGCAGGGGCGCGCCGTAATTCACTTTTTCAGCAAAGCCACACGGGCCCCATGTTAGCAAGGCGCAGGGAAGGGGGCACGACCATGCATATTCGACGCGATGCGATCGCCAAGGCATCTGAGTCTGGGAGGGGGCTCCAGGGTCGCTGGCGGGGGGCTGTTGGCTTCCGCGCGGCCCTTGTGGCCCTCGGGGCCTGCCTCGTCCTCGGCTGCGCGAGTCGTCCCCCACCTCGGGCGGGGGCCCAATCTCTCGCGGCGGTCCAGGAGCTCCCGGCGCGTTTTGCGTGGACCTTCGCCTCCGATGTCGAGCGCCTCGAGCGCCTGTTTCCGACCGAGCACTCGCTCTGGGCGGCGACCCCCTCGGGGCTCGTCGCCTGGCGGCTGTCGACCGGGGCCTTTCACACCGAGGTCGATCCGGCGGCACCCGGACCGGAGGCGACCTCGGTCGTCGAGACCTCGGACCAGACGGTCTACGTCGGGCTGCATTCAGGGCTGGCCTGGAAGGTCCTGGATCAGCCGTGGCAGCGGAGCGCGGAGGGGACGCTCGCCGCTGGGGTTGAGGCCATCGCCCCGCGCGCCGGGGGGGGCGTTTGGGTCGGCCAGGCGAGCGGGCTGTCTTATTTCGACGCGGCCCTCGACTCGGGTCGACTGCACCTCGTCAATGATCGTCACCGCATCCGGTCGTTCTCGGTCTCTCCGCAGGGGGTCGTCTGGGCGGCGACGGATGGCTTCGGCGTCGTTCGCATCGACGCGTCGGCGGGGCCCGGTCAGGAGCGTCTCGTCGAGTACACGTCGGGGCAGGGCCTGTGCGGGAATCGGATCCGCAGCGTCTTTGCGGGCCCCGGGCTACAAGTCGGCGTGACGTGCCTTGAGGCCCAAGCGTGGGACACGTTCTCGCTCTGGGACGGGGGCGGGTTCAAGACCTGGCAGCTTCGTGGGCAAAACAAGCCCATCGAGCGCGCGATGCCCACGGGGGACCGCCTGGTCATCGTCGCCGGCGGCGTCGACCTCGTGCTCGATCGCCAAGTCTCAAAGTCGCCCGCGGTCACAGGCAAGTCGCCTACGCTCATGGGCAAGTCGCCTACGCCCACAAGCGGCCCCACTGTCGTGCCGTTCGAGGGCCAGCCCTTGGTCGAGCCTCCACTGCCTTCGATCCCAAGCGTGGCGCCGGTGTCTCCCCCCACAGCGGCGCCGGTGTCTCCCCCCACAGCGGCGCCGGTGTCTCCCCCCACAGCGGAGCCGGTGTCTCCCAAACCCTCGCCGTCGACGCCGGCTCCGGGCGGGCTCTCCGCCGAGCTCGAGCGGCTCGCAGCGGGCGGGCGGATCGGCGGGCCCGCCGCGGGGATCGTCCTGCCCGCGCCCGTCTCCATGCCCGCCCCGGTCGCCACGCCCCTCCCAGAGGTCAAGCCCGATCTGCCGCTGCTCGTCGTGCGTGGAGCCGCAGCACCGGGCGCGACCGTCAGCCCACTTGCGGGCGCGACCGCAAGGCCACTTGCGGGCTACACGGTCCGCGTAGAGCCCTCCGTCTTGCCCGTGGACGTCGCGGTCACAGCGAAGGTGCTCTCCACCGACGGCATGGCCTACTACGCCCTCGCCCACCGGGGCGTGCTCGGGGTTCGCAACGCCGAGCGGCGGCGGCTGAGCACCCAGTCTTTGGGAGGCATGGCCGAGGCCCATCGCCTCAGCGTCGATCGCCAGGGAAGGGTCTACCTCATCGACGGTAGAGGTCGCTTGCTGAGCGGCGTCGACGGTGTTTGGGGGCCTCTGGCGATCGACGCGGATGAAGGCGTTCGACCCCTCGCCGTCGCCGTCGATGACGCCGATCAAGTCTGGGTCTTGGCCCAGAAGGGCATCGAGCCGGAGGTGCGGGTGCTCAAGGCGTCACCGACCCAACCCTTCGCGTCCATGGGGCGGGTCGCTTGGCCGAAGCTCGACGGCCCCGCGGTCATCGGCGATCTCACCATCGATGGCCGCGGCGTCTTGGTCTTTCCGCTGTTCTACCGCGACAAGAAAGGGGCTCGTCGCGCCTCGGGGCTCGCGCGCATCGAGAGCACGCTGTCCGCGATGGAGGTCGTGCGGGCCGATGATGGCCTCTCGCCTCCGGGCACGGGCGAGCTGCGTCTGCCCGACGCCTGGGTCAGCGTCGTCGAGCGTCTCCCGGGCCGCGACACGCTCTATCTGGGCACGAACTCCGGGGTCTCGCGGATCTCAGCCACCACGAACGGCGCGAGCATTCGCACGTTTGGCGAGAACGACTTCCTGACGAGCGAGGTCATCACGGACGTCGCCGTCGAAGCCGATGGTCGGCTCTGGGTCGGCACAAACGAGGGTCTCGGCTATATCGAGACCGATGCGTGGCATACGGTGCGGCAAGCGGGCCTCCGCGAACGCATCGTCGCGCTCGCGGCCGACGCGCGCGGGAACCTCTGGGTTGGGACCGACACCGAGCTGTATCTGGGCGACAAGCGCGGCTTCGCCAAGCTTCAAATGGCCACGGCCGGGTTTGAGGTGGCGGGGCTCGTGCGTGACATCACCGCCGACCGGCAGGGGGGCGTCTGGATCGCGACCTCACAGGGGCTCGTGCATGCCGAGGTGAGCCGCACGCCGCCCTCGCCTCCTGGTCCCTGAGCCCCCGCCTCAGTTCTTGAGCGTGTGGCCCTTGCCGAGCACCTTCGGCAGATACGTGGCGAAGTCGAACTTCGGGCTGTGAAACTCGTTGTGGCACGTCTTGCAGACGGCCTCGGCGACCCGAAGCTTCGTCATGTACTCATCGCCGCCGAGGTCGACGTGCTTGGCGCTTGGCCCGTGGCAGGCTTCGCACTGCACGTCGCCCATACTCGCGGCCGTCGTCAGGTTCACCCCTCCCGGCGCTCTCCAGCCCGTGACGTGGCAAGAGACGCACTCGGCGTCGAAGCTCTTCTTGCCGTCCACGAGCGTCTTCCAGGCTCGTGCGTGCGGGGTCGTCAGCCAAACCGCCTGCGCGTCTTCATGGCACTCGACGCAGGACTTACCGCCGGCGTAGCCGTTGCCGCCTTCCGGCAGGGGGGGCGGGGGCGCGTCGCTCGCGAGGTTGACCTCCTTGAGTCGAAGATTGTAGGCGAGGAGCGCCGCCTCGAGCGCCGGCTCAGGCACCACGCCCTTGCCGATGGGCAGGAGCGTATAGTCAAGATACTTGACGATGCCGGGCGGCGAGGCGGACTCCACACCCTTTCGCTCAACTTCGAGGGCAGCGACCTTCTCGATCGCTCGGGCATCGTTCGTGCGCGAAGCCACATCTCTGGCCATTCGAAGCTGACCGTCCAGACGGCGCAGGGCCCGCGACCGCTCCCCGACGGGATCGGCGAGCCGCCCGGTCGTGGACAGGCCATGCAAGACCAGACGGCCGAGGTGTCGTCCGCGGTCCCCGGCTTCGACCAGATAGGTGTCCCCGACGGCCTGAAGCTCGGCCTCCTCGGCTGGACGATCACCGAGCACCCAGAGGTCAATCTCCGGCAGGGCTCGGGCGAGCACGCGGGTCTCGCGACGGGATAAGGCGGACAGCCCGACCCGAATCGACACGCTCTGAAGGGAGATCGCGGCGAGCGCCTCGCGGGCGGCGGGCTCGGGGTCCATGCCGGTGCCTCCCGGGGCCACGTCTCCGGGTTTGATGAACCCCAAAAACGCGAACGTCGCGTCGCCTACGACCTTCACGATGGGGCGGCCCCCCGGGACGTTGACCGTCGCGTCTGGCCATGTCCAGTCGCCGCGCGCCGCGTCGAGCACGCCTCCGCCGTACTTCAGCTCGCCCGCTGTAGGCACGATGGCGTCGACCCCGATGTGCCGCAGAGAGTCCACGAGCGTGCGGGCCTTGGTCGCCTCCTGCTGGGCGAGGTGTGGATCGGTGACGTGTGGATCGAAGAGCGTCGGGCCGACGACGACGATCACGGTGGGACCGAGCGATTGTTCGTTTGAGACGACCGTGGCCGTTCGATCAATCCCGCCGAGGGTGAGGTCGACGGTGCATCCGCAGGGCTCAAGGTAGCCATTGAGCGACGAGAGGACCAGGAGCCGAGGCGGTCCGCTGACGGTCGGCCGTGGGGGGGCCGCACTGACGACGAGGGGCGGCTGAACTTCAGACGTCGGCTTCGGCCCGGGCTCAGGCGAAGCGCCGCAGCCCGCCAGGAGCAGGGCCCAGAGCAGGGCCCAGAGCGGGGCCCAGAGCGGGGTAACAACCAGGATGCGGGGGGTCAAGGGTTCCCTTTTACATCATCGTCGGCCGTGACGACCAGCAGCGAGAGCGGATCGATCGGCGAGCCGTCGAGGCGAACGCCGAAGTGCAGGTGAGGGCCGGTGGTGCGGCCGGAGTCGCCGACGGTGCCGATCGGCGTGCCGACCTCGACGCGCTGCCCCGGGGCGACGTCGGCGGTGTCGAGGTGGCAATACTCGCTGGAGAAGCCGGCATCGTGGGAGACGACGATGCGCAAACCACAGCCGTCCTGCGCGGTCGCGACCGTCGTGACCTGTCCGGCGCGAAACGCCAGGACCGGATCCCCACGGAGCCCTGCGAGATCCACGCCCGCATGAAACCGAACATCTCCGTCGATGGGGTCCGCACGCTCGCCGAAGCCCGAGGTCAGCCGAATCGAACGCAGCGGCCAGCCGTCGCGTGGGACCGGGGCCGCGAGCGAGGAACGGGCGCAGCCGCGGCGCCGCACGACCTCAAGGTCAAAGATGAGGGCCGCGCTCTCCCGGAGGAGGCGGATCGGCAACGCGGCCCCGGACTGCCCGGACTGCCCGGACTCAAAGACCTTGTCGCGCGCCAAGCGGAGCCCGTCGGCCCGCGATCGCGCCTCGTCGGGGCAGAGCGCGCCGGCCATGAGCAACGCCGACGTGGAGGAAACGCTCCGCTCGAGTTCCAGACTCGCTGCCTCGGCTGGGGGGGGGGCAAGGGTCGCCCGCGTCGTTTCGGGCCGGGATCCGCAACCGCTGATCACGGAGACACCCGAGGCCAGCGCGAGGACCGCGAGCGCGGCGGGGCTGAGGGTCTGGACGTCGTCGGAGGTGCTACGCACGGCGCGCACTGTACCGGGGGGGCGCGCTCACCGGTAATTTCGTGCCCTTTGACAGACCTCGCATCTCAACGGAGACTCCCGCGGATTCCTCACGGTGCGCGGAGGCCGCCGAGACATGACTGCTCCTCGCGCACCCTGCGCCGCCTGCGGCACTGAGAACGGCCTCGAACGCCAGACGTGCTCGGGGTGCGGTCGATCTCTCGGGGGACCCCGGGGTGGCGCCACGCTGGCCGGCGTTCCGATCCCGAGCGGCATCGGTACGTCCAAGGCGGCCTTGCCGGCATCGACGCTCATTGGGATCCCGCTGCCGAGCCTCTCAGCTGGTGCCGGCTCGTCGTCGATGCTCCTGCGCGAAGCCCCGATCCGCGAAGCCCCGATCGAGGACGCCTCGACTCCGACCGAGCCGGACCTCGTGCCCCCACATCAGGATACGCAGCGCACCCTCATGGGCATTGCGCCTCTTTATTTCAAGCCTGCGCCCGGCCCGCAGCCGGCCCCTGTGCCCACGGCCCCCCGCCCA
>SHZC01000030.1 GCA_009692505.1 Myxococcales bacterium
AGAAGGCCGGGTTCATCTCGAGCCCGGAGTCTTCGCCGGTCGCCTGGGACAAGCCGCCCTGCTGCTGGAAGAGCATTACGCGGAAGCCCTCGAAGCCGGCGTCGCGCAGGGCCTTGCGGTACTCCGTGACGTACATCCCGAAGCGGCAGGGACCGCAGGCGCCCGCGGTCACGAAGATGAACTTCTTGAGCACGTCTTCAGTCGAGAGGCCGACCACGTCGCGTTGATGAATCAGGAACTTCACGACGTTGCCGACGGTGAAGTAGGTCGGGTTGCACTGGCCGCGGTTGCCGAACTCCTTACCCGTCTGGAAGGCCTCCTGATCGGGGATCGGCAGGCTCTTCACGTTGTAGCCCACGCCACGCAGGGCGGCCTCGATGAGGAAGTCCTGGGCTGCGGTCAGGCCGGAGACGAGCAGGGTGACGGTCTCGCGTTCGGTCTTTCGCATCTCCGGCGCGAGCATCGTATCGACCCACTGGCGGCGATCCTTCCGCATGCCCAGGCGCTCACGCTCGGCCTCTTCGAAGGCGCGCAGCTCGGCGTCGAGCTCACGGTCGAGAGCCTCGGTGGAGGCCTCGTTCTTCGCATCTTTGGAGGTCTGGCCTGAGGCCTCTTTGGAGGCCTCGCCGATTACCGGCAGCCCAGCACCACGGGTTTCAGCTGTCTCATGGGGATCAAGTCGCATGATTCTGACCTCGACTTTCGGGTTGGCCTTAGAGTGTGGCTTCGGGGGTCGTTGACGACGGTGTGAGACGGACGGGCTTGCGCGTGCCATCGGCGCCGCGCTCCATGAGCTGCACGAGGCCGGGCGTGGGCGGGTTGAGCGGTGCGGGCACAACGGGGGCCTCATAGCGGGCCAACCGCGAGGCCAGCGCCTCAATCTCAATGACCAGGTTGGGGTCGCTCTGCTTACGCGCCTCCAGGACGATCGCCTTGCGTCGAAGGAGCTCGAGCTTCTTCTCGTCGACGCTGCGGGTGAGGGCGTCGCGTTTCGACGCGCTGTCCTCGAGCGCCTCCTGGTGCAGCTTCAGGCTGTGGGCGTAGGTCCGGACGCGGATCTTGATGGACCCGCCGGGCTTGTTCGCGTCGATGTCGTGAAGGGCCGCGTAGGGCACGGCCGCGCTCGTCACGATGTCGTCGATGAGGCCGTAGGTGGGGGCGTCGTGGCCGCACTTGAAGCTCGACAGATCCAGGAGCGCGACGTTGGGGTGACGCGCCGCGAACTTCACGGCCCAGACCTTCTGCGCGCTGTTCGCCGAGTAGTTCTCGGGCCAGACGTCATTGATATTCAGGGGGTGCTGACCGCGGGCGAGCTCGGGCTTGAAGTACCGCGCGAGGTACTCCGGATCGCGGGGGATCGAGCGCACGCTGAGGATGGGATAGCCGAGGAGCTGGAACTCATCGGGGATGCCGTGGTTCAGCCCGGGATCGGAGTGGTACGGGCGGGCCACCTGAAGAATCGCGATGCGGTTCTCGGCCTCGACCGTCTCCAGGATCGCCCGACCCTTGTCCTGCACGTCGAGTTCGAAGGCGTTGAGCGCCAGGAGCCCCATGCGGTGCGCGTGATCGGCCTCGTCCTGCGTGACGCCAAGCCTCGGCCCTAAGCACTCGAACATCCGCTGGCCCATCATCACGGGCTCCGCGAAGCTCATGGCCGGATCAATATACTCGATGCCGCGTTGGGCGAAGAAGTCGATCTCCTTCGTGAACGCGGCCTTCATGACCTCTGGGGCCCCGGCGACGATGGGGCAGCTCGTCTGGTCCATGACCCCTTCGCCGAAGGTGGGCACATGGGTGAGCACGGGGAAGAGAATATAGTGAAGCGGCTTGCCCTTCTCCGGATCGTGCTGGTGGAAGAGCAGGTTGTGGATATGGGCCTGCGCCACCTTGCTGGGGAAGCAGGGATCGATGGAGCCGTACTTGCCACCCTCGACCCAGTTCTCCTCGGTGGTCGCGTCGCTGAACACGACGTTCTGCTTGGCGATGCCCAGGGCCTCGAGGTAGTGCCTGAAGTACGGCGCCGTCGAGTACATATTGAGCACGCGGGGCAGGCCGATGCGCACGCTGCGGAGCCGATCCTGGACCTCCTTGGAGCTCCGTCGGAACGGTCGGGTGACAACCACCCGCTTGATGCCGAAGAAGCCCTTCTTGACCTCGATCGTCTCAATCGAGGTCCCGGCCGCGGGCATGGGCGCGAACTCGTAGAGGTGCTGGAAAGCGCGTCGGCCCTCGTACTCGACGAGGTTGGGGAAGGCCTTGGCGATCTTCTTGCGCTCGGCGACGAGCGAGAGCATGGCCTCGTGGCTCTCGACCGTGCCCTTCTCGCAGGAGAAGCCGGCGATGTACCGCGCGGTCGAGCCGTCGGGTCGGTGGGCGTCGATGAACGTGCGCTTGCACTCATTCGGACAGAAGTGACAGACGGTCTCGTCGTCGTTCTTCGTCGAGTACTCCAGCGCGATCGCCGAATCGATCCCGATGAAGGTGGACTTGCCCTTGCGCTTGACGACCCGAAGCGTCTCGAAGGCCGCGCCCAGGGCGCCCGCTTCGCCGGTGTGCGGGTGAACGAAGACCTCGCCGCCCGGCACGCGCTCCTTGATGTAGTCGACCTGTGCTTTGACCGCCGCCAGGTTGTACTGCGTGCCGCCCTGAAGGACGAACCGCTTGCCTAAGGAGGCGAGGCGCGGGATCTGCACGACGTATTGCCAGACGTTCTTCGGGAGGACCTGCGCCAGCCCCGCGAGGAGCTCCTCCTTGGAGAACCCCTCCTTTTGGAAGTTGACGCGGTCCGTGTCGAGGAAGACCGCGCAGCCGTAACTGAACTTCGGCGCGAGCTCGGCCTGGAACGCCGTGTCGGCATAGGCGGTGACCGGGAGGCCGAACTGGTCGGCCATGGCCTGAAGCAACATCCCGTTCCCCGCCGAACAGGAGTTCGAGAGGCGGAAGTTGGCGATGTCGCCGTTCTTCATGAACAGGACCTTGATGTCCTGCCCGCCGATGTCACAAATGACATCGACGTCGCCGAAATAGCGAACGGCGGACATCATGTGCGCGACGGTCTCGACGATGTTGACGTCGGCCAACATGCACTGCTCGAGCACGTCGGCGGCGTAGCCTGTGGCGCCGAAGCCCACGATGTCCAGAGTGGCCCCGCGCGAGGTGATGTGGTCCCGAAGCTGGCTGAGCAGCTCCTTCGTGTCCTGGATCGGGTTGCCCTTGGAGAGCTGATACGCCTTGCAGATGATCTCGCCGTCGAGATCGACGAGCACGGCCTTCGATGAGGTCGAGCCGCCGTCGACGCCGATGACCGCGCGAATGACCGCCCCGGCTTCGATCGGCATGGGCTCGAAGCGGGGGATTCGATACAGCTCGCGGAAGGCGTCGAGCTCCTCCTGGTCTCGCATGAGCGGTGGCCCGGCGGTCGCCCCGAGGCGGGCCTTGCGACCGTTCTTCATGTAGTCGGCGAGGCCATCCTGGCCCAGGTATAAGCCGACATGTGCCTCTTCGCGGAGCCCGTAGATGCAGGCGCCAAGCGCGGCGTAGTACTGGGCGTTCTCCGGTACGAAGATCGTCTCCTCGAGGGGGCGGTCACGCGGCCAGTCGAACCCGCGCTCCTCCCAGACCTCTGGGATGCGCTTACGCCAGCACTCCTGCAGGAAGGGCAGATACGTATTGGGCCCGCCGAGCAGCAGGACCTTCGGTTTCAGGGTCGAGCCGCGCGTGAGCACGGAGAGATTCTGAAGGACGATCGCGTCGGCCAGCGAGCAGAGGATCTCGCTGGACGGGATGCCGCTCTTGACCAGGTTGACGATGTCCGTCTCGGCGAAGACGCCACACTTCGCGGCGACATGGTGCAGCTTCGAGTCGTCGAAGTGAATGCCGCAGGCGACCGCGGGGGGCAGGCCGACCTTGATCATGCACTTGTCGATCGTCGCGCCCGTGCCCGACGCGCACTTATCGTTCATCGAAGGCGCGGCGGTCTTCTGCCCGTCTTTGCCCTTCTGGAAGATGATGATCTTCGCGTCCTGCCCGCCGAGCTCGATCACGCTGCCGACGTCCGGGTGCAGGTGCTCGACGGCGAGCGTGACGGCGTTGACCTCCTGGACGAACTTGGCTCCGAGGCTCGCACAGAGGGGCATCGCGCCCGAGCCCGTGAGGAACACCCTGAAGGTTGCCGGATCGTGGCCCGGGAACTCGGCTTCGATGCGCGAGAGGAACTCCAGGACCATCTCGGGCTGCTTGGTCTGATGGCGCTGATAGTCGCTCCACAAGACGTCGAGGGTGGCAGCGTCGAGGACCACGGCCTTGACCGTCGTCGAGCCGACATCGATACCAAGAACCAGAAGGGGTGCTGCCATTCGAGCCTCACTGACTGACGAGTCAGCCGCTTAATACCCGCGCTGAGCGTCACGCGCAATCGCGAGGCCGGGACAATCGACGGGCGTGTTAGAGTCGCCCGGATGCCTCCCGTGGACAAAGCCCAGCGGCGAACCGTACTGCTCGCCGCCGCCCGCGATGTCTTCGTCACGAAGGGCTACCACGCGGCCAAGATCGACGACATCGTCACCGCCGCCGCCGTGGCGAAGGGCACGTTTTATCTCTATTTTACAGACAAACGCTCTGTTTTTGCGGAGCTCGTCGCGCTCGTCATGCAGCGGATCAGCGAGGGCATCGTTCGTGTGGACGTGTCCGCCGACGTCGAACCGCAGCTTCGAGAGAACGTGCGCGCGGTCGTCGGTGTCTTCCTCGATGATCCACCGCTGACCCGGCTGCTGTTCACGTTCGCGCCCGGGCTGGACACGGCGTTCTCGGAGCAGCTCCGCGGCTTCTACCTGGGTCTGAGGGACTACCTCGCCGAGTCGCTCAGCGAGGGCCAGAGCTTAGGCCTCGTCCGACCGCTAGACCCAAGGCAGTGCGCCAGCTTTGTGATCGGCGGGCTGAAAGAGGTGATCTTGGACCTCGCCTTGTCCGAAGAGGTGACGGATCGCGAGAGGGTCGAGCAGGCCGTGATGGACCTGCTCTCCGGGATGCTGCTGGTCTGGCCTCCGCCGAGCGGCCGGGACTAGGGAGCGCCCTTGAACCGGGGACCTTGAGCCTCGCGTAAAGCCGCCTTTTCAGGATTCGAGAGCATACGCCTCCAGACAAAGGAGACGTTCTGGAGTCCGAGCACGACCGCGACCGCGAAGAGCTCGATCATGTACTGCGGCCAGAGCACCACGAGCAGCCCGCAGACCGTGAAGATGAGGCCGGTGACGAGCAGTCGGCGATCGGACAAGGCGCTGCCCATGGACCAGGAGCCGCCCACCCAGAGCATATACAGCGCCACGGTGTCGGACAGGGGCGTGCCGAGCTGCCAGGCGGTGAGCCAATGCAGGACCATATAGACGTTGCCGACCACGCTCGCGACCACGAGCCGACGCACGATGGCGTTGATGCGTGAGCGACGGAGCAGCGCGACCTGGACGCCCGTCATCATCACGACGAAGAGCACCAGGAAAAACGTCGCGGCCGCATGATCGAAGATGATCCACCCGGCGTGGTTGGCATAGGCCACGACCGCGGCGGCCCCAGACCACAGCAGCCCGGTCACTGTCGCCGCGCTCGCCCGCCATGAGGCCTCGGCACCCAGATCAAGGTCCACCGCGAGCCTCTCGAGCTCGAGCGCGCGCGCCGCGTCGGCCGCTCGGGCGCGCCGCAGATCCGAGACCGCGATGATGAACTCCTCGGGCGGGGACGTCAGCTCGGCGAGCAGGGTGGCCGCCGCGTCCAGGTTCTTCCGGGAGAGCTCTACCCTGAGCATGAGCTCGACCGCAGATCGCAAGCCACGCTGGGCAAGGGCGTCTTCGGGCCAGGCGGCGAGGGCCTGCTGGTAGCCAAAGCGGCACTCCGAGAAGAGCACCCGCGCGGCGTTGATCGAGCCCGCCTCGTCGTCGGTCGAGCCATCCTCCTCGTCGACCTCGGTGAGCGCGCGCAGTCGGGCGGCGCGGGCGTCAGCGGCGCGGGTCAAGGCGAGGGCACCGGCGTGTCGGCGGCAGCGGACGAGCGCGTCCCGAAAGGCCTCGACCGAGGCGAAGCGGTCTGCGGATTCGCGGGCCATCGCTGTTCGACACAACGTGGCGAGCTCTTCGGGCACGGTGTCCGGCAGCGTCGGTGGCAGACACGTGAAGGCCATGCTCAGCACGCCCATGATCGACTTCCCCTCATAAGGGGGTCTGCCGGCGAGGACCTCAAAAAGCGCCGACCCCAAGAGGAAGACGTCCGTTCGCTCGCTCAGCTCGGCTCCAGCACCGATGGCCATCTCCGGCGGCATATAGGCGGGCGTCCCCGAAACCGTGCGCTCGAGCGAGGCCGCGGGCAGCACCGCATCTTCACCCAGGGCGACGGCGAGCCCCCAGTCCATGACGTAGACCTCGCCGTAGTCGCCCAGCATGACGTTTTCGGGCTTGAGGTCACGGTGAAGAACCCCCTTGGCATGGGCGAACGACATCGTGCTCGCGACGCGCTCGAGCACGTCGAGGTGAAAGTCGAGGGTCGCCTGCGCGTCGTCGGCCCCGCAGAGCCTCGCGACGACCCGAGGCTTCTTGAGAGCTTCCTGCCAGGTCACGCCCTCGACCCGCTTCATGACGAAGAGCGGCTGGCCTTCGGGGGTCTGAGCGAGGAGGTGCACCGGCACGATGCCTGGGTGTTCCAGTCGGCCGGTGACGAGCGCCTCGCGGAGGAGCGCGTCCCGTCCCGTCGTGCCGGGTCTGAGGCACTTGACCGCGACCTCGCGCTGCAGGCTGACCTGCTCGGCGACGAAGACCTGGCCCATGCCGCCTTCGCCGATCAGACCCTGAATGCGGAGCTCGTCGGCGAGGCCGTCCTTGATCGAGAGGGTCGGGAGTGAGGTCACGCTCAGCTGGCGGTCGTCGGGCGCCCGCGCGAGGGTCACGTTCGGGTCGTTGCTCGGCTCGCCGGTCAGCTCGCCGGTCAGCTCCAGGGATTCACCGTCGAGCCGACCGCCCAGGCTCGCGAGCGTCTGGGCGTAGGCTTCGATGGAGCGGGGAGCATGACTCATCGGGCCGTGATAGAACGTCCAAAGCTCGAGGGCAAGAGCCGCTCAGGCTTGGATGTTGACCTGAGAACCCTTGCCGTCAACCGTGGCAGCGACGACCGCCTGCAGGAGCTGCAAGGCGGCTTGTCCCTGCTGGTCCATCGCCTTCTTCAGCACGATGATCTGGATCGCGTCGATCGTGGCCTGGGGCTTGAGCAACGGCGGTGCGTTGAGGGCGACACCCATGGCGGCGGAGCTGCTCATGTCGCTTGCATCGGCGTTTCTCGGCCGGACTTGAGGCCGCCGACGGCGATTTCACCGTCCAAAGCTGATGCCCAGCGCTTCGGCCTGCCGGATGAGCTGGCCTTCCGGATCGACGCGGTGCGTGTGGAGCGCGTCGGCGAGCGGCACGGCCTCGATATCCGGCGTCCGCAGCCGCACGACCTTGCCCCAGTCGCCCCGCGCGGCGAGGTTCGCAGCCTCGACGCCGAAGCGCGTCGCGAGGATCCGATCGGCGGGCGAGGGGGTGCCTCCGCGCTGGATGTGCCCGAGCACAGTGGTACGAATCTCCAAGGGACAGCCGGCCCTGGAGAGCTCGGCTTCCAGCTTCGCCGCCGCGCCGTGCAGCCGTGCGTTCCCACCGGGCGCTGCATCGCCGAGCAGGCTCAGCTCACCGTGTTTAGAGACGGCCCCCTCGGCGACCACGCCGATCGCGAAGTGACTGCCCGAGGTGCGCCGTCGCTCGATGCACGCCAGGATCGCCTCGAGGTCGTAGGGGATCTCCGGGAGCACGATGAAGTCCGCCCCACCCGCCAGGCCGGCGTTGAGCGCGATGAAGCCGGCGTTGCGTCCCATGAGCTCGAGGAGCATCACGCGATCGTGGCTCTCGGCGGTCGTGTGCAGGCGGTCGAGGGCCTCGGCGGCGATGCCGACGGCCGTGTCGAAGCCGAACGTCGCGTCCGTCGCCGAGAGGTCGTTATCGATGGTCTTGGGCACGCCGATGATCGGGAGCCCGAGATCCATGAGCCGTCGACCGATGTCGAGCGTGCCGTCACCGCCGAGCATGACGACGCCCTCCAGGCCGAGCGACTTCGCTGACTCGACCACCTGGGACGAGACGTCGACCTCGCTGACGGACCCGGTGGCGTCACGCACGGGGAAGCGGAACGGGTTGCCGCGATTGGTCGTGCCCAGGATGGTGCCGCCGCGGGGCAAGAGCCCGCGCACCTCACGGAACGAGAGCGGCTGGATCCTCGGCGTCCCCACGAGCCCCGCGAGGCCGTCCTCGATCCCGATGACCTCGAGGCCGTGAACGCCCACCGCGACCTTGACGAACGCGCGAATGACGGCGTTTAGACCCGGCGCGTCACCCCCGCCCGTCGACAGGCCGACGCGGCGAACCATACTGCTCACTCCTCGGCCGGGAACCACTTGCCGATGAGCTCAGCGAGCTGGCGGGCCTGGTTCGCGCTGGAGATCGAGAACTTGCTGTCCTCGCGGTACTTCTCGTCGCGCTTCCGGTAACGACGGACGGACATCTTGGCCGCGCCCATCTGCCCGGACTTGCGGTCGACCTCCGTATACAGGAAGGCCACCGTGCTCCACGCGCCCTTGGTCAGGACGTGCTTGTCGATGGTCTTGCGAACGACGACGCCCTCTTCTTCGTAGTCGAGCGTAAGGTCTTCAATCTTGTCGGCCATGGTCATATTCCTCGATTGGTTCGAGGCAGCGTCTATCAGAGCCCGACCGACGCGACAAGCAGGAGCCGTCCGGCGATTGTCTTTGCGCCGAGCGCGGTCGCAGGTCAACGTGGGGTCATGCTCGCCCACTCATCCAAGGGGTTGATCGGAATGCCGTGGCCCGTCGTCGTAAGGGCAACCGTCGTTGGGCTCCTGAGCGTGCTTCTCGCGCTCGGCTCGGCTCAGGCCGCGTTGGTAAAGCGCCTTGACCTTCCGGGCCTCGTCGGGCGCGCGGCGGTGATTGGTCATGGGCGCGTCGCTTCCGTGCGCTGCCTTCGCGTGGGCGGGCGCATCGTGAGCGAGATCACCTTGTCCGGCGACCGGATCCTTAAGGGTCAACCGGCCGCTGAGCTCAAGTTTCGGGTGCTCGGCGGAGCGCTCGACGGGCTCGCTCAGGTTGTGCCCGGCGAGCCGTCATTCGCTGTCGGTGAGGAGGCCGTGGTCTTCCTTCAGCACACCGCCGACGGGGCGCGCGTGGTCGGTATGTCCCAGGGCAAGTGGCAGGTCATCGGGCAGATGGCCACTCAGCGCCTCGACGGGCTCACATTCCCGGAGTTGATCGTCGGGGAAGCCAACGAGCGCGCGCCTGAGCGGGTCAACACCCGCTTCGAGACCACCCTGCCGGTCGCTACGTTGGAGGCGATGATCAAGGCGGTCGTCGAGACGCCCATCGGCTTGACCCCGAACGAGGTCTCGCGATGAGGGTTCATGTCGGGCTGACCGCCGCGCTGACCCTCGGCGCGAGCCTCGACGCCTCCGCTTATCAGCGCACGCAGACTCGAGGCGATGACCCGGTCTCGATCGGCTGGACCCGGCGCTGCATCGCCTATCACCTCAACGAGCGCGGCAGCGATGACATGGCGTTCTCGACCTTTCAGACCGTCGCGAATCGCGCGTTCGCCGCTTGGCAGAACGTGGATTGCAGCGACGTCGAGGTCCACGCGGTCGGCCTGACGAACGCCGAGACCGTCGGGTATACGCCCGGGCAGACGAACATCAATCAGGTCATCGTGCGGGAGCGGGGCGACTGGATTCATTCCGCCGACGTGCTCGCCTTGACGACCGTGACCTTCTGCAACGAGGCCTCAGGCACGCTGTGCCCTACGCGTGGGCGAATCATCGACGCCGACGTCGAGGTGAACGGCGACAACTTCACCTTCAGCACGACGAATGATCCACGGCGGCTGGGCTACGATCTCGGCAATACGCTGACCCATGAGGCCGGCCACTTTCTCGGGCTCGACCATACGCAGGAGGGGCACGGTGAGGCCACGATGTATGCGACCGCGCCGGCCGGGGAGCGCAAGAAGGCCTCGCTCGACGGCGACGATCAGCTCGGGCTGTGCGCGGCCTACCCCGCCCGGACGCCGGTGCCCGAGTGTGAGCCGTTTGAGGTGGCATCGGACTTCTACCTGAAGGCCGACGCCGAGCCCAAGCCGGACGCCGAGGGCTGCGCCTGTGATGTCCGCCCCGCGGTTCCACGACGAGGCGCCGGCCCGGTGGTCCTCGTGGCGCTGCTCGCGTTGACGTCCTTGAGGCGCCGTCGAGTCAGTTGACGTCCTTGAGGCGCCGTCGAGTCAGTTGACGTCCTTGAGGCGCCGTCGAAATCGTCAAGGACGTTGACAAATCCCGAGGCTGAACGGGCCGGCCGAAGTCTGGAAGTCTTGGGGCTCGCAGGTCCAGGTCGGGAGGCAGTCGTCCGCAGTGACGCAGCCCTGCGTGCAGTAACGTTCGTCCCCGACGCGGCGGCAGTACGCATGGTCGCATCGCTGCGGGGGCATGGCGCCGAGGTTACATGGCTCCCCCACGGCGGCCCCGTCGCGGCGCGCGTCACAGGCGCCGACGAGGCCCTCCTGCAGCATGGCCAGATCGTACTGGCAGACCCGGTTGGCATCGCAGTCCGCGTCGCCGGTGCAGCCGGGCAAGCAGAGGCCAATCTCGACGCGCATCCCGTTCTCGAGGACGTAGGGCGTCCGGAGGCAACGGGCACCCGCCGGGCACTCCTCGCTCGCGCCGCAGAGCTGGCTGCAGTGGTTCGCCGGGCCTAGGCAGAGGCTGTTCGCGCAGATGCCGAGCTCTCCCCCACAGGGCGCGTCGAACGGCAGGCCGCCTTCGCGCGGGGGGCGACACTCCGCGCCGACCCGGTCCGGACTGCGGCCGGGGATGAAGGCACACTGGTCGCCGGCCTCGCATTGGGCGTCCCGATCACAGGCCGGGTAGTCCCGTCGGCAGAGACGATCCTCGCCGAAGTCGTCGCAGACGAAGCCACCTTCGCAGTCGCCGACGCCGTCGCAGCGGGCCGTGCAGTACCGCTGGCCGAAGTCGTTGAGGCAGAGGCCGCCCGGTCCGCAGTTGGCGGCACCCGCGCAGCTCTCGCCGAGACCTGGGCAGATGCTGACGCCCGGCGAGGCGTCGTCCTCGTCGCTTCGGCCGTCACAGTCGTTATCGAGCAGGTCGCAGACCTCGTCCACGGGGGACACCCCGAGGAAGCAGAGGATGCTCCCGGCCACGCACCGGAGCTCACCGAACTCGCACTCGCCGACCTCCTCGCCGCAGGGGCCGCCGGCCATCGGGTCAGCCTCGTCGAGACGCCCGTCACAGTCGTCGTCCCGGCCGTTGCAGAGTTCCTCGCCGGGACCGGGGCCACCAACGCAAAGGAGCTGCCCCGCCTCGCAGGTGAAGAGCGCGCCACCGCAGGCCTCAGGCTCGCCGCAGGGCTCTCCGACCTGTGCTGGGCCCTCGTCGAGGTTGCCGTCACAGTCGTCGTCCAAGGCGTTGCAGAGCTCGGGAGTGGGCGGGTGTTCGCCGTCGCAGACGAAGACCCCGTCAAGGCAGACTCGACGCCCCGGCAGACAGACCCCGGTCGCCGAGCCGCAGGGGTCGCCGACGGTCGCGAGGGTCTCGTCCACGGCGCCGTCGCAGTCGTCGTCGAGCCCGTTGCAGGCCTCGCGGCTCGGGACAGGCGCGGCTGGACAGACGAGCGCGCCGGCCATGCACAGGTCCGTGGGGGCAGGACACGAGCCTTGGGGCGGACCGCAGGCGGCGCCCTCGTCGACGCTCTCCTCATCCGTCAGCCCGTCGCAGTCGTCGTCTTGCCCGTTGCAGGTCTCGTCCGCCGGGCCAAAAGCGACGTCGCAGGTCAAGAGACCGGACACGCAGCTTCGCGTCCCGGACTGACACTCTCCCATCGACGGGCCGCAGGCGCCGGCCTCCGGGAAGCTCTCGTCGGTCAACCCATCGCAGTCGTCGTCCATCCCGTTGCACGTCTCGCCGGCCGCTACACAGGCGTCCGTTTTCGGGGCGTCGCTCGCCGCGTCCGCAGCGCACGTCTCCCGGAGGCAGCTGACCTGCGCGAGCCCGGGCACGTCGTCGGTGCAGGCGTTAGTCAAGGTTATTGACCAAACGGCAAACGTCAGCGAGGCGGCGGTCGGATAAAGCTTCATCACGTCAATTCAGGGGCGTGCAGAGGTTGAGGAAGCAGAGCTGACCGTCGGGGCAGACGAGGAAGGGGAGGGGGATCACGCCGCAGCCCTCACAGACGCGAATGAGCCGGTTGCAGGTGTGGTTGGGCCGGCAGTCCCCATCGGTGTCGCAGACCCCATCCTCCCGATAACACCGACTCTGGAACACGTCGCAGCGTCGCCCGACGCCGCAATCCGCGTTGGCGCGACAGATGTCCGCTGGCGCCACGCAGCGCCCGATCGCCTCGTTGCAGAGCTGCCCGTTCTGGCAGTCGCCGTCGGCCCGGCATTGGGTGCAGAGCTGGAAGAGCGCCTGGCAGAAGGGCCGCTGCGCGGGGCAGTCCTGATCGTTCTCGCAGCCGACGCAGGTGTGGTTGATGCCACAGACCCCATCGGCGCAGTCGTTGTCGTTGGCGCAGGCCACGCACTGGCCGCCACCGGGATCGCAGACCGGCGTCGCGCCGTTGCACTGGGCCGAGTTTGTGCAATCGACGCAGCGATTGTTCACGACGTCACACCGCTGCGCGCCGCAGTCTGCGTCCACGCGACAGCGCACGCAGGTCTGGGAGTTCGGATCGCAGACGCCGGGCGCGCAGTGGTCGTTGGTCACGCAGTCCACGCAGCGATCACGCTCTCGATCGCACCGCTGGCCGTTTGGGCAATCGAGCGGGCCCGTGCAGCGGTGGCAGACGTGGTCCGCGCCACAGCGGCCGCCCGGGCAGTCCCCATCCACGACGCAGGCGACGCACCTGTGGTCCGCGGCGAGGCAGCGACCGCCCTCGCAGTGAGCGTCCACGGCGCACTCGACGCAGCCGCTCTGGGGGTCGCAGTGGCTGCCGGGGCAGTGGGCGTCCACGAGGCACGGCGCGCACCGACCGGAGGCGACATCGCAGCGACCCCCGGCACAGTGCAGATCGAGCGTGCACTCCGCGCACTGACCCTGGGCCCCACAAAACCGGTCCATCGGGCAGTCGCCGTCGACGACACACTCGATGCAGACCCGGTCCCGGCATCGCAGCCCGGCCCCACAGTCCGCGTCCACGCTGCACCCGATGCAGAGGTGTTCGGCGCTGCACGTCGACGCGCCATCGCCGCAGTCGGCGTCGACCCGGCACGAGACGCAGGCGTTGCCCTCGCAGACGCCCGAGGCGCAGTGGGCATCTTCGACGCAGGGCACGCAGGTCCGCTCGACCGGATGGCAGCGGCCCTCGGGGCAGTCGGCGTCCACCAGGCAGACCACGCAGACCGAGGTCGTCGGCTCACAGCGACCCCCCTCGCAGTCGGCGTCGGCGCGGCAGCCAATGCAGGTCATCATGCCGCTATCGCAGACCCCCCCGCCGCAGTGTTCATCGGCGGCGCACTCGACGCAGCGGCCGAGGGTCGGATCGCAGAAGCGGCCGCCGAGGCAGTCGCCGTCGCCCGCGCATTCGACGCAGGCGTTCGACATCGGATCGCAGACCGCACCCGCCGCACATTGCGCCCGCCCTCGGCACTCCACGCAGCGGTGGTCGCGAGCCAAGCAAACGCCCTGCTCGCAGTCCCCGTCGGCGATGCAGTCCACACAGAGCCCAAGGCCGAGATCGCAGTGGCCGCTCGGGCACTCGGCGTCAGCCGTACACGTCACGCAGCGTCCGCGGGCGAGATCGCAGCGGCCGCTCTCACACTCATTGTTCGACAAGCAGCCGACGCAGAGTCCGCGCACCGTCTCGCAGCGCTGGCCCTCCAGGCAGTCCGGATCGCCGAGGCATTGGCGGCAGAGGCCCCCGAGCTCCGGTCGGCAGCGGCTCGGGGGTGGGCACGTGTCCATGAGCGGGTCACAGGCGGCGACGCAGCGGCCCCGCACGGGCTCACAGACCTCCAGCGGTGGGCAGTCGATCTCGGCGCAGGCCGCGCGCGGGCCGCACTTGCCGTCACTCGGGACACAGGCACCGTCCGCGCAGTCAAAGCCCGTGGCACAGCCCTGTTCGGGCGCACACTTCGGCGCGCAGTACTGGCCGTCCGTCATGACCCGACATACGTCTCCGGGCACGCCGCACTCGGCGTCGACGGTGCACGGCGCGCAGGGGCCCTTGCCGAAGGGCTGGCAGAGGCCCGACTCGGGCACACATGTCTCCCCTTCGGGGCAAGCGTCGCCGGTGCGGCAGTCGCCCGCGGGCTCGCAGACTTGAAGCGTGACGTTGCATCTCGTGCCGTCTGGGCAGTCAGCCTGGGCTTCGCAGGATCGAGCGACGCAGCGACCGGACGCGACGTCGCAGCGCGCGCCCGGGCAGAGGTCGTCGCTCACGCAGGCGAACGTCGAGGCGTCGCGGGTGCTCACGACCGCGTCTGTCGCCTCAGGGGCTGACGGCTTGCTCGAGGCGCAGGCGCAGACGCCGAGCGCGAGGAGGAAGAAGAGGCGCGACGCTGGCATCGTTTGGAGGCTCCAAAGCCCAGAAGGTGCCGGATAGTAGACGCAATCGTGCCGAGAGGTCGCGGACTTGTCGACGTTGGCCGTGGGGCGCGATCGCGTTGCTTGACAGTTCCGGTGAGGGGCGAGAAACATCGCCGCGCTTCAGGTCCGATTTTGCTTCACGGGGGGGGGTCGAGATGTCGAGTGTGCGTCGCAAGTTTGGCCGGTTCGATCGCGAGATTGCGGTCACGTTGCAGATTGAGGGCGCGGCCTCTCAGGGCACGACGGTCAACATCGGTCTCGGTGGTCTCTTCGTGCGGTCGAGCGTGGGCGCGACCGTCGGCGCGACCCTGGCGTTCTCGCTCTCGCTGCCAACCCCGGACATGACCATCGAGGCGACGGGCAAGGTCATGTGGTCCCGTCCGCTCGGGGACGGCAGCTTCGGCATTGGCCTCGCGTTCGACGCGCTCCGACCCATCGACGTCTGGGGTCTGCTGCAGTACTTCAACCTCTCGTCCCAAGTGGCGGGTGAGCCGCCCATGTCCCAGGGCGACGAGGGCGACGAGACGTAAGTTTTCATGAACACGAGAGGCCCCTATGTCTACCCTGTCCACCCTGACGAGCACCCTCGAGGCTGAAGCGTCTGACGCGCTCGCGACCTTGTCCCAAGCCAACCTCAGACAAGCGCGGCTCTTCCCCGGCGACAAGCCCAATCGCCAGCCCGTGCACACGGTCTACGGCGGAGCCCACCTCTATAAGTCGGACACGACCCTCAAGCTCGGGGACCTGGCCTTGCGGTCACTGCGCGACTTCGCCCCAGACGCCGCCGCCTTCGCGACCGCGCTGCGTCTGCCGGGGCATGAGGCGTTGAGCCGGAGTTTCGACGAGCATCGCCTCTCCTTCGAACGCGACGAGCGCGCCTTATGGGCCAGCAACCCCGAGGTCTGGTTGCCCCTCGCCGTACACACCCGCGTTCTCGCCAAGCTCAACCGGGAGGCCGTCGAGGACTTTCGTATCGACTTCGAGGACGGCTTTGGCGTGCGACCGGATACCGAAGAGGACGAGGCCGCCGTGCGCGCCGCCGAAGAGGTCGCGCGCGGGATGAAAGCCGGCACGGTCTCGCCGTTCATCGGCATACGGATCAAGACTTTCAACGAGGAGAACATCCGGCGCTCGGTGCGCACGCTCGACCTCTTCGTCTCCACGCTCGTCAAGTCCGCCGGCGCGCTGCCGGAGAACTTCGTCGTCACCCTCCCGAAGATCACCGTAGCGGAGCAGCCGCGCACGCTCGTCCGCCTCTTTGAGCGGCTCGAAGCTCGACTGGCGTTGGCCCCGGGCTCGCTGAAGATGGAGATGATGATCGAGCTGACGCAGTCAATCTTCGACGCCCAGGGCCGCATCGCTTTGCCGCTCCTCCTAGAGGCCTGCGAAGGTCGCTGCACGGGCGCGCACTTCGGCACCTACGACTACACCGCCTCGTGCGACATTACGGCGGCTTACCAGGGCATGGACCACCCGGTCTGCCAGTACGCGCTGCACACGATGAAGAACGCCTTTGGCGGGACGGGCCTCTGCCTCTCGGACGGGGCGACCTCGATCTTGCCCGTCGGCCCACACCGAACGCCCGCCGGCGGCGCGCTGACGCCGGAGCAGACGTCACAAAACCTCGAGTCGATTCACGCGGCCTGGCGACTGGCCTACGAGAACATCCGCAGCTCCTTGAGGAACGGGATCTACCAAGGCTGGGACCTTCATCCCGGCCAGCTCCCGATTCGGTACGCGGCCTGTTACGCCTTCTTCCTCGAGGGCTTCACGCCGGCCGCCGATCGCCTGCGGAACTTCATTGACAAGGCGGCCCAAGCCACCCTCATCGGCGATGTCTTCGACGACGCGGCGACTGGCCAGGGTCTGCTCAACTACTTCCTTCGGGGCCTGAGCAGCGGGGCGGTGTCCGTCGCCGAGCTCTCGACCACGGGCCTCACCGAGAGCGAGGTCCGCTCGCGCTCGTTTCTCCGGATCATCGCGGGTCGCACCCAGGGTCAGTGATGACGCAAGAGTGGATTCACTTCGCGTTCCGCCTCTTCCACCTGATCGCCGGGATCATGTGGATTGGCACGTCGTTCTACTTCGTCTGGATGGACGGCAGCTTCGTGCCGAGCGCGCGGCGGGCTGACCCAGAAGGCGGCGGGCCCGGCGGGACTGACGACGGCGTCGAAGGTGAGCTGCACATGGTGCACGGGGGGTTTTTCTATCGCGTCGAGAAGCGGCGTCCGATGGAGATGCCCAAGCTCCTGCACTGGTTTAAGTACGAGTCGCTCCTGACCTTCATAAGCGGGTTTTTCCTCATGGGGCTCGTCTATTGGTCCGGGGGCGCGCTCGCGCTCATGGATCTGACCCGCGATCACCTCACCCAGGCCCAGGCCATCGGTGTCTCCGTAGGCTGCCTCGTGGTCTGTTGGGTGGTCTACGACCTCGTATGGCTCCTCGTCGGGAGGCGCGCGCCGATCCTCGCGCTTTGCCTCACGCTCACCGGCCTCGTCGGCGCGATCTACGGCCTCTGCCAGGTCTTTCCCGGGCGCGCCGCGTTCATCCATGTGGGCGCGATGCTCGGGACGATCATGGTGGCGAACGTCTGGATACGGATCCTGCCGAATCAGCGCCGCATGATCGCCGCGAGCCTCGAAGGGCAGGATCCCGACTGGGCGCGTGGGCTCGCCGCGAAACACCGCTCCATGCACAACAGCTATATGACCATCCCGGTGCTCATGATGATGGTCACCAACCACTTCTCCTTTGTCTTCGAACACCCGCTCAACTGGGTGCTCCTCTGCGGGCTCTGCGTGGTGGGCGCGAGTGTTCGCCACCTGATGATCACCCTCGAACGCGGTCAACCGGCGACCTGGGCGATCGGCCCTCTGGTCGTGGCGCTCGTGGCGATCGTCGCGCTCACCCGGCCCGAGGCGCGAGCCGTGGATGGGACACCGCCGGTGGCCTTCGCCGAGGTCAACCAGATCTTCCAGCGCCGCTGCACCCCCTGCCACTCGAGCACGCCGACCGACGACGTCTTCAAGGCAGCGCCGGGTGGCCTCACCTTCGATTCCAGCGAGCACATCACCTCGCTCGCCAGCCGCATCCGCCTGCGCGTCGTCGAAGCCCGGACCATGCCCTTCGCCAACAAGACCGGCATGACCGATGAGGAGCGGGAGATCGTTCGCCGCTGGGTCGACCAGGGTGCGAGACCGTAATGCCAAGGGGCGCGACCGTAATGCCTGTTCAGAGACGCCACGCGATTCGTGCCGAGTCCACGCTGATCGACGGCTCCTTTCGTCCGGCGACGATCTTCATCGATGAGCATGGCCTCATCGAGGCCGTATCGAGCTACGGCGAGCCCCTCGGCGAGATCCCGGTGGAGCACGTCGTCGACCGGCTCATCGCGGGCCTCGTCGATACACACGTGCACATCAACGAGCCGGGGCGCACGCTCTGGGAGGGCTTCGCGACGGCGACGCGCGCGGCGGCGGCGGGAGGGGTCACGTCGCTCGTCGATATGCCCCTGAACTGCATCCCGGTCACGACGACGCTGGACGCGCTGAAGGTCAAGCTCGAGGCCATCGGGGAGCAGTTGACGGTGGACGTCGGCTTCTGGGGCGGGGTCGTGCCGGGTAACGCGGCGGAGCTGAGCCGCCTCGCCGGCCACGGCATCCTCGGCGCGAAGTGTTTCCTGTGCCCCTCGGGCATCGACGACTTCCCCCACTCGACGATCTCAGACCTCAGGCTCGCCATGCCGATCATGCGCGACTTAGGCCTGCCACTGCTCGTGCACGCCGAGCTCGAGTCGGAGGCGGCGCCCGCGTGTTCAGGCGACGTTCGACGCTACCAGACCTACCTCGACTCGCGCCCGCGCTCCTGGGAAGACCTGGCCATCACGATGATGATCGGACTCTGCCGCGAGACGCGCTGCGCGGTGCACATCGTTCATCTCTCGTCGGCGAGCGCGTTGCCGCTCATTCGCGCGGCCAAAGACGAGGGCCTGCCTTTCACCGTGGAGACGTGCCCGCATTACCTCTGCCTCAGCGCCGAGGAGGTCCCGGACGGGGCCACGGAGTTTAAGTGCGCGCCGCCCATTCGTGAGTCCGTCAATCGGGACGGGCTGTGGCGGGGCCTCGCGGACGGGACCATCGACTTCGTCACCTCCGACCACTCGCCCTGCACACCCGGCCTGAAGAAGCCGCTGGAGGGCGACTTCTGCGGGGCGTGGGGGGGCATCGCGTCTCTTCAGCTCGGCCTCCCGGCGATATGGTCCGAGGCGCAGCTCCGCGGGTTCAGCCTGGAACAAGTCGTCGAGCTCCTGACGTCGAAGCCCGCGCGCCTCGCCGGCCTTCACACCCGCAAGGGTCAAATCGCCCGCGGCTTCGACGCCGATCTCTGCGCCTTCGATCCGGACGCCGTGACGACGGTCACGCCCGAGACGCTGCGGTTCCGAAACAAGGTCTCGCCTTATCTGGGTCGAGACCTCAACGGGGCCGTCCAAAAGACCTGGCTGCGGGGTCTGCCGGTGTTCGAGGCCGGGGTCCAAACCGACCTGAGCGGCCGAGGCCGACCGCTTCTCACCCAACGATGCTAGCAAGACGAAGAGCGGAGGAGTCCCGATGAGCGCGATCGAGTCGAGCGCGGCGTTTGTAGGCCTGATTGACCTGGCCGCCGACGCGGTCGGTGGTCAGACGCTGTCGTGCAGCGATGACTTCTTCGCGGGCAAGGAGAACCTGCTCAAGCCTGGGCGCGGCGTCTTCCTGCCGGACGAATTCACCGATCGCGGGAAGTGGATGGACGGCTGGGAGAGCCGCCGTAAGCGACACGCGGGCCACGATGACTGCATCATCAAGCTCGGAATCAGAGGCTACGTCCGCGCCGTCGACATCGACACGAACCACTTCCTCGGCAACCACCCGCCTTATGCCTCCCTCGAGGCGACGCGCGCGCCGAAAGGGGCGACGGTCGACGATCTCCAGGCCTGCGACTGGGTCGAACTCATCGCGCAGTCGCCCCTCCGACCGGGCTCCCAGAACCTCTTCGCGGTCTCGGCGGGCGACGTGGCGTTCACCCACCTGCGTCTCCGCATCTATCCCGACGGCGGGGTCGCGCGCCTCCGCGTCTGGGGCTCGCCGGATCCTGACTGGACCGCGACCGAGGTCGACGAAGAGACCCGGCCGCATCACCAGGACGGTGAGGTCGACCTCGCCTCCATTCGTAACGGCGGACTCGCGCTCGCCTGCAGCGACGCGTTTTTCGGGCCGATGAACAACCTGATCGCGCCCGGTCGAGCGGTCAATATGGGCGGCGGTTGGGAGACGCGCCGCAAGCGCCTGCCCGGCAACGACTGGATCCTCGTTCGTCTGGGCGCGGCCGGTGAGGTCTCGCTCGTCGAGGTGGACACGAACCACTTCAAGGGGAACTTCGCTGATCGCTTCGCGCTGCGGGGAATCAACGCGCCGGGGGCGAAGATCACCGATCTCGTCTCCGTCGGCGCGTACTCCAGCGATGGGCCCTGGCAGACCGTCGTGCTGGAGACGAGCTTGACGGCGAGCCATCGTCACTTCTTCCGCGACGAGGTGAGGCTGCGCGGGCCGTTTACCCACGTGCGTCTCGACATCTTCCCCGATGGCGGCGTCAGTCGCCTGCGCGTCTGGGGTCGTCGGACGTGAGCAGCGCGGCGCGGCTCGACCAGACCTCGCCGGAAGACGCGCGGCTCTTGCTCGAGCGTTGCTGCGGGGCGTCGTCCTGGGTCGCGGCCATGCTCTCTCGTCGGCCGTTCGGGAGCGACGCCGCGCTCTTCGCGCTCGCCGACGAGTTGTGGTTGGCCGCGACTCCAGCCGACGTGCACGAAGCTCTGGAACACCACCCGCGCATCGGGACGGACCTCGACGAGCTGCGGCGGCGATTCGCCTCGACCTCGAGCTGGGCCTTGGGCGAGCAAGCGGGCGCGGCGCTCGCGGACGAGGCCACGCTGCTCGGGCTGAGGGACGGGAACGTGGCCTATGAGGCCCGCTTCGGTCACATCTTTGTCGTCTGCGCCACGGGCAAGACCGCTCTTGAGCTGCTCACGATCCTCGAGTCGAGGCTCCACAACGCGCCGGACGACGAGCTGAAGATCGCGGCGTCCGAGCAGTCCCAGATCACCCGCCTCAGATTGGAGAAGCTGGCATGACGACGCCGCGTTGCCCCATCACCACCCACGTCCTCGACCTCTCCCTCGGCCTGCCCGCGGCGGGCCTCGAGGTCACGCTCTGCGCGTTCGAAGGCGGCGTCTTTGCGGAGCGTGCCCGAAGAAGGACCGACGCGGACGGGCGGGTGGGGGATCTCCTGCCTGCCTTGGCGATTGAGCCCGGCGTCTATCGGCTCCGCTTCTTCGTCGCCGAGTACTTCCAAGCCGGTGGCCGGACGTCGTTCTACCCGTACATCGACGTCGTCTTTGAGCTCGACCCGTCGCGCGCGCATCACCATGTCCCGCTCCTGCTCAGCCCGTATGGCTACTCCACGTATCGCGGGAGCTAAGCTGGCGTAATCTGAGAGCTTGCGTGATTCGCGGCACAGAGTGGATAGTCCTCCCGAATAGGGGTGTCATCGTTTGGGGATTGAAATGGAGTGGTGGATGCGGCGAAACGCTGAGGTGTTCAGTTTTCTCGTTCTCTTCGCATCTGTCTCTGGATGTAACGGCGGTTCGGCGACGCCCGATGAGCCCGACCTGGGGCCCGGCAAGCTGTGCTCGACGAGCGCGGAGTGCGCGCCGAATCAGGTCTGCGCCGCCGCGATCTGTCAGGAGCGGGTGGCTGAGAACTGCCGTTCGGGGGACGACTGCGAAGGCACCCAGCTCTGCGACGAGACGACCGCCTTGTGCATCGAGATCGGCGGGTGCACCACCGACGACGACTGCCTGGGCGAGCGTTATTGCGCCGCCTTCCAGTGCGTGAACCCCTGCGCGACGGGCGGCGACTGCACAAGCGGCGTCTGCGAGGCGGGTCGATGCGCGGGCGCGGTCGTCGAGGGCTGCATCGGGGACCAGGAGTGCCCGGCCGGTCAGCTTTGCACGAACGCCACCTGCGTGGACCGCCCGTCCTGCGATGACGCCGACGTCTGCCCGGGCGTGCTCATCTGCGACACGGGCGTCTGCCAGGAGGCCTCGCCCTGCATGGGCGACAGCGCCTGTTACGCCGACCTGCACCGCATCTGCCAGGAGAGTCGCTGCACCGACGGCTGCAATCCCGAGGACGAGGCGAGTTGCCCGGGATACTTGCGGTGCGCCGCCGACTTCCGCTGCGCCGAGAGCGCGTGCATGGTGAGCGCCGACTGCGGCGAAGGCCGGACCTGCAAGGCCATGGTCTGCGTTCCGCTTGAGCCCCGCGCCTGCGACGCCGATCCCGACTGCCAAGGGGCCCAGGTCTGTGACGCGGCCAGCCGGCTCTGCGCCGAGCCTCAGTTCTGCGGCGCCGATGTCGACTGCACGGGAGACCGCCTCTGCCGCGAGGGCGCCTGTGTCGAGCCGTGCGTCGCCGACGACTGCCCCGATTTTCAGGTCTGCGATCAGGGCGCTTGCGTGGCCGATCCGGGCAACGAGAGCTGCGAGGAGGATATCGAGTGCCCTCCCGGTCAGGTCTGCCAGGAACAGGTCTGCACCGTGCCCGTTGGTCCAGGCTGCGAGACGGAGCTGGACTGCGAAGGCACGCGGATCTGCGCGCAGGCTCGCTGTGTGGAGGGCGGCGCCTGTGAGGCCGATCCGGACTGTGACCAAGGCCGCATCTGCGACCGCGGGGTCTGCGGGGGGGCCTGCGCCTCCGACGAGGGCTGCGGGGCCGGGCAGGTCTGCAACGTTGGCCACTGTGAGCTGCCGGTCATCATGGCCGACTGTCTTTCAGACGACGACTGCCAGGGCGCGCAGTTCTGCGGTGGCGATGGCCAATGCAATGAGCCGCCCGTCTGCGGGACGAGCGAGGACTGCCTCGGCGATCGGCTCTGCGATGCGGGCCTCTGTGTGAACCCCTGCCTCGTCGCGGATGACTGCGCCGGGGAACAGTGTATTGCCGGCCTCTGCGTGGCGCGTGAGGGGTGTGAGATCGACGAGGACTGCGGGGGCACGATGCTGTGCGATGCGGTCTCTCTGGCCTGCGTCGAGGGCCTCTCCTGCGGCGGAGACCTGGACTGCTTAGGCGAGCGGATCTGCATCATCGACACCTGCGCGGACCCCTGCCGGGACGATGAGGCCTGCGGGGCCGACGAGGTCTGCCAGGCCGGACGGTGTAATTCTGCGCCGATGTGCGTCGCCGAGATCGACTGCATCGAGGCCCAAATTTGCGCGGGCGGACGCTGCATCGAGGGACCGTTCTGCGTCGCCAACGACGACTGTCTCGCCGAGCGGGTCTGTCAGGCCGGCGTTTGCGGCGAGCCCACGTGCCGGCTCGACGGCGACTGCGGCCAGGGGCTCACCTGCCAGGACGGCCAGTGCCGGGTGCCGCCGTGCGCCGGAGACGCCGACTGCGACGTCGGGCAGGCCTGCCAGCAAGGCGTCTGCCAGGTCGTCGTCCAGCAAATGTGCTTCAGCGCGTTGGACTGCGCGCCGGGCCAGAACTGCGTGGTCGGCGCCTGCGTTGTCGATGCTTGTGTGCTCGTCGCCGACTGCGATGGCGGCGAGCGCTGCATCAACCGTGTCTGCGAACGCGAGCTGTGTGGGGTCAACGCCGACTGCCTGCCCGGGCGGGTCTGCTTCGCCGGTCAGTGTGGGGATGGAGGATGTGACGCGGATGTGCAGTGCGCGATCGGCGAGGCCTGCGTCAATCGACGGTGCACGCCCGTCGCCGAGGGCTGTCAGAGCGACAATGACTGCACCGGCAGCCAGACCTGCTTCTTTGGAGAGTGCACCGAGCCGCTCTTCTGCGCTGTCGACGACGACTGTCTCGCCGACCGCCACTGCGACCTCCAGAACTGTCAGGACCCCTGCGCGGCCGACGGGGACTGCGGCGTCGGCGGGGGCTGCGGCGCGGATGGGCGCTGCCGGTTCGAGGGGGATCCCTGCAACGTCGTCGGCGACTGCCCACCGGGTGTGCTCTGCAACCTCGGCTTCTGTGGGGAACCCGACGTCTGCGTCAACGACGACCAGTGCTTGGGGGCCCGCATCTGCGAGGCCGGCACCTGCTCGGACGGCTGCGCCAACAACGGCGATTGTGGCGCGGACCAAACCTGCAGGCTCAGACGGTGCGTGGAAAATGAGCCGGCGTGTCTCAACGACGACGGCTGCACCGGCGCCCAGCGCTGCACGGCCGGCATCTGTGTCGAGCCCCCGTTGTGCGTCGCCGATCTTGACTGCTTCGCCGGTCGAGTCTGCGATGCCGGCGGCTGCCACGACGCTTGCGCGGCGAACGTGGACTGCGGTGCGGGCACGGTCTGCCGGATGGACGGGCGCTGCGTGGTGCCAGAGTGCGAAGTCGACGCCGACTGCGACGCGGGTCGGGAGTGCATCGGGCTGCGGTGTATGCCGCGCGCGCCGTGCCTCAACGACGCCGTCTGCCGACAGGGGCAGGTCTGCGACGGGATCTGCCGGGTAGGCTGCCGGGACGACAACGGCTGTCCGGGCAACCAGACCTGCTTCGTCGATGAGCTGCGCTGCATCGAGCCCGCGATCTGTGTGGGCGACATTGACTGTATCGATGGTCGGCTCTGCCGCCTTTGCGCTCTCATTGTCTGTGAGATGGGCACGAACGTCTGCACGACCCCGTAGCGATCATCTGATGTTGCTTCGGGCCTGACTGCGTGCCATATCGGCGTCATGGAACGACTCCGAATTGGTCTGCAACTGACCGCCTCCGCCATCATCCTCGGGGGTGGCATTCCCTGGTGTATCAACGAGCACGCCGAGCTCTGCGCGCGAGGTGAAGCGCGAAAGCGGGCCTCATTGGTCGCCGAGCAGGGGCGAGCCGCACAGGCACGGGGTGATGTGGACCTCGCGGCGCGTGCTTATGCCGACGCGCTCGCCTTGTCTCCGAAGGACGTCGAGCTTGAGCGACTGCACGTGCTCGCCCTCGCCGAGCAAGTCCTCGAGAATGAGTCGACGGTCACGGCCCGCAACGTCCTTCGCCTTCACCGCACTCTGGAGAGCGCGCTGGTGTCGAGCCCCAACGAGGCCGTCGTCGAGCTGGCCTTGGGTCGAGTGCAGGTCTATCGCGACTTGCGCCCCGAGGCTCAGAAGCGGTTCGAGGCGGTCATCGCGCGCGAGCCCAAGAACGCCAGAGCGCTCCTGTACTTGGGCGATCTCCAATTCCGGAACGAGGAACTCGACAACGCGCATACGACGTTGCGTCGAGCCGTAGACGCCGACGCCGCGTCGGCCCTCGCTCGGCTCGTGCTCGGCCAGGTGCTGCTCGCCCGTCGGGCGTTCAAGGAGGCCGAGGGCTTTCTGGAGACGGCCGCGCGGGAGATGCCCAAGAACCCCCACGTGCACCTGGCCCTCGGGCGCGCGCTCGTCGCGGTGGAGAAGTGGCGTGAGGCCGAGGTGGCCCTCGTCCGCGCCCTGGCCCTCGATCCGGAGCTCCATGGCGCGCAGGGGCCGCTCGGTGATGCCTACCTCCGCAATGGCAAGGTGGAGCAGGCCATGCTCGCTTACCGCAACGCCTACGAGAGGTCCCGCGACCTCGAGAGCTTCAAGAAGCTCGGTCGAACCTATGTTCAACTCGGTGACTTCGAGAGCGCCACGGCCGTCTACAACGAGGTCAAGACCCGCGCCCCGGACGACCCCGAGCCTCACCTGGTGTTCGGCCTCGCGGCCCAGATCTCGAAGCGACCGGACCTCGCCCGGCTGGCCTGGGAGCGGTGCGTCCAACTCTCCCAAGACAGAGAGACAGACAAGCCGACCGGCGAGCGCTGCCTCTCGCTGACGAAGGCCCTAGACGAGCCGACGGTTCAGCGCAAGCGGCCCGCGCTCCCGAAGCCTCGGCCCTAAGGCGGCTCGGAGCCGGGCGCGCAGCGCGGTCAAGCCGCAGGACGACGGGACGCCGCTGCCTCAGAAGCCGCAGACGGCCGCACGAGCAGCGCCGACCTTGATGTTCACGCGCCAGCCCCGGCCGGAGGACCAAGCGTTCGCGTAGCTCTCGCCGGCATTCGGCTGATCGGGCATGATCGCCAGGTACCGGCCACCGAGACCCCACTCCGTACACCAGCTCTGCGCGACGCCGTCGCAGTTGGGCCCGAAGTAGTTGGTGAACCCTTGGTTCTGCTGAGCCCATCCGCCGCCCTCGGAGCGGTGCCACTTATTCCAGGCCCCAGACGCTGGGGCACCCGCCTGGTTGAGGTAGTTCGTCACATACCAGTTCGCGTTGTCGGAGCACCACGCACCGCCGCTCGCCTGCCCATTGGTGTGGACCTCGAAGAAGAAGAACCATGCAGGCTGAATCCCGGCGATACCTTGGAGGAAGGCACGGACAACCGCGCCGTTCGTATCATCCCCGCCGCCGTCGAGGTAGGTGAACGCGGCGACACCGCCAGCCGGCCCGGCAGGCGGCGCGGCACAGGTCATCGTCCCGTTTGCCGACAGCACCGTGACGAACTGTCCGGCCGGGCAACTTCCGCCCACGATGTTGGACTTTCCGACCGGGAGCGCCGGTCCGACCCAGTTGCCGCCGGAGTCCACGACGCGCGTGCCGCGGGCATAGAGATCGCCGTTGACCCGCAGGTGCTGGCCGGCGCCATCGGGGCCGACCCACACGAAGCCGGTGCTCGCGCCGAGCACGAGGTTCTGCCCGTCTTCGCTGTAGATGCCCGGGATGCCCCAAGCCGCGCCGAGTCGAACGCGCCCGGCGCCCTCGGTGTCGTTGAACATATTGCGGCCTTCGCGACCCTGGATGAAGGTCTGCCTGCTCGAACCGTAGTAGGACGTCGCCCGGGCCCAGTTCTCGCCGCGGGTGTCCACGTTGCCCGAATGAACGACGTTGCCGTCCATCCGGGTGCCGCCCGCGAAGGTGCCGGTGTGGTTGATAGAGAGGGTGTCGCCACCGTCTTGCACGAGCGCCAGACCTCCGTCGCCGCGCCCCACGTTGCCCCCCAACATGAAGTCCGCGCCTCGATGGTTGAGGGTGAAGCCGTTGATGGTGGCCGTCCCCTGAATGGTGACGTTGCCGTTGGTCGTGCTGCTGCCATTGACCTGGAGGTTGCCGCCCACGGTCAAGTTGCCGGCCATGCTCAGGGCCGCGGTGGTCAGGGTCCCGTTGACGGTGAGGTTCCGGCGGACGAGCAGGTCCCGCTGGACGTCCCCATCGGTCACGACGGTGAGGTTGCCGCTGATCGTCTGGCTGCCGTTGACCTGGGCGTTGGCCTGCATCGTGACCGCGCCTCTCAGGGTCGATGCGCCGTTTACCGTCGCCGCGCCGTTGACCTGGAGGGTCGTCCCGAAAGTCCCGCTCCCGTTGACGTTGCTGCTCCCGTCAACCTGGAGGTTCGTGCCCACCGACAGGGCCTGGTCGACCCGAGCGGCCTGGGCGGCCCTGAAGTAGTTATTGGCGATGATGCCGCCGGGCGCCGTGAGCAGAAGGTCGTCGTCGCCGTCGTTCTGGATCCCGAGCTCCAAGCGCGTGGATTCGCCGCCCTTCCCGTAGTAACGCAGATAGGCCTCGTCGCCACCGCCGCCCCAGCGGTTCTCTTGGAACTGAAGGCCGATCGTGCCGCTGCCGGGCCCAGCCAGCCGCACCGGTCCGGCCGAGTACAGCTCAATGTCATCGTCGGCGTCATTCATGATGCCGATCTGGAACCGAGCGGACTCACCGCCCTTCTGGAAGTAGCGAATGAAGGCCTCGTCGCCGGCGCCGCCCCAGTTGTTCTCCTTGAACTGGAAGCCGAGCGGCGTCCCGCCGGGACCGGCGACCCGAACATAACCGGCGGAGTAGAACTCGATGTCGTCGTCGGCGTCGTTGGCGGTGCCGATCTGGAGCTTGGAGTTCTCGCCCCCCTCGCCATAGTACCGAATCCAGGCATCGTCCCCGCCGCCGCCAAAGGCGTCATTGGGCCAGACGATGCCGTTGTCCCCGCCGCCCGCCGACGCGAAGATGGGGTTGTAGCCGCCGGCGGCCCCGGCGCAGCCGACGCAGCCGCCCCTGATCACGAGGTTACGGTTGACGACGAGGTCGCCGTTCCCGCCGATGGTCACGCCACCCGCCGCGTTGAGCAGGATGTCGTCGTCGCCGTCGTTGAGGTTGGCGATCTCGAGCCGCGTATTCTCGCCGGCCTCGCTGTAGTAGCGCATGAAGGCCGTGTCGCCGGCCCCGCCCCAGCGATCGGTGGGGAATCGGAACTCGAGCTGCCCCGCTCCCGGGCCGTTCGCCCGCACGCCGCCCGCCGCATAGAGCTCGATCTCGTCGTTCCCGTCGTTCTGAACGCCGAGCTGCAGCATCGTGTCCGCGCCGACGCCCCCCTGGTTGGTGACGAACCTCAGCCAGGCCTCTTCGCCATCGCCCGAGGGCACCTGGTTTGTGGGCCAATGGAGCCCGCCGCCGTCCTTCGACGGGCGGATCTCCCCGGCCGCGCCGGTCATCATAAGGTTTCGCGAGACGCTCAGATCGCCGAGGCCCAGGACCTCTACACCGCCGGAGCCATTGAGGCGGATGGGATCGTTCTGGTCATCGCCCGTCCAGAGCTCGAGCGCGGTCTCGCCGGCGCCTCCGTACTGGATGTATCGGATGGCCGCCTGGTCGCCCCCGCCGAGGGCGTTATTCGCCCAGAGGATGCCCTTATTACCGGCGCCCGCTGAGGGTCGAATGAAGCTCGTCCCGACCTGGACGCTGCCGGTGTTGACCAGGAGGTTCCCAGCGTTGACGGTCGCGTCGCCGTTGGTGACGAGGAGGCTGTCTCGGATGGTGGCCGAGCCCTGAACGCGGAACGCGCCGTTGCGGATCTCCAGATCGGTCGCATTGACGCTGTACCAGTTGTCCGGGTGGTGAGCGCCCGAGGCGTCCTCGATGAAGATGGTTCGGCTCCCGTCGAAGCGAAGGGCGGCGTGCTTGGTCCCGAAGTTGAGAAACTGGAGGCCGGTGGCAAAGCCGGTATTGCCGACGCCGATGTGCCGACCGCTGACCCGGAGGCTGCTCGTCATGGCCTCGAGGTTCTCGACCGGCTGGTCCTTGCGGAGGAACGCCGCCGAGGTGACGCCGTCGATGAAATCGGCGTCAAGGCCTGAGCCCGGACCATCGACCTGGATGATCTTCGCCAAGACCTGGGCGGGCGTGTCCGGCGAGCCGTTCATGCCGGCCGCGCCGACCGCGCCGACCGCGCCGACCGCGCCGACCGCGCCGACCGCGCCGACCGCGCCGACCGCGCCGACCGCGCCGACCGCGCCGGCCGCGCCGACCGGGCCGACCGGGCCGAGGTCACCCTTGATGCCCTGGATGCCCTGGATGCCCTGGATGCCCTGCGCCCCTTGGGGACCCGCGGGTCCCTGCGCGCCGATCGCGCCGACCGCGCCCACCGGCCCGACGGCCCCCTGCGGCCCGACGAGGTTGGTCGGTTGCCCGACCCACTGGCCCATGGCGTTGACGATGGGCACGCCGCCAATCTGGATGTCACTCGCGTTGACGCGACCGCCGACGACGGACTGCGAGACCAACGCGAAGGGCACGGAGACGAAGCGGGTTCGCGGCAGCAGATCCGTGCCCCCGACGGTGATTTGAAGATAGGTGCCCTGGGCGATAATCGCCGGAGTGATCGGCGTCGTCGAGCCGAGAAGCACGCTGTAGTACCCCTCGACGAGGGCCGTATTGTTGTAGGTCTCGGTCCAGACCGCGGCCCCGCCCATCGCCGCGGCGAAGAACTGGAAGCGGAGGTTGACCGAGCCCATGATCGGGTTGGCGGCGTTGTCGACGAGCAAGCCCTCTTGGTGCATCAAGCTCGGCGGCGCCTGCGCGAGAGCGGGCGTGCTCCCAAGGGCGATCAAGCCGACCGACAAGCCAAGGGTCCGCCGCACAGGTTCGAGTGACTTCATTTCGACCCCCCCCTAACGTCCACCGGATCACGGTCCTCAAAGACCGCGCCGGAGAGTACAACAAAACGGTGGTGTCATGGCAAGTGAGTCGCTGGAGGCGCCGACTCGCCGAGACCCGGAGCGACCGCGGCGCCCTGAGGCATGCTCCCTCCCAGCCGCCCAATCGCAGTCTGGACCCAAGGCACGCTCGCGGGCGCAGGCGGCGATGAGGCCATGGGCAGCGCGGCCACAGTCTGGGCCTCCGCCGAGCGACATTGCATATAGAAACATCGCAGTGGGCTGGCGCAGTCCGCGGTGCGTCCGCAGGACTCCCCGTCGCGGCCCTGACGCGAGGGATCAGCCGCGGCGCTCTCGGGCTGCGGCGACGAGCACGCGAGGCAGAGAGCGAGGCAGAGGGCGAGCACGAGGAAGGGTAGGGGTCGGGTGCTTGACATGGACCTGAGCGTACGATCGGAGCGCGGCGTCTGGCGAGTCCGAAATCGAACCGTCAGCGTCGTCGGCGTCGAGCCACGGAGACGACGAGCACACCGACGAAGGGCCAGAGGCCCGCGCCCCGCCCCGCGCCCACCTCGCAGGCGCAGTTCGTCGCGGGGTCTCCAGGGACCAGGCCGAGGTCCTCTCCGCCCCGGCGGCCACCATCGCCGCCGATTGGGGTCGCGCCACCGTCCGTCGGGGCTGGCTGGCCATCGGTCTCGACGCGGGCGTCGATAGGCAGACCCGCCTCGTTCAACCGCCCGGCGTCGGTTGGCCCGGCGTCCGTCGGCTCGGCCCCTTCGAGCACACACTGAGCGAGCCCCTGCCGCTCGACACAGACCTGCCCGAGTGGGCAGCGAACGCCGTTGCAGGGGTCGTCGATGCAGTCGCCCTGCTCGCAGACTCGCCCCTGGCCGCAGGTCACGCCGACACAGGGGTCGACGCCACACTCGCCGTCGGCGCACCGCTGTCCGTCCGCGCAGCTCACCTCCACGCAGGCGTCAGCCACGCACTCCCCGTCGAGACAGACCTCGCTCCCGGTGCAGGACCGATCGGCGCAGGAGCCGACGCAGCTTCCACCGCGGCAGAACTGTCCGGCTTCGCACGTCACGGCCGCGCAGGGGTCGGGTAGGCAGACGCCGTCGGTGCAGAGCTCGAGCGCCGCGCAGCCACGACCGTAGCAGTCATCGGCGACGCATCGGCCGTCGCGACAGGCCTCGCCGCTGCCGCAGCTCACGTCGGCGCAGCGATCGATGCACGCGCCGAGCTCCAGGTCACAACTCTCCTGCGCCGGGCAAGGCTCGACCTCGCAGCGCGCTCGGCAGAAGCCACCCACGCAGACCAGGCTCCCGCCGCACTCGTTATTGTCGCAGCCGTCGGCGCATCGACCGGCGAGGCAAGCCTGGCCCTCGGGGCAAATGGCCGTCTCATCCACGGTGCCGTCACAGTCTTCGTCGCTGCCGTCGCAGGTCTCCGTGGGGATCTCGCCGCAGCGGCCGCAGGCGTTTCGCACGCCTTCGTCCAGGCGGCTGTCGCAGTCGTTGTCGAGCGCGTCGCAGACTTCGTCAACAGGGTTGACCATCTCCACGCAGGCGACGGCGCCCTCGACGCAGACCTCGGTGCCCATGCTGCAGACACCGGGTGAGACCGTCAGGCATGGCCCGCCTTCCGGCAGACCCTCGTCGATATTGCCATCGCAGTCGTTGTCGAGCGCGTCGCAGAGCTCGTCGATCGCGGCCGTGTCCGGCTGGCAGCTCAAGCCATCGGGGAGCAGGCAGACCTGGTGGCCAACGGCGCAGACCCCGGGGAGGTTTGTTGGGCATTCGGCACCTTCGACCCCCTCGTCGATGGTCCCGTCGCAGTCCTCGTCCTCGCCATTGCAGATCTCCTCGGCGGGCGCGGCGCAGTTGTCACAAGCGTCCCCGACGCCGTCGAGGTCGCCGTCGATCTGGTCGGCGTTGGGCACGGCTCGGCAGTTGTCGCAGGCATCCCCGTGCCCGTCCCGGTCGAAGTCCGCCTGGTTCGGGTTGGGGTCCGTCGGGCAGTTGTCGTCGTTGACGCAGACCTCGTCCTGGTCCTCATCGCTGCACTGCAGTCCGAAGCCCCACTGGATGTTGAAGCAGATCGCGGCAGACATCTCGTCGGGCTCGAGCGGGCCGACTGCGAAGCGCAGGCTGAGCGTGACGTCGTAGCCGCCATCCGTGACCAGGTCGCCATTGAGATCGGTGTCGGCGTTTAGGTCGTTGGTGAGTCGCCCGCGGAGGGGCGCGCAGCCGTTCGCGGTCTCGGCGATGCGTCGCCGACTCTCGCTATACTCGGCGATCTCCCAGTTGCCCAAGAAGCGGTCGCGGGGATCCTGACCGTAGAGGGCCAAATATGTGGTGGGCCGCGCCGGATCGTCGCCCTCATCAAACTCGAAGAGCGTCCGAGGCACACCTGCGCCCGTGCCGCCAAAGTCGTTGTTGAAGTCACCGCTGAAGTAGAGGTCGCCGTCGATGTACGGGGTGAGCATGAGCTCGTCGACGCGTCCGCCCGTATTGTTGGTGAAGGTGTAACACTGAGTCAGGACGTTGCACTCCAGCTCGGAGATGAGGTGCACGGCGACACCGTCCAGGCTGAAGTCGCTCGTGATGCGGTTGCCCTCTCCATCGGCCACGGGGGCTGGACGCGCCGGCACGAGGGCTGCGGCTCTCTGGCCTTCGAGCCACGCTCCGGAGGAGGCCCCGCCTGCGGTTCGGCACAAGAAGGACATGCTCTCGTAGACCGTGCCGGCCGGGCCTTCATCGGGCATATCGACGGGGTTGTAAGTCGCGTTCTGGCGAATACCGACCGCCGAGCCGAAGGCCCCGTAGCGGTCAACCCCGAGGGAGACGACGCCGACGCTCGGGTCGCAGGCCGCTCCCGTCCGCATGGGCTGGAAGGACGCCACGGGGGCGGCGAGCGCGCAGAGCGGCGTGATGAGGGACAGAAACGCGAAGACGTCAGACGTGCGCATGAAGCGGTCCAAGATGTTGGGGTGATCGGAGGGTGAGGGGAGGGACGGGCCGCGTCAATGTCCGGCGCGGCGGGGCTTGGCGGTGGGCAAAGGCGTCGAGAGGGTCTTACGCAGATAACGTCCGGTGTGGCTGTCCTCGATCGTCGAGACCTGCTCCGGCGTGCCGCAGGCGAGCAGCCGACCCCCACCTGAGCCGCCTTCCGGACCCAGATCAATGACCCAGTCCGCCGTCTTGATGATCTCCAGGTTGTGCTCGATCATCACGATGGTATTGCCGGCTTGCGCGAGTCGTTGCACGACCTCCAGCAGGCGCCGGATGTCTTCGAAGTGCAGGCCCGTCGAGGGCTCGTCGAGGACATAGAGCGTGCGCCCGGTGGCGGTCCGGGCGAGCTCGCGGGAGAGCTTGATGCGTTGAGCTTCACCGCCCGACAACGTGGTCGACGGCTGGCCTAAGTGCAGGTAGCCGAGCCCCACGTCCTGCAGCGTCTGGAGGACCCGATAGATGCGCTTGTGGTGGCGAAAGAGCTCCGCCGCGTCGTCGATGGAGGTCTCAAGCACCTCGCTGATGTTCAGGTCCTGATAACGCACACGCAGCGTGGCCTCGTTGAACCTTCGGCCCTGGCAGGCCTCGCAGGGCACATAGACGTCGGCGAGAAAGTGCATCTCCACGCGCGTCACGCCCGCGCCCTCGCAGCTCTCACAACGCCCGCCCTTCACATTGAAGCTGAACCGCCCGGCCGTGAAGCCATAAGCCTTGGACTCGCGGGTCGAGGCGAAGACCTCGCGGACCTCATCCCAGACCTTCGTATAGGTCGCCGGGTTGCTTCGGGGCGTGCGGCCGATGGGGCTCTGATCGATGTCGATGACCTTGTCGAGGTGCTCGAGGCCCCGCAGCGCGTCGTGGGGGCCGGGCACGTCGCTGGCACCATTGAGCGCGCGCGAGGCCGCGGGCAGGAGGATCTCGTTGACGAGCGTGCTCTTGCCCGCGCCGCTCACCCCCGTCACGCAGGTGAACAGGCCAACGGGAATCTCGACCGAGATGTTCTGGAGGTTATTGGCCCGCGCGCCCTCGATGCGGATCACCCGGCGGGGATCAAACGTCCGCCGAACCTCGGGGGCCTCGATGCGGCGCACCCCTGAGAGGTATTGACCCGTCAAGCTCTCGGCCGTGGCCTTGACCTGCGCCGGCGTGCCGCTCGCCATGACCCGCCCGCCGTGTCGGCCTGCGCCGGGGCCGAAGTCGACGATGTGGTCACACAGCTCCATGATCTCCTGATCGTGCTCGACGACCAGCACGCTGTTGCCCAGGTCACGCAGGTGCTCGAGCGTGGAGATCAGGCGACGATTGTCTCGCGGGTGAAGCCCGATGCTCGGCTCGTCGAGGATGTAGAGGACGCCGGTCAGCTCACTGCCCATCTGGCTGGCCAGACGGATGCGCTGGCTCTCCCCACCGGAGAGCGTCGGGCCCGGACGATCGAGGCTGAGATACTCCAGCCCGACGTCGAGCAGGAACTTCAAGCGCCCGCAAATCTCCTTGATCAGCTCCTCGCCGATGAGCTTCCGGGCCCCCACAAGCGTCATCTCCCGGAAGAACGAGTAGGCCTCGGCGATGGTCATCGCGTTAATCTCAAGGATGGATCGCTCGTCGATGTGCACGGCCGCGCTCTCCGGGCGCAGTCGCTTGCCCCGGCACGCCTTGCACGGCGCGGTGCTGAAGTACTGCGCCATGGAGATGCGCGTCTCCTCGCTCTGGCTCTCCCGCCAGCGACGCATCATGGTGGGCACGACGCCCTCCCAAGCCGTGTCAAACTTCTCGACGCCCGCGCCCCGCTTCCACTTGACCGCGACCGTCTCCTCTCCCGTGCCTTCCAAAAGGACCCGCCGACCGGCCGGGTCAAGAGTCCGCCAGGGGGCGTCGAGATCCACGGCATGGGCTTCCGCGACGGCGTCCATGATCTTCTTCGTCCACGCGCCGTTGGGATGAGCGAGCAGGTAACGCCAGGGCTTGATGGCGCCGGCGTTCACGGACAACTCCACGTCCGGCACCAGCCGCTCGGGATCAATCTCCAGCGCGGTGCCCAAGCCGTTGCACTCGGTACACATCCCGAGCGGCGAGTTGAACGAGAAGCTCTGCGGCGTCAGCTCGGGGTAGCCGATCGCGCAATGTTCGCAGGCCCGGTGCTCACTGAACAGCCGATCCTCTCCCTCAGCGACGAGCGCGGCGATCACCTTGCCTTCGCCCCTCTTCAGGGCCAGCTCCACCGAGTCGGTGATGCGGGCCCGCGCGTCCGGCTTGGACACCAGCCGATCGACGACGACCTCCACGCGATGGCGTTTCTTCTTGTCGAGCGTCAGCTTCTCGTCGAGCTCGACCACGACCCCGTCGATCCGAATCCGCGCGAAGCCGTGGCCGCGCAGCTCGCCGAGGAGGTCCGCATGCGCGCCCTTGCGGTTCTCCACGACGGGAGAGAGCAGCGTATATCTC
>SHZC01000230.1 GCA_009692505.1 Myxococcales bacterium
CTGCCGGTCGGTCAGGTTCTCGGGGTTCTTCAGCAGCGCGAAGCGAGCCCCCTTGACGACCTTCGCCGTGTCCTTCTCGCCGCCCTTCCGCGAGGCGTTCCAGACGCCGCGCCGCACCTCATCGAGGGCAAAGGTTCCCCAAGCCACGACATGGAACGGGTCGATGCACAGCACGGCGTTCGGGCACCGTTCCCGGACGACCGTGCCTATCCAGGCCGCCGCGTCGGCGCTCACATGGGTCAGCATCTCGATCCGCTCCGGCCCCAGCTCGTCGAAGAACGCCGCCATGGTCTTCTTGTCGCGGCCCTCCCGCGCCCAGACGATTCGCCCGGACCCGTGGTCGACCACGACCGTGAGGTGCTTGTGGCCCTTGCGGTCGTTCACCTCGTCGATGCCGATGCGTACTCGGCCATCGAGGAGGTCTCGGCCCTTCTTCGCGTCGCCGACGACCCGGCCCAGGATGGCCCCGACCGTCTCCCAGGCGACTCGCATCAGCCCGGCGACCGCGGTCTTCGACATCTGCTTGGCGCACCAGCCGACGACATCTTTGCCGCTGAACGGCGTGCGTTCTCAACCCCCTCCGAACACCGCCCGCTCAATACTGCGGTTCTCGGCCGCGGGGCCGGCCGCATTACCAGCCTCACGCGCACCGCTCACGTGTGGATCCGGCGCAGCCGGACATGGCCTGCGGCAGGGGTTTACCTGCGATCTTCATCCCCACGCCGACCCACGAACATCCGAGAAGATCCGTTTTTTTGAACTCCACCGGGAGCACTACGATGAACGACTCCGAGCCTCTACGCCTCGCCCACAGCGGCCCACCTGTGCACCGAATCGCCCTGCCCCCTCTCCTCACGGTCGAGGACGTATGCGCGGTCCTGCGCATCACCACGCGGGCGCTCTATCGACTCGTCGAGAAGCGGGCCATCCCGTTCATCCGGGTATCGAGGCGCTTGGGTTTCGTGCCCGAGGACGTGGAAGCTTGGCTCCGGCAGATGCGCGAGTCCGTCACGTTGGAGAACACCAATGGCGGTAGCGCAAAGGAAGGGAAAGTGGGTCGTCGACATCACGTACCGGGATGGGAGGCGCGAGCGGCTGGTGTCGCCCGTGCAGACCAAGCGCGGTGCGACGGAATACGAGGCGCAGCTCCGAGCACGGGAGATCGAACGGTACAAGGCCGAGAAGCTGAGGGTCGATGGGGAGCGGAGACCGCTCGCACCGGAGACCATCAACAACCACCTGGTCATCCTGCGCAAGCTGCTGGTGACCGCCCAGGAGTGGGGCCTCATCGAGAAGCTGCCCATCATCCGGCGGCTGAAGGTGCCCCCCGCGCATTGCGACTGGCTCACGCCGGACGAGACAGCGCGGTTTCTGACGGCCGTCGAGGTGCAGTACCCGCAATGGGCAGCGCTGTTCTGGACGGCGCTGCGCACCGGGATGCGTCGCGGCGAGATCTTCGCCCTCCAATGGGACGACGTGGACCTGGTGGCGGGCACCGTCACGGTGCGGCACACGGTCTTCCGCGGAAAGCTCGGCTCACCGAAGGGTGGGCGGTCGCGGACCATCCCTCTGAGCTCCCGCCTCATGCGGGTGCTCAAGGACCACCGCGCGGTGACGTTTCTGAAGAGCGCCTTCGTCTTCCCCGGTGAAGATGGGAAGCTCACGGCCCATCAGGGGCACGTCAACCGGCCGCTGCTCGGAGGGCTCAAGCTCGCCGGGCTGCGGCGGGTCCGCTTTCATGACCTGCGGCGCAGCTTTGCGTCGCAGCTCATCTCGGCGGGACGGTCACTCAAGGAGGTGCAGGATCTGCTCGGCCACGAGAGCATCCCCATGAGGTACGCCCACCTCAGCCCTGAGCGCATGAAGGAGGCGGTCGAAGCCCTGGAGGGTGGCCCCTCCGCGACCCTGTCCGGTCACCGTTCAGTCACCAACCCGGTCACTTTTTGAGTTTGGAACGAAAAAAGGCCCCAGAGATTCCCCTGGGGCCTTTTAGCAAGTCGTTGAATCCAAAGGCGGATTCGTTTGTAGCGGGGGCAGGATTCGAACCTGCGGCCTTCGGGTTATGAGCCCGACGAGCTACCTGGCTGCTCCACCCCGCATCAGGTTCGGCGCATTTTGCATAGGCGCCGCCGACTGTCAAGGCATTGGTTTGCCGGCCTTGCGTTTTTTTCGGGCGGCGCTGGCAAAGGCGCGTAGGCGGCCGACCTCGTCCTTGCGGAGATGACGCCAGCCGCCGGGCTTGAGGCCCTCGAGATCGAGTGGACCGAAGCGGATGCGACGCAGGGCGACGACGGGGTGGCCGACGGCCTCGAGCAGGCGCTTGACGAGGTGGTTGCGGCCCTCGACGACGGTGAGCTCCACGACGGAGTGGCCGCGCGAGGCGTGGTTGCCCGTCTCGACGACCCGGATGTCGATGACCGAGGCCCGGCCGTCTTCGAGCTCGATGCCGGCGCGCAGGCTCTCCAAGGCACCTTCGCCGGGGCGACCCCGGATCTTGGCCCGGTAGATCTTGGGGACGCCTCCGCCGGGGTGCGTGAGCGCGGCGGCTGTCGCTCCGTCGTCGGTCATGAGCAGGACGCCGTCTGCGTCGTAGTCGAGGCGGCCGACCGGGTAGATGCGGGCGGTCACGCCGCGGACGACGTCGGCCACGGTTCGGCGGTTGAACTCGTCCTGCAAGGTGGTGACGACCCGCGCGGGCTTCCACAAGACGATGTAGGTCGAGGTCTTGACGGCCTCGACCCGCTGGCCGTCAAGCTCGATTCGGTCGGTCTCGATGTCGGCTTTCACCCCGAGCTCTCGCACGACCTTGCCGTTCACGGTCACGCGGCCTTCGAGGATGATGGCTTCGGCTTTTCTTCGGGCGGCCACGCCAGCGTTGGCGAGGACCTTCTGCAATCGTTCGGAGGGCATTTTCTCGAGTTTCTTCGCCGCTCGGATCAGAGCGCGAGTTCTTTGTCCATGACGACGTCTTGACCGCCGGGGCGAACCCAGCGCGTGAGCACGGGCGCCTCGGGGACGCGGCGACCCCGCTCATCGAGGCGATGAATGCGGATGAGGAGACGTCGCTCGTCGAGCGTGTCGAGGAAGCCGTCGTAGGTGAGGGCGTAGTGCCGCTCGTTCCAGACCCAGTCGCCCTCGATGTCGAAGAGCTGCCGGTAATGCCGATGAAGGCGCCACACAGCCCCGTTCAGCGCGCGATCAGGCTTGAGGATGTCCAGCCGAAGCACGTTCTCGCAGTCCCGCCGCGTGAAGGGAAAGCCCGTCGAGAGGTCGCCACCGCAGAGCGACTGCACGATATTTTCAATGCGCTGCGCGTCTACGAGAGGGTCCATGTGGGTCAGCAGGCCACGGCACGTGAGCAGCTTAAGCATGTACCAGGCGCGCTCACCGGCCCCAAGGACCCTCGCGTCGAGCTTCGCGACCGCCCCGCCAAAGAGCTGGGCATGGATCTCGGTGCTGACCAGATTTCGAACTAAGCGCTCGAAGTGGCGCAGCTCGCTCTGAGCACCGATGTCGAGGCCCTCGGCGTCCCAGGGCTCGATGGGTGAGAGGCTGGCCGCGTCACACATGAGCAGGTCGTTGGTGCCCAAGGCGATCTGAGTGGCACCGGGTGAGGCCGCGAAGGGCACGAGGGCCGTGAGGCTGTCGTACCGCTCCCGGAGCATGCTGATGAGCCGCCAGCCCTCGGGGCTCGCCGCGCCCAAGCCGTCGACGAAGAGGTCGAGCGCGCTGCCTTGGTCGAGTGGCTCCAGCACGTCGACGAGCGCGTCGATGACCCCTCGGTCGAGCGAGAGCTTCGGCGAGAGTACGACGGCCAGCATCCGCCGCTGCCGCACCTGGCTGATCTCGTCGAGGAGCGGCCGGCTATTGGTCAGCGGGAAGTGCCCTTCGAGGATGTCCGAGAGGCCCACGACAGGTGAAGGAGTCGACATGGTACCGACCGTCGCAAAGGCGGCACCGCGTGTCAACGTGGCGGCATCGCGGTCTGGCTTCGTGGTCTGGCTTCGTGCCGGAAGCCATGCTAAGGACGGCGGCTACGGAGGGACCCGATGGCCGACGTTTTCACCGACACACTCACCAGGCTCGCCACGGAAGTTCCGGGGGTCGAGGGCGCCGCGTTCACGGACATGGATGGCGAGGAGATCGCCCTCTATCCGCGCCAGCGTCGGGAGGAGCTCCGGCTCTGCGCGGCCTATCAGGGCATTGCGTTGCGACGGCTGGCGCAGTCTGAGGTTCGGGCAGGTCGCGGGACCGTCAAGAGCTTCCTCGTTCGCGGCGACCGGGGCGCGATCCTGACGCTGAAGGTCGGGGACCGCTACCAACTGCTCGTTCAGTTCGGCCCGAAGGCTTATCCCGCTCGGGCGATGGCCGCCGCGCGCTCTGCGGTCAGCCTGCTTGAGCAGAACATCTGATCCTTTTGCCGGTCGCTCACGCCGTGTTGGCGCTGCTTGGCCCCTCGGTCGACGACGCACCGCCGGCTCCGACGCCGTCCCCCCGATACAGCGGGGCGTTCATCGGCGTCGAGGCCGGATCTGGTCTCGCGTTTTCTACCGATGGGCGTGAAGAAGCGGGATTCAACGCGCGTCTGGCCCTTCGTGCATCGACCGTGCTTCAACTCGCCGACGTCAACCTCGGCTTCGACCATGAACGTTTCGAGGGGCCGGTCGCGTATCGGTTATCGCTCGCGACGCAGCTTCACCCGATGTTCCTGTTCATGTTGGGGAATGACCGCCTGTGGATGAGCCTGGCCTCGATTTACTTTCGCCTGGGCCTCGGTGCTTCCTTTCTGCACGGCCGGGGCGTAGACGACTGGGGCGGGTCATGGGACTGGGGTGTGGGCCTCGATGTGCCGCTCTTCGATCCCGACGCCGGTCAGAGCCTTTGGCTTGGGGCCGAGTACCGCCGAACGTCTCTGCTCGAACCCCCGCCGGGTCATGCTGAGCCCGGTCAAACAACTTCCTTGCGCCTCGGATGGCGCGTAAATGCCCTGTGACATCCCGTGTGCCTGAAATGGAGGACAAAATATGAAGCGAATTAACTCCCCTTCCCTGACGCTCGCCCTCGCGCTCGCTCTGATACCGGCCAACGTGATGGCCGACGAGACGACGACGACGACCCCGGCGAGCACCGCAGCCGCGACCACCCCGGCGAGCACCGCAGCCGCGACCACCCCGGCGAGCACCGCAGCCGCGACCACCCCGGCGAGCACCGCAGCCGCGACCACCGCCCTGACCTCGACCATCGACCACGCCGCGTTCGACGCCCTCTTGCGGGCCCACGTCAAGGGCCCTCGCGTCGACTATGCGGGCTTCGCGAAGAACGCGGCCTTTGCCAAGTACATCGACGCCATCGGCACGTTCAACCCGGCGACCCTCACCTCCCGCGCGGACCGATTAGCGTTCTACATCAACGCCTACAACGCTCTGACGATCAGCGGCGTCCTGAAGCACCTGCCCGGCCTCAAGAGCGTCGAGGCGGTCTACCCGGACTTCGGCTTCTTCAAGCGCGCCGACTTCAAGGTGGGCGGCAAGGCCATGTCGCTCAACAACCTCGAGCACGACATCATCCGACCGGAGTTCAAGGATCCCCGAGTCCACGCCGCGCTCAATTGCGCGAGCGTATCGTGCCCTCCGCTGCTCGCCGAGGCCTACGTCCCCACCAAGGTCGAGGCCCAGCTTGAGAAGCAGATGAAGGCGTTTGTCCTCGACTCCGCCCGCAACCAGGTCGACGCGACCAAGGGCGTGAAGCTCTCGATGATCTTCGACTGGTTCAGCAAGGACTTCAAAGCCAACGGCGGCGTCGTGACGTTCATGTCGAAGTACCTGTCGACCGAGCAGGCCGCGACGCTCAGCTCGTCGATGACGGCCGGCAAGGTGACCTACCTGCCCTACGACTGGAACCTCAACAAGCTCTGACAGGACCCTGAAAAAGGGTCGTCCTGACCTTTTTCAGCTTCGCTTCGCCGAAGTGAATTCGGCAGCGCTCTCGTCAGGCCGCTTGACCATTTACGGTCTTGGCTCGGATCGAGATCAGGCGCTTGAGCGCGGCATCTATCTCAAGCATCGCCGTCTCTTCACCGGCTGTCATCTTCGGGCGGCCCCGGTTCCCGACGACGAAGCGCTCGGGCGGCTTGGTGCCGACGATATCCTCTGCTGCACGCATCGAGGAGAGGAGCTGATCGGCCCGAACGAGGAGCGCCTCGTAGCCCGGCAGTTCATCCGGCCGAAGCTGGGCGCGGGCGTCGGCGACTGGGCCGTTGAAGTGAAGCTCGAGGACGAGCAGAAGTCGATGGTAGATGCCCTTCTTGGCCGTGCCCAAGAAGTCCTCGCCGCCTGCGCCGAGCGTGCATGACGACTCCAGCAGCTCGCCCGGCCTGAGGTCGCGGGTGTAAACGAAGACCTTCGCGAAGTCGTAGAAGGCCTTCATCAGGCCGAGTCGGTCGACGAAGCGGGCCTCCGCCACTGGGGCCGAGACCTCTGCGGCGGCGACCTCGGCGACCGCGCTGTCAGCCGCTTGGGCCGTCTCCGCGCTCGCGTCCGGCCGGACAACCGACGTCTCGCTGGCGGTCTCGGTTACGGACCCGACGGGCGCAGCCCGCGTGCTCTCTATGACGGGCGCAGCCCGCGTGCTCTCTATGACGGGCGCAGCCCGCGTGCTCTCTATGACGGGCGCAGCCCGCGTGCTCTCTATGACGGGCGCAGCCCGCGTGCTCTCTGCGGAC
>SHZC01000031.1 GCA_009692505.1 Myxococcales bacterium
AGCTCCTCAAAGCCTGGGGGCAGCGCGAGGTTTTCCCGCACACGCTCGGCGAGGTCGACCTGCCCGATGGCGGCGAGGCAGAGGGCCAGCCCGACGCGGGTCTCATCGGCCCGGTCGCCGCGCGCATACGCGACCCGGAAGTGATGGGCCGCAGCGACCGCGTCCCCCCGCGCGACCGCCAATCGCCCTCGCAGCCCGTACGCGACGCCCAACTCCGGGTCGATACAGACGGCCTCAAGGAGCAAACGATCAGCCGCCGCCGGGTCTGGGGTCTTCATCGCGCGAGCGACCTTGGACTCGGCGTCGGACATGATCACTCCAGCGTCAACTGCAACGACGTGGTCTTCCCACGATCGATGGTGATTTCAAAACGCTGGGCTCGACCGCCCGCCGTCGGCAACGTCTCGAGCAGATGGGTCCCGGCGACGAGCTTCAGGCCATCGAACGGGGGCCTCAGTCCGAACTCGACCCCGTCGATGCGAACCCGGGCCGGCCTATCGGTCTTTAGCCTCAGAAAGCCCGCCTCGCGCGCCCGCACGCGGCCGTCGTTGAACCCCGTGGGGCCCACAGCCGTTTCGACCGCGGCTCGGACGAGAGCGATGACCGCCCGATACCGTGGGTTGACATGGACCTCGGGGTTGAGCGCGGCGAAGCGATGCTCCAGGCCGCCCCGGCGGATGGTGACGTCATAGGTGGTGACCGGCCCAACGCGGCTGTCGAGGCGGGTCGAAGGTAAGTCCATCGCGCCCACCTCTCCGAGCGCGTCGAGCAGGCCGTCGAGCTGCTCACGGGGCCAGAGCCCAACGGCCTCCTGGACCCCAAACGTCCCGCCCAGGTGCTGGGTCCTCCGCACGACGCAAGAGCGCCCTCGGGCTCGAAGCTCATAGACCACGCGCTCGTAGGCGACGCCCTCGCCGCTGAGCTCGATCTCGACGCGATCGTCGTCGGCCGGCAGCGCGGTGGTGGCGGGGCTGGCGAGGAGCGCGGCGAGGACAAATCCGACGATCACCATAGGTTTCTCTGGGACTTCGCTGGGGGGGGTCTCTCCGGGGGCTGCGCTCAAGAGCGACCCCAATGTATAGTGGCGGCTCATGATGCGTGCCCGATTCCTGTTCCCCTGTGCGTTTTGGCTCCTCGTAAGCCCCGCGAGCGCGGACCGAGGCTCGACCGCAGCGCAGCTGGCGAAGGCCCGGGTCTTTCTGGCCGCCGAGGTTTCAGAGAACGCGCGGGGGGTCGTCGATCGGGTTGGCCTCGCCCGTATTCATCGCGCCATGGCCGACGTCCGACGCGGTGTCTCGGCTTATTTGCATGGCGAGGCGGGCGCAGGGGCCGACGCCGAGGTGCTGCGCCGCCAAGTCTACCTCGCGCTCAACGCCGAGTCGGGCTTGCTCCTGGTGGTCGACGACCTCTTGCAGTTCCGGCCGGAGATTCACCGCAAGGTCGCGCGCCTGGCCCGAAGCCTGGGTGACCTGCGCGCCGCCGTGGACCATCAGCGCCTGGCGATCGCCGCCTCCGTCGCCTGCGAGGACGATCTCGTCAGCCTCGCCGCCTGCTACCGCGCGCTGGGTGAAGTGCCCGCGGCCCTCGAGACCGAGGCCCAGCTCAGCGCGCTTCGGCTTGGCCAAACTTCTGGTGCAGAGAGCCCACCTCAAATCCAGAGCCCGCCGCGACCCCCGCAACAGCCTTGAACCTGGGATCGGCGCGGGACCAGGCCTCGAAGCTCCGGGCATAGTGCCCATCGGGATGGAAGGTCAGTGTCACGTCCAGGCGCCTCGAGAGGGGCTTGGCCGCGAGGTCGTAGCGAAAGGTCCACGAGGCCCCCGCCGCGATGCGCGTATCTGCGACGGTGACGAAGCGCTTGTCGACAAAGCTCACGGTGCGTCCAATGACGTGCTCGACCCCGGTGCCGGGCAGCTCCTCACCGTTCAGATCGAGCTGTCGGAACCGCAAGACGGCGTGCGGCCCGACCGTCGTGGGGAAGTGATGACCCGCGCCGATGTTCTCGATCCGGACGCCAAGACCCTCTGCAGCCGGGACCCATGTGAGGCGAACGGCGCGGCGAACCGTCGTCTGATCATGGGCCCCGAGGACGCGGTGGTCCCCTTCGGCGAAGTGGCACGAGGGGCAGCCGATCCCGGCAGGCAGGTACGGCCCGGCCGCCCACTCCCGGAACGTATCGAGCAGGGGCCGACCGTCAACCGCCGAGGCGAGCGGCTGCTGGTGACAGACGATGCAGCCCGACGAGGTCGTCAACTCACTTGACGAAGTCGTCAACTTACTTGACGAGCTGGTCTTGACCCCCGAGCGCCCGATCTTCTCGGCGCCCCGTCGATGACAGACCGCGCAGGTCACGCCTTCGCCTCGGAGGGCCGCGTCATCGATCTGCTCGGCGAGCGGCGCGTGGCAGGCCGTACACGCAGCGTCCTTGAGGGGCTCGACTTGCAGCGAGACGCCCTCCGAGTACGCGAGCGCGTGTCGACTCAAGGCGTGCTCTGCCGCGCTCTTCGGGTGACATCGCCCGCACTGCAACGCGCTCGCTGACCGCTCGATGGGCGTGGCGTGGGGCCGCGAGGCGAGGGCCGAGAGCGGACGTTTGGGGAAGAGCGTCGTCGTCAGCGGCGCGAAGCTGAGAACTGCGGGCAGACGGAGGGTGGCGTCACGCACGAACGCACCGCCTGAGACGTAGGCTGCCAGGTCGTCGATGTCCGTCGCCGAGAGGCTGGCGGCGAACGGCAACATGGGCGTGCCCGGGCGGCCGAGCCGGATGGCGCGTCCGATGTCAAAGGGCCTATCGCCCCCCTTCAACGCGGTCCGTCGGAGGTCGTAGAGATCGGCGGGCTCGCCGCGGTCGTCGACGAGCTGAACGGCCGCGCCCGGCCCAGCCGCGGAGGTCTCGACGTGACACGCCGCGCAGCCCTGGTTGTGGAAGAGCGCCTCCCCTCGTGTCGGGTCTGGACTCGACGACGCCCCCGGGCTCGGCCGTTTAGCCTCCACCAGCGCGGCTCCACGTTCCGCCCCGAGTCGAGAGGAGAGCCCCGAGGACAGCCGCCAGGAGAGCACCTCGTCGACGAGCTCCAGACGCGTTGCCTCGTTCAGGGCGACGAAGGCCGGCATCCCCGTCCCCGGCAGGCCGCGCCGGAGCGTGTCCTCGATGGAGGCCCGATCATCACCGAGGCGGAAGGCCTGCCCGACGAGGTCGCGTGGCCGTGGCGAATACAGCGTCGACGCCGGTCCATCTCCCCGCCCCTCCGGCCCGTGGCACGGCGCACAATACAGCCCGAAGGCCGCGCTCACGGCGAGCAGGAGAATGCTCATCGCGCGAGGGCAGCCAGCTCCGGATCAATCAGCGGGATTTGGTAGCGGCCCGTGAAGCAGGCGTCGCAGAAGCCCCCACGCGCGTCGGCGGCGGCCTCCAGCATGCCCGCCTCGCTCAGGAAGGCCAGCGAGTCGCAGCCCAACATCGCGCGGATCTCCTCGACCGAGTGCTGGGCGGCAATGAGCTCGCTGCGCGACGGCGTATCAATGCCGTAGAAGCAGGGGTTGGTGATCGGCGGCGACGAGATTCGAAAGTGGACCTCGCGCGCGCCCGAAGACCGCAGCATGGCGATGATCTTCCTGCTCGTCGTGCCTCGGACCAGCGAGTCGTCGATCACGATGACCCGCTGACCGGCGATGACCTCGGCCACCGGAGCGAGCTTGAGCTTGACCCCGAAGTGCCTTATGTTTTGCGTGGGCTCGATGAACGTTCGGCCGACGTAATGCGACCGCACGAGACCCATGCCGTAGGGAACGCCCGACGCCTCGGCATATCCGATGGCCGCGGCGAGCCCACTGTCGGGGACCGGTATGACCACGTCCGCCTCGGCCGGGGACTCGGCGGCCAGCTTGCGGCCCAAGGCGCGGCGCACGGAGTACACGCTGCGGCCGAAGACCTCCGAGTCGGGTCGGGCGAAGTAGACGTGCTCGAAGACGCAGGCGCGGCGGTCGACGTCCGGCAAGTAACGCCGACTCGACAAGCCGCTCGCGTCGATGACCACGAGCTCACCCGGCAGCACCTCCCGCTCGTAGCGGGCGTCGATGAGGTGCAGGGCGCAGGTCTCGGAAGCGAGCACCCACGACGCGCCGGCGCGGCCCAAGACCAGAGGCCTGACCCCGTGGGGATCTCGCACGCCGATGAGCTTGTCTTCCGTCAAGACGGTGAGCGAGAACGCGCCTTCAATCTGCCGGAGCGCGTCGATCAGGCGGCCCTCGATCGAGGTCGCCCGCGACCGCGCCACGAGGTGAACGATGACCTCGGTGTCCGTCGTGCCTTGGAAGATGCTGCCCTCGGCCTCGAGCCTCGTCCGGAGCGTGCCGGCGTTCGTCAGGTTGCCGTTGTGGGCCACGGCGATCTGGCCGCCGCCGTACCGCGCGGTGATGGGCTGGGCGTTGCGGAGACCGCTGCCTCCGGCCGTCGAGTACCGGACGTGCCCGACGGCGTGTGGACCCAAGAGGCGGGCGACCGAGGCCGGCGTGAAGACATCGGCCACGAGGCCCTCACCCCGGTGGTGATACAGCTCGCGCCCGTCGCTCGACGTGATGCCCGCGCTCTCCTGCCCGCGATGTTGCAAGGCGTGGAGCCCGAGGTAGGTCAGGGCCGCGGCCTCCGGGTGATCGAAGATCCCGAAGACGCCGCAGTGGTCGCGGAGGTGATCATCGTCGTCGTCTTGGGTCTGTGTCACGGCTCTGTCTCCTGCGTCGTCGGGCCCACAGAGGCGGGGTCTCGCGCGCCCTTGAGTGCCTGCTCGAAGCCTTCGGCCCAGCTGTCCCGCAGGCGAGAGACGGGTGCGTCAAACAGGGTCGTCGTCGCGTCGCTGTGGCCTGCAGGGGCGAGGCGCATGCTCAAGACGTCGCCGCCGGTGAGCCCGAGGCGTCGGCAGGCGAGCCCGGCGAAACGACACGTCTCAATCAGGCGGTCGCCGTCCTGTGTCGAGACGACCACTCGCGAAGGGCCCTCGCCAAACAGCAGGACGTCAGGCCGCGCTCCGGTTGTCGGGACCGTGGCGACAAGGCCGACGCCGAACTCGAAGCAGGCCTCCGCCAGACAGACCGCGAGGCCCCCTTCGCTGACGTCGTGAGCGGAGGTGATCAACCCGGCCTCGTGCAGCGTCAGGAGCGTGTCGAGGAGCAGGCGATGGGCGGCGAGATCGAGCGACGGCGCGGGCCCCTGAAGCGCACCGAGGCACAGCGCGGCGTACTCTGAGCCGCCGAGCCCGAAGTCGCCTTTGCCGAGCAGGAAGACCTCATGCCCGGCCTCCTTGAACGCCTGACCCACCGCGCGCGAGGCGTCGTCCATGAGCCCGATAAGCCCGATCATCGGCGTCGGCAAGATGCCGCGCTTATGGGTCTCGTTATAGAAGCTGACGTTACCGGAGACGATGGGCGCGTCGATGGCCAGACACGCCTCGGCCAGCCCGTCGATGGCCTCGCTGAAGCTATACATGACCTCGGGCCGCTCGGGGCTGGCGAAGTTGAGACAGTCGGTCACCGCCAGCGGCCTCGCGCCAACGCACACGACGTTGAGCGCGGCCTCGGCGACCGCCATCGCCGCGCCCCTTCGGGCATCGAGCGCGACGAACCGACCATTGCAGCCCACGGAGATGGCCACGCCTCGCGACGTCTCAGGGAGCCGCACGACCGCGGCGTCGCCTTGGCCGGGGCGAAGGACCGTGCCGGTGCGGACCATGTGGTCGTATTGCCGATACACCCACCGCTTGCTGGCGATGGTGGGGCGCGCGAGCAGGGAGAGGAGCGCCTCGGTCATGGCCGCGCCGACGTGGGGCACGGGCAGGGCGTCGAGGTCCAGGACCGGCATGGGGGGCGGCGCCGCCATCGGTCGATTGTACTTGGGGGCGTCGTCCACGAGCGCGCCGATGGGCACGTCGACGACGACCTCGCCGTGCCACGTGCACACGTAGCGGCCGGTGTCAGTCACGGTGCCGACCTCGCAGACGTCGAGGCCCCAGCGAGCGACGAGGGCGACGAGGCGGGACTCCTCGCCCCTCCGACAGACCATGAGCATGCGCTCCTGGCTCTCGCTGAGCAGCAGCTCATAAGGCGTCATGCCGGTCTCGCGCATGGGGATCTGATCGAGCCTGAGTACGAGCCCCGAGCCTGATCGCGCGGCCATCTCGCAGGACGACGAGGTCAGCCCCGCAGCCCCCATGTCCTGGATGCCCACGAGCACGTCGGTGGACATGACCTCGAGGCACGCCTCGATGAGCAGCTTCTCGATGAAGGGGTCGCCGACCTGCACCGTGGGCCGCTTGGCCTCGCTGTCCGCGCCGAACTCCGCGGAGGCCATCGTCGCCCCGTGGATGCCGTCCCGGCCGGTCTTGCTGCCGACGTAGAACACCGGGTTGCCAATCCCCTCGGCGCGCCCAAGGAAGATGCCGTCCTTGCGGGCGACGCCCAAGGCGAAGGCGTTGACGAGGATGTTCCCGTCGTACTCCGGATCGAACATGACGTCGCCGGTGACGGTCGGCACGCCGACGCAGTTGCCGTAGCCGCCGATGCCATGGACAACCCCCTTGACTAAGTGGGACATCCGGGCCGCGTCGGGTGAGCCGAAGCGCAGCGCGTCGGCCAGGGCGATCGGCCGCGCGCCCATCGTGAACACGTCCCGAAGGATGCCGCCCACGCCCGTCGCCGCGCCTTGTCTCGGCTCGATGAAGGAGGGGTGGTTGTGGCTCTCCATCTTGAAGACGAGGACAAGGCCGTCCCCCGCGTCCACGACGCCGGCGTTCTCACCTGGCCCGTGAATGACCTGCGGCCCCTTCGTCGGCAGCCGTCCAAGGTGTACGCGGCTCGACTTGTACGAGCAGTGCTCGCTCCACAGGACGCTGAAGACGCCGAGCTCCGGCCAGGTCGGCGCGCGGCCGAGGTGGGCTTCGATCCGGGCGTACTCCGCGTCGGTCAGCCCATGCGCGGCGATGACCTCGCTCGTATACGGCGGCTGTAGGGTCTTCACAGGGGGCCTCCGTCGCCGGCGATCGTCCTGAGCACGGCGTCGAAGAGCTGACGACCGTGTACGCCGCCGAGCAGCGGCTCGCAGCACCTCTCGGGATGGGGCATGAGCCCAACGATGTTCCCTCGAACATTGCTCACGCCCGCGATGTCCCGTGCCGCGCCGTTCGGAGCCGCCGGTCGGCCCGGCAGGCCTGTCTCGCCGCGCTCTGTGCAGTAGCGAAAGACCACCTGCCCTTCGCCCTCCAGCCGATTCAGCGTCTCGTCGTCGGCGAAGTAGTTGCCCTCATTGTGGGCGATGGGCAGCTTCAAAACCGAGCCCGGCTCGAGCCCGTTCGTGAACGCCGTCTGCCGCCCCTCGACCCGAACAAAGGTGTCCTCGCAGATGAACGAGAGGCCCACGTTTCGTCGCAGGACGCCGGGCAGCAGCCCCGCCTCCGTCAGGATCTGGAAGCCGTTGCAGATGCCCAGGACCGGGCCGCCGGCCGCCGCAAAGGCCCGCACCGCGTCCATGATGGGCGAGAACCGCGCGATAGCCCCACAGCGCAGGTAATCACCGAAGCTGAAGCCCCCGGGCAGCAGCACCACGTCGGCGCGGTCCAACGTGCGCTCGTCGTGCCGCACCTTGTAGCCGGTCTCGCCGACGACCTCGTTGACGACCCGAACGCAGTCGTCGTCGCAGTTGCTCCCCGGAAAAGAGATCACCGCGAACCGGGTCATGTTCCGGTCGTCCCGAGTGCCGCCCCCGGTGCCGACCCAACCAGCTCGAGTCGATAGGACTCCATGATCGGGTTCGAGAGCAGCTTCACGGCCATGTCCTTCAGCCGCGACAACGCGACCTCCGGGCTCGACTCGGGCAGCTCAATCTCAAAGACTCGGCCGACCCGAACGTCGATGTCGCCCCCAAAACCCAGGCTCGTCAGCGCCTTGCCGATGGCCTTGCCCTCCACGTCCAGCACGCCCGTCCTCAGCGAGACCGTTACACGTCCCTTCATGCGAACTTCTCCCCGGTGATGCGCTCGTAAAGCTCGATATACAGGGCCGAGCATCGCTCGACGACGGCGTCGGGCATCGGCGGGATCGGGGGCTCTGCGGTCCCGTTCTTTCGGGCCGCATACAGCGCGTCTTTGTAGCCTGTCTCCCGATAGTGCTGCCGCACGAACTCCTTCGACAGCTCCAGGACCTCGCCCCGTGCGTGAGCGGCGGCGTCCCACCACCGGTCCTCGTCGGGCGTGCCCAAGACGTCGACCAGCATGAGCTCGCCGTCTGCCGCGCGGCCAAACTCCTTCTTGCCGTCCGCGTGGATGAGCCCGCCGCGAGCGACCTGCGCCTCGATCAGCTCGTCGACCCGAAGGCAGGTGGCCCAGATCCCGTCGAGCTCCGCGCTCGTCAGCTTGCTGATCTGCAGCGCGTCGGCGCGATCGATGAGGCGGTCGGTCGGCTCGACCTTCGTGCTCGTCTCGCAGTAGGGCGTCTGAAGCCGCTGCCCGTGCACGAACCCATCCTCCCGGAATCGGTCGAGGAAAGACCCAGCGACGTAGTGGCGCACGATGAACTCGCAGGGGACCAGCACGCTCCGGCGGTCCGGCTGGATGCGGTCGTAGTCGCGCTCGATGTCCACGCGCTCGACGAGCATTTCAGTCGGGCTCAGCCGCTCCACAAAGTGCGTTCGAAGCCCAAGGGCCTGGCAACGCTCGAACCAGAACGAGGCGAGCCCGCAGATGACCGCGCCCTTCTGGGGCACCACATTGGGGATGCGCTTGTCGAAGACGCTGATGCGATCGCTGAAGTCAAAGACGACCTGGTCGGCGCGCTCCGTCGATTGGTAAACCAGCTTGACTGATCCCGTGTAGAGCAGCTCGCCTTTCATGTCGGGTCTCCCGCCCCCTCGGTGCCGGTGGGCACGCGGGCCTCGTCGTTGCCAAAAACTCGCGCGAAGATCGTGTCGACGTGCCGCAGGTGGTCCGTCGGCTCAAACGCCCGCCGAATCGTCGCCTCGTCGAGGCGCTGACGAACATCGGCGTCCGCGCACAAGAGGTCGCAGTAGTTCGCCGCGCCCTGCCTCGCCGCCATCGCGTTGCGCTGCACGAAGACGTAGGCGGTCTGACGCGGCACGCCGGCCCTCGCGAGATCGAGAAGGATGCGCTGGGATGCAAAGGCTCCGCCGCTCTCGTCGAGGTTTCGAAGCATCCGCTCAGGGTATACGACGAGCCCGGCGACCAGGCCCTTGAGCCGCACAAGCATGAAGTGCAGCAGCGTCGTCGCGTCCGGCCCGATGATCCGCTCGACGCTCGAGTGGCTGATGTCCCGCTCGTGCCAGAGCGCCACGTTCTCCATCGCGGTTTGCGCGTAGCCCCGCAGCAGGCGAGCGAGGCCCGTGAGGTTCTCGGAGAGGATGGGGTTTCGCTTGTGGGGCATCGCCGAGCTGCCCTTCTGGCCCGGCGTGAAGGGCTCCTCGGCCTCAGCCACCTCGCTGCGCTGCCAGTGCCGAACCTGCACGGCGAAACGCTCGACCGTCGTGCCGACGAGCGCCAGGGCGCAGAAGAACTCCGCGTGGCGATCCCGATGCACGATCTGGCTCGAGACGGGCTCGGGTCGGAGCCCCAAGCTCGCGCAGACCGCGGCCTCAATCTCGGGATCAACATTGGCGAACGTGCCGACTGCACCGCTGATCTTGCCGACGGCGATGGTCTCTCGCGCAGAGACGAGCCGCCTCCGACCCCGACCGAGCTCGTCGTAGAAGGTCGCGAGGACCAGGCCGAACGTCGTCGGCTCAGCGTGCATACCGTGGCTGCGCCCCATGATCAGCGTATGTCGGTGCTCCAGCGCGCGAACCTTCAGCGCGGCGCGGACGGCGTCGAGCTCGGCAATGATCAGATCGGCCGCCTGGGCGAGCAGGAGGCCGAAGCTCGTGTCGAGCACGTCCGAGCTCGTCATGCCCAGGTGCAACCAGCGGGCGTCTTCACCCACGCACTCCTCGACCTGGGTGAGGAAAGCGATGACGTCGTGCTTGACCGTCCTCTCGATCTCCTCGATGCGCTCGACATCGATGACGACGCCCGCAGCGATGCGGTCCGCTGTCCCCTTGGGGACCTGGTCCGCCGCCTCCATGGCCCGACACGCGGCGAGCTCGACGGCGAGCCAGACATCGTACCGCGCCGGCGCTGCCCACAGGCGGAGCAGCTCGGGGCGGGCGTAGCGTGTGATCATGTGGGAGTTCCTTCGCCCGATCCGGCCACTGCCGGCGGGTGGACAATCAGCGGCGTGCAGACCCGGTCACGCCCGAGCGCCTTGGCTCGGTACAACGCAGCGTCAGCGCGGGCGAGCAGCACGTCGAGCTCAAGTGGGGCCGCCCGTGTAGAGACCTCAACCCCCATGCTCAGAGTGAGGCTGACCTCGGCGGACCCCAGCCGAAAGACGCTCATCTTGACGAGCAGGCGGATGCGCTCGGCGGTCTCGAGACCTCGCTCGAGGCCGCAGCCGGGCAGGCACAGGATGAACTCGTCCCCCCCGTATCGGCACAGCACATCGGTGACGCGGAGGTTGGCCGTGAGGAGGCGCGCGATCTCCTTGAGCACATGGCTGCCGACGGCGTGGCCGACGGTGTCGTTCACGCGCTTGAAGTGATCGCAGTCAAAGAAGATGACCGTCACCGGCACGTCGAACCGCCCCACACGACGCAGCTCCTGCGCGAGCCTCCGCTTGAACTCACCTTGATTGCACAGCCCCGTCAGATCGTCGGTGACGGCGAGGCTCTGCAGGTGCCGATTGGTCGCGAGGATCTGGCCCTGGAGAGCCTTCATTCGCCACAGAACCTCGAGGCGAAGGATGAGCTCGAACAGCTCGAAGGGCCGGATGAGGAAGTCATCGGCCCCATGCTGGAAGCCCCGGATGATGTCCGCCGGAATCTTCTCGGGGTACAGCGCGACGACGGGAACGAAGACGTCGCTGGGCATCATCTCTTTGATCCGGACGAGGTCCTCGAGCGGGTCTTCGAGGCCGCGTTGAACGTCGATGGCCACCAGCTGCGGCGAGAGCTGTTCCAAGGCCCGCCAGACCCCCTCGCCGGGCGCGGTTCCGACGACCGTATAGCCTCGCGGCTCGAGGGAGGACTTCAGGAACGCCAGCTCCGCCGAGTCCCGTCCAACAATCAGCAGCCTGCGTTCTTCTCTTTGCAACCGACGCTCACTTCAGATCGGCGCAGCAGCGAAACCCAATACGCGGCGTCGTGCTGCCTGCCGAGCGTCGGCCGCCGGCACTGCACTGGGCGTCCTCGTCCGCCGAGGTGAAGTCCCCTCCGCGCACCGTCTGTTCACCGGTCCACTCGGCGACGTTTCCGCTCATGTCGACGGCACCCGACGCGCTGCGGCACTTGCTGAACTTGCCCGCCGCAGCGAGGCTTCGCGCCTCACCGTCCGCGTCTTCGGTGTTGCAGCGGGCCGCGTCGAACGTCTTGCCGTAGGGAAAGTCTCCACCGCCGCCGCGACACGCACGCTGCCACTCGGTGTCGGCGCAGAGCCGCTTGCCAGATGCCTTGCACAGGGCACCGGCCGCGTCGAAGGTGACCTGCGTCTTCGGGGAGGCGCCGGCACCGGGGTACTCGTAGCCATCGATGCAGTAGGCCTTCCCGTCGCGCGCCATGGCCACGGCTTCGGCGCCGAGCACGTCCCGGCCCTTGATGGACCCCTTCGGAAACGGGCCGGTGGGGATGAGGATCATGCCGCTCGCGCAGCTCACCTTCTCGTCGGTGGACTTGGGCGGCGGCGGCGGAGCCGCGAGCTCGGGAGGGGGGGCTGGGCGGCTCACGGAGGCCACGCTGGCCGGCGCAGGCCTCGGGGCCTCCGTGGCACGGGGCGGCGGAGCGGTGGGCCTCGGGGGCGGCGGAGCGGTGGGCCTCGGGGGCACCGGTGACGGCGTGAGCGCGGGCGTGGGCCTCGGCGTCGCGACCGAACGCTCGCTGATAGGGGCAGGCGGTCTTGCCGCAGGAATCACCGGAGAGGCAACAGCCGCCAGGCTTGCGGGCTCGGCCGCCAGGATCGTCGGACGCGCTTCGACCATCGCCGAAGTCGGAGCGGCCACGGGGACCCCCGCGTCGACCATCACCCGAACGACCTGCTGCCTCACCGGCGTTTGAGGCCGGGACTGCTGCAGGCGACCGATGACGAAGTACGTGCCCCCGATGACGCACATCACGATGACGAAGACGGCGGTCACAAAACCGACGTTCGATCGCACGAACCAAGGCGTCGCCCCGCCCTGCGTTGGGGCCACTGCCGCGACGAACGCCGCCAGCGCCGGCTCCGTCTCGTCGACGCGCCCGAGCGACTCCCACGGCCGCGTCTCCAACTCCGCGTCCGGTTTGACGCGCGGCACCGTCCCCGTGGAGGCCTTCTGGTCTCGCCTGTCGCCGGTGCTCTCAAACGATCGCTCGGCCTCAAGATCATCCTCGTCGAGCTCGTCAACCAGAGACAACTCCGCCTCGTCATCCGCGAGCGGGTCGTGGGCCGAACCGTCCTGGAGACCTTCGGGCGCCTGCACCCTTCGGGTCATGTCGTCGGGGAACAGCGGCTTCGGGGCGCGGATGTCCACCGAGCGGAGCTCGCGACCGTCGACGTAGGTGGCCAAGGCCTCGATGAACGACTCGGCGGACTCGAAGCGGTCTCGCGGGTTCTCGGCCGTCGCCCGGGCCACGAACGCGTCGATGCCCTCGGCCTGGGCCTCGGAGGGCTGGCTGAGAACCTGGCTCGGCGGCGGCGCGTCGCGGTGGTGCACCGTGCCGGTGAGCAACTCGTAGAAGATGGCGCCCAAGCTGTAGATGTCGCTCCGAGGATCGACCGCGCCGCTCGCGATGAGCTCCGGCGACATATAGGCTCCGAGCCCGGCCTCAAGCTGCGCCTTGACGAAGACTCCGGTGGGCACGATCTCGTGGGCCGCGAAGTCCGTGACCTTGAGCACATCCGGGAGAATGAGGACGTTTTCCGGCTTGAGGTCGCCATGCACCGTGTGGCGGTGCGCGTGGCCGAGCGCCATGGAGATCTGCAGCATCACCGGCTCGATCTCTTTGACGGTGAACGGCTGTCCCGTGGTCTGCCGCAGCCCGATGATCTTCCGAAGCGTCAGCCCCTCGAGGAGTTGCATGGTGTAGAAAGGGTGATCCCCGTCCAGGTCGCTGTCGTAAAGCCGAACGATGTTCTGCTGCGAGAGCCTGCGGACCTTGCGAATCGTCTGGCTGAAGGCCTCGCGTCCCTGCGTGGCCGAGTACAGCCCGTCGTGCAGCACCTTCAGCGCGACATCGACCTCAATCTCCTGATCGTGTGCGCGATACACGACGCCAAGCGGTCCCACACCGATCAGGTGCCGGATCTCGTAACGCGACTTGACGACATCACCGAGCTGGAAAGGCAGCTTTTCGGACGCCTTCTGCGCTCTGGCCTTGCGCTTCTCGATGGCGCGCAAGGAGGTGGTGGTCGCCGTGAAGGTCTTGCGGGACCCCGCAAAACGCTGGCCACAATTCGCACAATGGGGAGCGCCTTCGGCGACCTCACTACCACAACGAAAACAGATCACGTTTGTGCTCCGCGCACGTTCAGGGGGTCCGAGTGGCGCGCCTTGTATCAGAGAGAGGTTGGCCCTTCAAGTGCCCGAGTGGCCGAAGCCTCCGGAGCCTCGCGAGGTGTCGTCAAGGCTCTTGACCTCCTCGACCATCACGCGCACGACCGGGGCCACGATCATCTGGGCGATACGGTCCCCCCGTCGAATCGTCACCGGGGCCTGCCCGAGGTTCACGAGCAGGACCGCGACCTCGCCCCGATAGTCGGCGTCGATGGTGCCGGGCGCGTTGAGAACCGTAAGGCCCTCGCTGAGCGCGCGACCGGATCTTGGTCGCACCTGCCCCTCGAATCCCTCCGGGATCGCCCATGCGAAGCCCGTGGGGACCAAGAGACGCGCGCCCGGCTCGATGACCTGCTCGCTCAGGAGGGCGGCAGAGAGATCGAGGCCAGCGGCGTTGGGCGTGGAAGGGCAAGGGAGAGGCAGAGGGGGGCCGACGCCGTCGAGGCGCCGGAGAGAGAGACGCACAGGAAGGTCAGGCTTGGCCGACCGTCTGGAGAGCCTCGCGCCGCGACAGGCGAATCTTGCCCGTGCGGTCGACGCCGATGCACTTGACGTAGATCTCGTCGCCCTCGGTGAGGATGTCCTCAACGCGCTCGACGCGCTGGTCGGAGAGCTCGGAGATGTGGCAGAGCCCGTCGGTGCCCGGGAGGATCTCGACGAAGGCGCCGAAGTCCATGATCTTCCGGACGGTGCCCTGATAGATCTTGCCGACCTCGGGCTCCTGGGTGAGCCCCTTGATGATCTCCATGGCGCGGTGGGCGCTCTCGCTGTCCTTCGCGGCGATGCTCACCTTGCCGGTGTCGTCCACGTCGACCTGCACGCCGGTCTGCTCGACGATGCCACGGATCGTCTTGCCTCCGGGTCCGATGATGTCCCGGATCTTGTCGGGCTTGACGAACATCAGGAAGATGCGCGGCGCGTGATTCGAGAGGTCGCTGCGCGGGGCCGAGATGCACTTGGCCATCTCACCGAGGATATGGATCCGGCCCGCCTTGGCCTGGAGCAGGGCCTTCTCGAGCACGGAGCGCGCGAGGCCTTCGATCTTCATGTCCATCTGAAGGGCGGTGATGCCGTCCTTCGTGCCGATGACCTTGAAGTCCATGTCGCCCAAGTGATCCTCGTCGCCGAGGATGTCGGAGAGCACGGCGAGCTTGTCGCCCTCAGCGATGAGGCCCATGGCGATGCCGGCCACCGGCTTCACAAACGGGACGCCGGCCTCCATGAGGGCCATCGACGAGGCGCAGACCGTGGCCATCGACGAGCTGCCATTGGACTCAAGGACCTCGCTGACGACGCGGATCGTGTACCCGAAGGTGTCGTGATCCGGCAGCAGCTTCTCGATGCCGCGCTGCGCGAGGTTGCCGTGCCCGATCTCGCGTCGGCTCGACCCACGCATGGGCTTCGCCTCGCCCGTGCAGAACGGCGGGAAGTTGTAGTGAAGCATGAACTTCACGAAGTGGTCGCCGAGCAGGTTGTCGATCCGCTGCTCGTCGCGGCGGGTGCCCAAGGTGATCGTGGCCAGCGCCTGCGTCTCGCCGCGCGTGAACAACGCGGAGCCGTGGGTGCGGGGGAGCACCTTGACCTCGCAGCTGATCGGGCGGATCTCGTCGGTGCGACGACCGTCGATGCGGACGCCCTCCTCGACGACCTGGGTTCGGATGATGTCCTTCTGCAGCTTGTGCAGGTGGCCATCAATCTCGAGCTCACGGCCGGCCAACGCCGGGTTGCTCGCGACCACCTCGGCGATGACCGCCTTGCAGGCCGATGAGATCGCGTCGCGGCGAGCCTTCTTGTCATGGATGACGCAAGCGTCCGCCAGACGATCAAGGGCCACGTCGACCACGCGCTCATAGAGGTCGTAGTCAAAGGCCGGGGCGACCGCGATCTGCTTGACCTTGCCAGCGAGCCGCACCAGCTCCCGCTGCATGGCGATGATGGGCTTCATGGCCTCGTGGCCAGCCATGATCGCGTCGATCAAGGTCGACTCGCCGACCTCGTTGGCCTCACCCTCGACCATGCAGATCGCGTCGGCGGTGCCGGCCACGATCAGCTCGAGCTCGGCGCTGTCGACCACGTCCAAGGGCGGGTTGATTACGAACTGCCCACCGATGCGCACGACACGGCATCCGGCCGACGGTCCCTCGAAAGGAATGTCGCTGATCGCCAAGCAGGCCGAGGCGCCGATCATCGCGCAGATGGCCGGATCGTTCCGGTTGTCCGTGGACATGACCGTGGCGATGAGCTGAATCTCTTTGCGCCAGAACTTCGGGAAGAGCGGCCGGTTGGGCCGGTCGATGAGCCGCGCGATCAGGATCTCCCAAGGCGCCAAGCGCCCCTCGCGCTTGAAATATCCGCCGGGGATCTTCCCGGACGCGTACATCTTTTCGACGTACTCGACCGTGAGCGGCAGGAAGTCGGTGCCGGGCTTCGAGTACTTCGCCCCGCAAACGGTGACCAGGACGACCGTGTCGCCCATGGTCACGAGGACGGCGCCGTCTGCTTGACGGGCCAGGCGTCCGGTCTCGAGGATGACCTCGGTGTGACCGAACGGTGCTTTCAGGGTGATGACCCCCATCAGTGCTCCTCTCCGCGCCCGACCACGCGTCTGTTCTCGCGCGTATTCCGGTCGTCGCGATTGAGCGCCCGCCCTGCCACCGACTCGCCGCTTCTGTTCCTGACCCGAAGCCCCCCTGCTGATGAGGAGGGACTCGGGTCAGATACGAAGTCCGGCTTCGACCTTCTACAGGGCACGCGCAGTCCAAAAACGCGAAGGGGAGCCACTTGGCTCCCCTTCTCCACGAATCAACTACTTCTTGAGGCCTAAGCTCTCGGCGAGCTTCTTGTATCGACTCAGGTCGATCACCCGCAGGTAGGCCACGAGCCGGCGGCGCTTACCCGTGAGCTTCAAGAGGCCGCGGCGGGAGTGGTGGTCCTGCTTGTGGATCTTGAAGTGCTCGGTGAGGTCGAGGATACGCTGCGTGAGCAACGCGACCTGGACCTCGGGCGAGCCGGTGTCGGCCTCGCCCGTCTTGTACTTGTCGATTATGCTTGCTTTGACTTCATGTGCGAGCGGCATTTGTGTCCTCGATTCTTTGAGGTTTGGGCGAGTGGCCGAGCCGTCGTTCAGCCGCCGCAGTTCTAATCGGGCCGCGTGATACAGTACGGTGGCCGCATCGTCAAGCTTCTTTATGACCTTCGCGGCTGAGGTCGCCGCCGAATCCCCGCGTCACCCGAGCGTCACCGGCTTCGCTGACCTCCAGGATGGCGACGAGGTCCAGGCGGGCGTCGAGGGCCAGGGCGACCCCGGCTGCCAGACCGGTCGCGCGGGCAACCTTCCCGTCGCGGATCGATCGCGCAAGCTGGTCGTCGACGTGGAGCACCGGGAAGTGCGCGAGCGCGGCGGCCGGGCTCAGGGCAAAGGCCGCCATGACACCCGCCGGATCGGCCTCCAGTCGCTCGAGCGAGACCGCCTGCGAGATCGAGAGCGGGCCCACGCAGGTCCGCCTCAACGCCGTCAGGTGACCACCAACCCCCAGGGCCCGACCCAGATCAATCGCCAGGCTCCGGATGTAAGTCCCCTTCGAACACGACACCTCGAGATCGACCTCAGGCAACGCGAGACGGGTGGCTTCGAGGTGCTGGACGCTGACCTGTCGAAGCGGGACCTCGACGACCTCACCGGCCCGGGCGAGCGCGTACATCCGCTGGCCTCCAACCTTGACGGCCGACTGAGGCGGCGGGCGCTGCTCGATGGTCCCGCGAAACCGGGGCAGCACGCCGAGCACGTCCGCCTCACTGAGTGCGGCGAGCGCGTCCGGGGTCGCCTCGTGCAGCGTGCGACCATCCACGTCGCCGCTCTCGGTCTCAAGCCCGAGCCGAAGCGTCGCCACATAGGCCTTCGACTCAGCGGTCAGAAAGGGAGACAGCTTCGTCGCCTCGCCCAGACAGACGACCAAGAGCCCGGTCGCCAGCGGATCCAGCGTCCCAGTATGGCCAACACGCCGGTTGCCGACAGCTCGGCGGACGCGGGCGACGACGTCGAAGCTGGTGGGGCCGAGCGGCTTGTCGATCAGCAGGACGGCCCCGCGTGCGGGCACGTGATCTTCGTTCCGCTCGGCTCGCCTCGGCGGGGAGGTCATGACTCCGGCTCATCCTCAGCGGGCTCATCGGGCTTCTCGACGAAGCCAAGCTCGCGCAAGACCTCGTCAATCCGCGCACCATAGGCGCCGGAACGGTCAATCTCGAAGGCCAGCGTGGGCGTCGTCCGAAGGCGAATCCGCGAGCCGACCTCTCGCCGAAGAAAACCAGACGCGCTCCGCAGGCCGACCAAAGCGGCCTTCTGAGCGTTCAGATCTTCGGAGGGCGCGAGCGCGACGAAGACGGTCGCCTCGCGGAGGTCGCCGGTGATCTCGACCTCCGTGACGGTCACACCGACGACCCGAGGGTCTTTGATATGGAAGGAGATGAGCTCCGCCATGACCTCACGGATGAGGCCGGCGACGCGATGAGTGCGGTGGGAAGGGGAATTGGCCATGAGCCGATGAGCAGCAGCTCAGGTGAGCTGACGTGCGACTTCCTTGACCTCAACGACATCGATGATGTCGCCGGCCTGAATCTCAGCGTAGCCATCGACGCTGATGCCGCACTCGTAGCCGTGGGTGACTTCGCGGACGTCTTCCTTGAAGCGCTTGAGGCCCGAGATCTTGCCCTCGTGGACCTTGACGCCGGCGCGCATGACTCGAGCGCGGGCTCCGCGCACGACCTTGCCATCTTGAACCATACAGCCAGCCACCGCGCCGAAGCGGGCGATCTGGAAGACCGTCTTGCACTCTGCACGGCCCAAGGGCGTCTCGACGATCTCCGGAGTGAGCATCCCGGACATCATGGCCCGGACCTCATCGGCGACCTCGTAGATGACCGAGAACCGGCGGATCGTGACGTTGCTCTGATCAGCGGCGCGCTTCGCGTTGGTGTCCGGACCGACATTGAAGCCGATGCAGACCGCCTCTGCGGCCGAAGCCAACATGATGTCGGACTCGGTGATGATGCCCACCCCCGAGTGAACGATCTTCAGCTGAACCTCTTTGGCGTTCTGCTGCTCCAGGGTGAATCTCAGGGCCTCGAGCGTGCCGACCACGTCCGTCTTGACGACGAGGCGCAGCACCTTGGCGGCGGGACCGCCAATTCGTGCCAAGAGCTCCGCCGGAGTCGCGCCCGGGCCAGAGGCCACGAGCTCTTTCTCCCGCAGCTTCTCGGTGCGCGACTCAGCGATGCGCTTGGCGTCCTTCTCGTTGGCGATGACGTTGAACGCCTCACCCGCGGGCGGGATGCCATCGAGCCCGAGGATCTCGACGGGGGTCGAGGGTCCAGCCTCTTTGACGCGCTCGCCATTCTCATCGAGCATGGCGCGGATTCGCCCCATCTGGGCGCCGCAGACGACGAAGTCGCCGGTCTTCAGCGTACCGTCCTGGACGAGCACCGTGGCCACCGGACCGCGCCCCTTGTCGACGCGGGCCTCAATGACGTGGCCCTGGCCGGGCTTCTTCGGGTTGGCGCGCAGCTCGAGGACCTCGGCCTGCAGCGCGAGCCCTTCGAGCAGCTCGGTCATCCCGGTGCCCTTCAAGGCGCTGACCGGAATCATCATGGTCTCGCCACCCCACTCTTCGGAGACGAGGTTGTACTTCGTCAACTCCTGCTTGATGCGCTCCACGTCGACGCCGGCCTTGTCGACCTTATTGATGGCGACGATGACCGGCACCTCGGCCAGACGAGCGTGGTTGATGGCCTCGATGGTCTGGGGCATGACCCCGTCATCGGCGGCCACGACGAGGACCACGAGATCGGTCACCGAGGCCCCGCGAGCGCGCATGGCCGTGAACGCGGCGTGACCAGGCGTATCGAGGAAGACCACATCTCCGTGCGCCGTCTTTACGCGGTACGCGCCGATGTGCTGGGTGATGCCCCCGGCCTCGCCGGACGCGACCTTCGACTTGCGGATGCGATCGAGCAGCGAGGTCTTGCCATGGTCGACGTGACCCATGACCGTCACCACCGGGGCGCGCAGGATGGCGTCCGGATCAACCGGAGCCCCTTCGACCTCCTCGGCGATGAACTCGTCCTCGTCAAAGGCGATGTCCGTAACGCCGTACTCGAAGTCGGCGGCGAGCAGCGTGGCTGTTTCGATGTCGAGCTGATGATTAATGGTCACCATCGTGCCCATCTGCATGAGCTTGACGAGGAGTTCGGAGGACTTGACGCCCAACGCCTTGCCGAGCTCGCCGACGCTGATGGTCCCATCGACGCGGACGACGCGCTTGTGCGCAGCGGGCTTCGTGACCTGGGTCTTCGAGCCCTTCTTGCTGGGCAGCTTGCGCTTTCGGCCTCGGCCCAATCGGGCATTGGACGAGTAGAGGTCCTCACGCGAGACGACCTGTCGCTTCTTGCCAGGGGCCTTGGCCAGTCGAGCGCGCTCGGCCTCGCGGGCCGCCTCATCGCTGGTCGGCGGGGGGGCACCGGGCAGAAGAAGTGGGCCGCCGGGTCGCGCCCGACGACGGGTGCCGTCACCACGATCGACCGGAACGAGCGGGACGGCCGCATTGACGTCGAGCGGCATCGGCCGCGCGCCCAAGGGTCGTCGAGGGCCAGGACCGCCTGGCCCAAGGGGCCGACGATCACCCTGGAATGCACCCGGGGCACCTGCGGGTCCACCCGGCAGTCCACCGGGGCGTCGCATGGGTGGGCGAGCGGTACGGCTCCGCAGGAGGTCGAGCGGCACGGTCCCGAGGATCCTGGCTCCACCCGGTGACGGCGTGCTGCCCGCAGCCGCCCCGCTGGGGATTGGGCTCGGGCGTCCAATGATCGCCGAGGCTGGCGGCGGAGCGGGACGGCGGCCGTCGTCGAGCTCGGCCCCCCCCTCAACCGGTGGCCGGGCCTCGGAGACCGGCTCGCCCTCGGACGTCGAAGCCGCTACAGCGGCCGGGGCGACGGGTGCCTCGGATGAGCTCGGAGTCTGGACCGCCTCATGCGAGGCCACCAAGCCCCCAATGACCGCAGACGGCGAGGCCGCAACGGCCGGAGACGCCGAGGCCGCAACGGCCGGCGACGGCGAGGCCGAAACGACCGGCGACCGCGTGACCGCGACGGAGGGCGTGCCCGCGATGGGCGCGGCGATTGGAGCGATAGGCCGCATCGGAGTGGGCGCTTTGAGCGGTGAGGGCGCGGGCTTCGCGACCGGCACGGGCTCACGCGGTCGTCGCCGCATGACGCCGGGCGACCCGCTCTTCTCGTCGACCGTCTTGGGGAGACGATCAGCCTCAAAAGCATCCCGAACCTTAAGCACGTCGGGCTCCGAGAGCTCCGACATGTAGTTCTTAACCGAGATGCTCAGCTCGTCGCATCGTTTGAGCACGACCCGGTGATCCAGGCCGAGATCCTTAGCGACATCAAAAACCTTCTTGCCCATGCGTTCTCCAAAAACCTCAACCTCGGGCCGCGGGGCAGCATGGCCGCCGAGGATCGGGCGCGTAATATAGGGATTCCGAATCAGGTCGCAACCAAAAGGCGGCGGCGCCAGCCAAACTCCGTCGATAGTCGTGTGGCCCACGACTCAACTTCAATCGCAACGGCCGCGACCAACGCGCGGCCTTGAGCCGTGCCGAGAGAGTCGCGTGTGCCAAAGATCTCGACCGGGACGCCCGTACCGAGGGCCAAGGCCCGAAAGCGGGCCGCCGTCGCCTCGGCTGCGTCTTCCGCCAGCACGAGCAGCAAGACCCTGTTTGCTCCGAAGGCGGCCTCGATAACGTCGGCCCCCGACTCGGTCGCCCGGGCTCGACGCGCTAGGACCAGAGCGTCGCTGAGCCGGGCCTCGATGGCCGCGATCGTCTCTTGGACGAGGGCCTCTCCATCCGGGGCCGGCGCGTTGACGACGAGGTGTACGAACGCTCGTGAGAGCGCCTTACGTTTGATCGCGGTCTCGAAACAGGTCCGGTCATAGCAGAGGTGCGCGCCCCGGCCGGGCCCACGCAGGTAACGATCAATCCCGTACTCGCCGGCGGGCCCCCGAATGACGCGGACGAGCGATGACCGCGGGAACTCACCCCGGCAGCCAATGCAGGTTCTCGTGGGAACGTCTGGCTTGGGACCCGCTCGACGGGGCCCTTTGCGAGGACGGGAGACCATGAACATCCTTTCGGTAGTCGCTCACATGTCGGAGTCGAGGTCTTCGTTTGTAGTGGCTGGGGCCTCAACGGCCACCTGGGCTCGAAGGGCCGAGAGGGCCGAGCGAGCGGCGAACAGAACCTTGACGGCGCGCTCGACGTCGATGTTGACGGCCTTGGCGAACTTCTCTGGGCTCTCCACGGCCCCGACCATCTCGAGCGTGAAGTAACCCACGCGAACACAGCGTTCGAACGTCGGCCGATCGAGCCCCTCTGGCCCCTTGGACCAGCGGGCGAACTCTGTCTCTTTGTCGTAGCCGGGGGGCGTCGGCAGCGGGGGTCGGATGTCCTCGCCGCGAGCCTTGCGCTGGGCGAGCCGGTCGGCCCCGACCCGCAGTCGCCCCGCGTCCTCCAAGGTGATCCCCGGGATATTCGCAAGCTCTTCGTCAGGCGTATTGACGATCGCGTCGAGGGATCGGTAGCCGAGTCTCCAGAGCGTGTCGATGTGCTCGCCGGTCACCCCTTCAAGGGCCATCAGCGCGTGACGGGCATCGTCCTCGAGCTCGCGGACCTTGCTCTCGGAGTGGATGTCGATCTTCCAACCGGTCAACTGGCTGGCGAGGCGCACGTTCTGCCCCCGACGCCCGATGGCCTGGCTGAGGTGGTCGTCGGAGACGATGAGCTCCATCGTGAAGTTGTCCTCGTCAATGAGGACCTTCACGACTTCGGCCGGCTGGATCGCGTTGCAGACAAAACGCGCCGGATCTTCGCTGTAAGGGACGATGTCGATCTTCTCGCCGCGAAGTTCCTGCACGACCGCCTGGACGCGCGAGCCCTTCATGCCGACGCACGCGCCGACCGGATCGACGTCCTGGTCACGGCTGGAGACCGCGATCTTGGCTCGGCTGCCGGGCTCGCGGGCTGCCGTCTCGATACGCACGATGCCTTCGTAGATCTCGGGCACCTCCATCTCGAAGAGCTTGATGAGCAGGCCAGGCGAGGTGCGCGACAGGATGATCTGCGGCCCCTTGGCGTTGCGCTGCACATCGAGCACATAGGCCTGAATGCGCTCACCAGGGCGGTAGGACTCGCGAGGTACCTGCTCGCGCACCGGCAAGATGGCCTCGGACTCCTTGCCCAGATCGACCACGATGCTGCCGCGCTCGAAGCGACGCACGATGCCGGTGATGAGCTCGCCCTTGCGGTCGATGAAGTCATCGAAGACGCGATCGCGCTCGGCCTCGCGGATGCGCTGCGTGATGACCTGCCGCGCGGTCTGTGCGGCGATCCGCCCGAAGCTCTGGCGCTGCGACTTCAGCTGGAGAATGTCGCCGTATCGCTCGTCCTGTTCCCGCGCTTTGTCGATGTCCTTGGGCAGGTAGTAGATCTGGAAGAGGAGCTCATCGCTCATCTCGGCCTCGAGCCCGTGCTCCTTGGCCTCTTCCATGCTCAGCTCGTTGTTGGGATCGTCGACTTCGTCAACCACCTTGATGATTTGGAAGAGCTCGACGACGCCCTCGTCGACGCTGTAGTGGGCCTCGATGTTGCGGTCCTGACCGAACACCTTCTTGGCGGCCTGCAAGATGGCTTGTTCCAGGGTCTCCTGCAGCGACTTGCGGTCGATGCCCTTGTCCTTGGCGACCTGATCAATGACGTGATTGAGGTTAAGTTCCATGCGGATTCTCCAAAGAGTCCAGCGTCAGGGCTTGCGTTTTTGCCCACCGGGGGGCAGCGCGAATTTCAAGTGAGCTTTTTGAATGCGATCAATCGAGAGGCGGACCGGGACCTCCTCGCAGACGAGCGTGAGCTCATCGGCGACGACGCCTTCGATTCGACCCGTGAACTTTCGCCGACCGTCGACGGCGTCGAGCAACTGAAGAATGCACTCCAAGCCGATGTGCTGGCGGAAGTGCTGGTCGGTCATGAGCGGACGATCAAGGCCCGGGGACGAGACTCGAAGGTCGTAGGCCTCGGCGATCGGGTCGTCGACGTCAAGCGCGGCGGAGAGGTCGGGGCTGATGCGGGCACAATCGTCCAAAGTGACGCCGCTCCCCTCGCCTTCTGCCTCGGCCGGTCGGTCGATGTAGACCCACAAGAGCGCGCGATGGCCTTCTTTGGCCTGCTCCACGCCGACGAACTCCAGACCTGCCGCACGAATGATGGGCTCGACGATCTCGCGGATGCGGGCTGGCACTGGGCGTTGTGCCCCGCCAATCCAGCGCGCCTCGGTCGGCTCCATCGGAGTGTCGAACATGGTCAAGGGGCTCCAGTTGCGCGATCGCGGCCATAAAAAAAAGGGCCCGAGAGGCCCTTCGCGAAGATCCAGAATGGCTCACCTACGAAAGCGGTGGCCCCTTTAGCATGGCTCTGATCGCAGCGCAAGGCGGACTGGCGTGGCGAATCGTTCGCCGCTGGTGGCATGATGCCGCCGCATGCGTGTCGCGGCGATTCAACTGTGCTCGGGCCCGGACCCGGAGGTCTCGTGGTCCGCCGCGGAGGGGCTCATTGCGCGGGCCTCCGAGGCCGGCGCGGCGCTCGTCGTGCTCCCGGAGAACGTCCTGACGCTCGGCGATCCGGAGGCAAGGGTGCGGGTCGCGGGTGGAGTGCTCGGTCATTGGGGCTCACGCTTCGCCGCGGCTGCCCTGCGCCACCAGGTCGGCCTCGTCATCGGGGGCGTGCCGGAGACGTCGGCCGATCCCTCACGCCCTTTCAACGCCGCCTTCGCTTATGGACCGGATGGGCAAGTCCTCGCGACCTATCGAAAGATGCACCTCTTCGACATTGATCTGCCTCAGGGGCCGAAGCTCAGCGAGTCGGCGTCGACGTCGGCGGGCGATGAGCTCGCGCTCTTCGAGCTGGGGGGACTCCGCTTCGGCCTGAGCATCTGCTACGACCTCCGCTTCCCTGAGCTGTACCGCGCGCTCGTCCTCGCGGGGGCTCAGGTGCTGCTCGTGCCCTCCGCCTTCACCGTGCCGACGGGGCGGGCCCACTGGCATACGCTGCTTCGGGCCCGCGCGATCGAGAACCAGTGTTACGTCGTGGCCCCGGCACAGGCGGGCGAGCACGGCGTCGCTGGCCGCGCGTCGTATGGGCACACGCTCATCATCGATCCCTGGGGCGAGGTGATCGGTGAGCGCGGCGAAGGACGAGGCCTCGTCCTCGCCGAGTTGGACCTCGAGAGGCTCAGGGCCGTCCGCGAAGGGCTCCCTTGCCTGAGGCATCTGCGGCCCGAGTTGAGCTCAGGCGCGTCCCCCAAACGTCAGTTCGAGAGGTCGTAGACCTTGAGGTTGTCGAAGGTGACCTTCGCCTCCCAGACGTTGAAGGCGAAGTGCCGACCGGCGACCGGGTGCGCGTCGTCGTAGACGAGGAAGAGCTGGCCGTCGACGTACCAACGAACCACCCGATCTGTCCGCTCGAACGTCCAGTGATACTCGGTGCCCGGCTGCACACATTGACGATTGCGGCCGCAGCGCGTGTCCTCCTTGCGCTCCTCGCTATGTTCATCCTGTCGAGCCAGACAATTGACCGTGTTTTTCCAGCCGCCCATGATCGCGATGTAGCCGCTCTGATGATGCGAGCCGTCGCCGAAGATCTCGACCTTGGCGTCGCCGACGTCGGTCTCGGGTCGGACGTCCACCTCGAGTCGAACGCGCTCCGGCAGCGGACGATCGAGCCAGAGGCCGGCGTTGTGAATGTTCTCGCCGATGAGACGCCCATCCTGGAGCTTCCAAGTCCCGGCGGCGTGGCCCACGTCGGCCGATGACTGCGTGTAGCCGGCCCCCAACTCGGACCGCTCGAAGGTGTCCTCGAAGATCAGCTTGCCGGCCGGGGCTGTGAGCTCACGGGGTCCGTGGACCATCGAGACGAGCACCACGACGAAGCCAAGAAAGGCCGCGACGCTCGCGACCATCACGAGCAGGCGCTTCGCATTAGACTTGGGGGACATCGCTCTCAGTCCTCGCCCGACTCGTCGGCGAACTCACCGGCGACCAGCTTGGGTCGACGGCCGAGATCGATGGTCGCGCGCCCGTCGAACTCATCGATGGGCGGCGGCGACAGCAGCGGCAAAGCGGGCGTCTCCGAGATCGTGCGCCGCTCATCCGGAGCCTGGGGGGCCGGCGGCGCGGAGTCTTGCGGATCCTCCTCGGCGCGATATGCGTCCGGCGGCATGGAGGCGATGTGGTCGACCTCCTCGGAATCCGCGCCCTGGGCCAGCGCGAGCGTCTGAGGGGCCTCGGTCACGGCATAGGGCAAGGCCGGGGGCTCGACTTGGCCCTCCTTGCCGGACGACGGCCCGACGGCATCGAGCCGAATCAGCGGATCGGTCTGCGGCTGCTCTGTGTCCGTAAACAGGAACTCGGGCATGAGCTCATCCGTCAGGGCGACGGGAAGCGCGGAGACGGCGAGGATCGCCGGATCGAACGTCGACAACTCAGCGACGAGACCGCCAATCTGATTATGCCGCAACAGATCAATGGTCTCGCGCGCCGAGAGCAGCTCATCATTGGTCAGACGCAAGCGGGCCGCGAGCACCTGGATGAAGCTCCACATGAGCTTCACCGCGACATTGGGGTCGCGACGCATGATCTCGTAGAACTGGGCCCGCTGGATGATGAGCAGCTTGGAGTCCTCAAGGGCGTGAACCGAGGCGGAGCGTGGCGACTTGTCGACCATGGCCATCTCGCCGAAGTGCCCACCAGGACCCAACTCCGCCAAGGCGACGCCGGCCTTCTCGATGACGATCTTGCCGCTGAGGATGAGGTAGAACTCCTCGCCCCGATCCCCTTCCTCGAACACGACCTCGAGCGCCTTGGCCCGCCGGACGTCGGTGATGTTCATCACCTTCACGAGGCCCTTGTAGCTGAGGTACTTGAAGAGGGGGATGGCGCGCAGCGTATCGAGCTTGAGCCGAACCTCGGACATCCGCTCGTTTGTCTCTCCCTGGGCGTCGGGCTCCACGCGCACCACGATGCTGGTGATGTTGTCCTTGCCGCCGGCCTCGTTGGCCAGGTGGATGAAGCGGTCGGGGATCAGCTTGACGTCGTCGGAGCCCAGGATCTCGCGGGTCGTCTCGTTGTCGAGGTAGCAGGACAGACCGTCGCTGCACAGGAGGTAGCTGTCTCCGGGCAGGATGTCGAAGTCGAGCGTGTCCACCTCGACGGTCTCGTAGACCCCGACGGCCCGGGTGACCGCGTTCTTGTAGGGGCTGCCAAAGACGTCGCCGGGCTTGAGGCGGCCGCGCTTGATGAGCTCGTTGACGAGGGAGTGGTCCTCGGTGAGCTGGTGGACCTGCTGATGCCGCAGGAGGTAGATGCGACTGTCGCCGACGTGGCCCAAGAACCCTCGACTCCCAGCGACGATGAGCATGCAGAGGGTCGTGCCCATGCCGCGCCGCTCCGTGGACTCCTGGGCCATCTCGAAGATGCGCGCACAGGCCTGCTGGATGGCGGTCTCGATGAGTCGGAGGACCTCCTGCCGACCGCCGGGGCTCTCCTCGCGGGCGTAGTTCTCGATGGTCTCCCGGTGCTCGGAGATGAGCCGACGGACCTCACGGACGGCCACGGACGACGCGACCTCGCCCGCAGCGTGGCCCCCCATGCCATCCGCCACGATGAAGAGGTTTAACTTCTTGTCGACCAAGAAGTTGTCCTCATTGTGCTCGCGGGTGCGACCCACATCGGTCGCGGCCCAGAACCGGACCTGCATGAGGAACCTTAAGGCGAGAGGGAAAGTGGCGACTTTTTATACCGGTTCCAGGTGCCGGTCAAAGCCGAAGGCTCGGACGGCCCGGCCAGCGAACGGGAGAGTCTTTATTCGGGCGGCAAAGCTGCGGTCAGGGCGGCTTCAAGCGCGTCGAGCCACTCGTCCCCGACGGCGGGCAAATACGCGCGGGCCGCGTCGATCGCCTTGCGTGCGCAGAGGGCGTCTTTGGGGACCGAATTTAGGCAATGTTCAGCGAGGAGCGCGAAGCGAAACGTTTGAGTCCAGCGGGTGTCGACATCGGTCGTGGGGACCGGCGGAGCTGCGGGTGGCAGCTTCGTTGGACCATGGAGCGCGAGCGTGAGACCGGCTGGGCGCAGGCGGGCGGCGAGCGCGCCGAGACGGGCCCATTCGACGCCGTTTTCGAAGCGGATGCCCGGACGATCGAATGAGGCGGGGAACGTGGACATGAGCGCGGCGACCTCCGGGTGGACCGAGGAGACGCGGCTGATATGCCAGGCCTGCTCCACCCGGCCCCGGAAGAGGACCGCCACGTCCGGCCTCGCGCCGGCGAAGTCATGCTGGGCCCAGGACTGGAACCAGGTCGAGTAGTCGGACGTGACGAGCACCCCTCGGGGGGGCACCTCATCGACGAGGGTGTTCGAGAGGACCTCGGCGGCCCGCGAGCCCCGCCGCTGGCCTGGGTCGACGTCGGCGACCGAGACGGCCGCGGCGAGCAGGAGCAACAGCGACAGGACCGGCCGTACACGCGGCGCGAGCTCGGCGAAGGCCACGGCAAAAGTGCCCACCCACGCGAAGAGGGCGGGGGCAAAGTACCCGCCGAGATCGGGGTTGTTCTCATCGAAGGGATAGAAGAACCGGGTGGCGAGGAGGCAGGCGCCGGAGAGCGCGAGCGCGGCGATACGGGCTCGTGTTCCCGGCCTTCGAAGCAGGGCCCACCCGAAGAGGAGCGCGGCGCCGGTCGCGACGACGAGGCCCGGTTGAGCGGCGAGAAGACCGGTGATCCCCAGCGCGTTCTCCCAGAGGTCGAGGCCCGTTGAGCCGGCCGAGGCGAGGTTCTTATGCCAGTCCCGCGCGAGCACGGTGTCGACGAAAGCGGCGAGCGTCTCGGGGCGGCCCCAACCCACGTCGCCGCCCGCGCTCGCCCGCAGGGGCAGGTAGACATAGGACGAGGCCCCGAGGAGCCCGGCTGCGAGCGCCAGAAGCCAGGCCCGCAGGCGCAGCTTCGACCGCGCGGCACGCCAAACCACGATGGGGGCGAGCGCGGCGATGAGGAGCGAGTGATTGCCCAAGCCGAGCCCGACGAGCAGAGCCAGCGCGACAAAAAAACGGCCGCCTTCAAGCGGGCGAAGCTCCACGACGCAGTACGCGACGCCCAAGGTGACGAGGAGGTTGAGCGCGTAAACCTCGGCGCGGATGCCTTGAAGAAACACGACCGGGAAGACCACCGGCCACGAGGCGAAGACAAAACGCTCGAACCACGACAGCCCCGGCGCGAGGACGCCGAGCACCCTCGCGAAGACGGAGAGTGCGAACGCCAGGCACACACTACTCGCGACGTTCGCCCGAAACGCCAAGTCCCCGAGCGGCAGATCCAAGACGGCCCGGGTCGTCAGCGCGTGGAGCGGGTGCCCCGGGGGGTGAGACAGCGACAGCCGCGACGCGACCGCCCCGAACTCCGCTGTGTCGTGCCAGTGGAAGCCGGGCATCACGCCGGCCGCGAGGATGAGACCGGTGACCGCGAACACGACCGGCGGCGCGCGGTCGCTCCGCCACCCGGGGAGCAGCGGCTGCGGCTGAAAAGCGGGCACGGCGGAAAGGTTGAATGTCACGCCGTCGAGTGTTTACTTGCACGCGGACGCGGTGTCGATTGCCCGCACGATTCATCGACACATTGAAGAAAGCCGCGCGAGCCATGGCCGACCGAAACGACACCATCGACATTCGAGAGAAGATGCGGCGCGACTGGGACCGAAGGGCCAACGTCGACCCTCGCTACTGGGTGGCGGCAACCCAGGAGGCCGACGTGGAGAGCTACGTCGACTCCGCCAAGAAAGACGTGGCCTCGCTGCTCGAGGGCATCGCTGACCGGGTCTCGGCTGAGGCGCGGGCGCTCGATCTCGGCTGCGGCATCGGTCGACTCTCAGCCGAGCTCAGCGGTCGCTTTCGCGAGATCGTCGGCGTCGACGTCAGCCCGGTCATGATCGCCGCCGCCAAGGAGCTGCACGGGGACAAGCCGGGCCTGCACTTCGAGGCCAATAACGGCGTCGATCTCTCGGGCTTCGCCGATGCGTCCTTCGACTTCGCCTTCAGCTACTCCGTCTTGCCCCACATCCCCACCGACGTCCTGCGGAGCTACTTCGCCGAGGTGTCGCGCGTCCTCAAACCCGGCGCCTTGTTTCGCTACCAGTTCTGGGTCGGGGCGCCCGCCGAAGCCCTCGCCCACGATACGCTGAGCATAAGGGCCTACGGCGAGGACGAGTTCATGGCCTTGAATACGAACGCCGGCTTCGAGGTCGAGCTCCGCGAGACCATCGACTACTTCGACCCTATCCTGAAGATGAACCCTTGCTGGGTGAACGTGCGCCGGGTCGGAGAGGCAAAGCCCGTCCTTCCGCTCGCGCCTCGGGAGAACCTGCAGAGCCAGTCGACCATCGACGAGACGGCCTCGATGCTCGCGCCGGCCGAGCGCGAGCTTGAGTACGGGCTCTTGCTCTACCTCGCGGTCAAACACGCCGAGCGTGGTGAGCTCCCCGACGCCGAGCGCGTGCTCGAGAACGCGATCTCGATCGAGCCGAAGCGCGCCGAGGCCTACATCCAGTGGGCCGCCGCCCGCCTCGAGGTTGACGACTTCGCCGGGGCACTGAAGCTCATGGAGGCGGTCAACGAGCAGGTCCCCGACGAGCCCATCGCCTGGCTCTACCGCGCCCAGTTTGCCTACACGACCGGCGACAAGAAGACCGCGTCGATGGCCCTCGACCGGCTCGCGGCCCTGAAGTGCAAGCGCGATGATGTTCGGCGCGGCGCTCAGGCCCTGCGCCGCAAGCTGCGGCAGGGAGGCTAAAGCCCGCCCTTACTGCTCGGCCGCCTGAAGCTTCGCACACACGATCTCCAAGGCCCGCTCGTGCCGAAGTTCGAGACCGCGGAAGGCGCAGCATAGGCGGGTGTGTTTTTCGCCAAATGGCACGCGGCTGAGGACCTCCACCGTGAGCTTGATCTTCGTGCGTCCGTAGAGCTCGCACTCGGCGTCCGCGATCAGATCCGGCAGCTGCGCCGAGGCGTCGTTCTCGACTACGAGGCCAGCGCCGCGTGGACCAATGTCCATGACCCGGAACGGCTTCACCACGGCCTTGACCGGTCCACTCGCGCCCTGAATCGGGAGCCGAAACTCGACGATCTCCCGCGACCCGACCGCCACCCGATTGTGCTCACGACGCTGACGACGAAACACGTTCTCGGGCCAGTTCATCTTGACGGTCGGACCCTGACCGCCAACGATCTGGGTTCGAAACGCCACGGTCAGGCCATTGACGAGGCACGTCAATGCCACGCTCACGCCCGGTCGCCAGAGGACCCCGACCATGTCTGTACCCACGAGCGAGAGCTCGAAGGTGTTCGGCCGGCGCGCCGACCAGCGGATCGCGACACCCGGCGTCGCCACGAGCCGACCGGCGAAGAATGTCCCGGCGTTGTGGAGAAACATCAACGCCGGACGACTCTGATCGATGGCCCCGCCGACGAGCTCCATCACGCGCCCCGGATGGGTCACGGCCGTCATCTCGGAGGTGTCGAAGAGCGTCACGTCGAAGCTGTCGAACATCCGGGCGACGTTGCTCACCTCTTCCAGGAGCCGCGACCGGATGGGGAACAGAAACGCCGTGCGCGGCAGATCGACGATGAGGCTGTGTGATTGCGCCACGGCGACGTGCACGTTCGCGCCCCACCACGCCTCATTGTGGGTCCAGGAGAGGTGCACAGGCTGCCCCGCTCGGAGGCATCTGGCCTTTGGATCGGCATCGGCCCGGCCGAGCTCAAGGAACGTCCGCTCACCGCGAACACGCACCTTCTCCAGGATGTAGCGGCGGACCTCCTCGTCGTCGTCGGCCGTCACGATCGCCCGGCCCGCGCCCAGTTGGAGGCTCAGACCGCAGTCCTCGAGGATATTCCCGAAGCACGGCTCGGCGAGGTTGCAGCGGGAGAGGTGCGGATCCCAATAGCTGTCCGCGAGCTCTGGGACCTGTGGACTTCGGCGAGAACTCATGAAGCCGAGTGTGCTCGAACTCGCAGGGCTTCGACGAGTCGTTCATGAATTCCGTCGAAGCCGCTCGAGGACATGAAGACGACCACGTCGCCGCTCTGTGTGGCCTCCGCGAGATGGGCGACGAGGCTCTCGATACTGTCCCGGTGGTCCGCGTCGACCCCGGCCGCCCGAAGCTCGGTGACGACGCGGTCGAGATCGAGCTTCTGATCGTCAAGGAGCTTGTCTTCCTTCACGAAGGGACGGGCAAACCGAACGTGATCGGCGGCGACAAAGCAGCGGGCATACTCCTGCTGATGGATGTTGCGGCGCGCGGTATTGCTCTTCGGCTCGTAGACCGCCCAGAGCGGGCGACCTTCGTACCGGGCCTTCAGCGCGCGGATCGTCTCGTCAATCGCCGTGGGGTGATGCGCGTAGTCGTCGACGATGAGCACGCCCGCCGCCTCGCCTTTCTCCTCTTGTCGCTTCTTTGTCCCCAGAAAGGTCGCCAGCCCGCGGCAGAGGGTCGCGAAGTCGAGGCCCAACTCGAAGCCGACGCCGAAGGCCGCGAGCGTATTCCAGACGTTGTGCCGACCCGCGAGCGGAGAGGAGACAGCACCGAGGCAGACGTTGCCTTGGTGCAGGACGAAGTCGCAGCCGGTCTTGCACGGCACGACGTCGGTGGCCCGCAGAGTTGCCCCTTCGCCGAAGCCGTAGGTCACGACGCGGCAGCCGGCTCGGGCGGCGCGCGCCATCACGAGCGGGTCGTCGGCGTTGGCGAACAAGACGCCCCCGGACGGCAGGATGTCGATGAGTCGATCGAAGTTCTCCACGATCTCGTCGAGGGAGTCGTAGATGTCCGCGTGGTCAAACTCGATGTTGTTCAGGATGGTCAGCTCGGGCCGGTAGTGCAGGAACTTGGGCCCCTTGTCGAAGTACGCGGTGTCGTACTCATCGCCCTCGACGACGAAGGGCGCGCCCTGCCCGAGGCGGTATGTGGACTCGAAGTTCCGCGAGACGCCGCCCACGAGCAGGCCGGGATCGAGGCCGCCCTCATGGAGCAGCCAGGCCGTCAGGGACGTCGTCGTGGTCTTGCCATGTGTGCCCGAGACCACGACCGAGAGGTGCCCGAGGAGGAAGAGGTCGCTGAAGGCCTGGGGAAACGAGACCGAGGGGATCTCCCGACGCTCCGCCTCGACGGCCTCGACGTTGTCGCGCCGGCAGACGTTCCCGACGATGACCAGATCGGGGTTCCAGTCGAGGTGCTCGGCCGCCCAGCCCTCCATCCAGGTGATGCCACGCTGGCTCAGCTCGGTGCTCATCGGGGGATAGACGCCCCGGTCCGAGCCCCGGACCTCATAGCCCGCCTCCTGCAACATCCCCGCGAAGGCCCCCATGCCCGCCCCGGCGATGCCGATGAGGTGGACGCGATGAATCTCCTGTGGGGAAGGCATGGGGCGGCGGATGAACCACGGCTGATCGGGCTTCGTCATGGCCCGGACGATACCACCCCCGGGCCGCGGTCCGGCATGATTGAGACTCAGCGAGCCCCTTGAAGTCTCGGCGCGGCCCGGCCACAGTCCGCCTCAAAAGATAACAACTGAACAGATGTCCAGCAAAACGACCGAACTCGATCACCTCATCATTCGCGGCGCGCGCGAGCACAACCTCCAGAACGTCGATCTCGACATCCCCAAGAAGAAGCTCGTCGTCTTCACCGGCGTCTCGGGCAGCGGCAAGTCGTCGATGGCCTTTGATACGCTCTTCGCCGAGGGGCAGCGGCGGTACGTGGAGAGCCTCTCGGCCTATGCCCGACAGTTTCTCGGTCAAATGGAGAAGCCCCACTACGACTCCATCAGGGGGCTGTCGCCGACGATCAGCATCGAGCAGAAGGCGGCCGGCAAGAACCCGCGTTCTACGGTCGGGACCATTACCGAGATCTACGATTACCTGCGCGTCCTCTACGCCCGCATGGGGGAGCAGCGTTGCCATAAGTGCAGCCGGCCGGTCTCCGCGCAGTCGGCGCAGCAGATCGTCGACGAGCTCTGTCGCCTGCCTGAAGGCACGAGATATACGCTGCTCTCTCCCGTCGTGGAGAACCGCAAGGGCGCGCATGAGGACCTCCTCGGCGAGCTGCGCGGCCACGGCTTCGCGCGGATTCGGATCGACGGGGTCGTGGTCGAGCTCGACGAGAAGCTGACGCTCGACAAGAAGAAACGCCATCGAGTGGAGGTCGTCGTCGATCGGCTGGTGTCCAAGCCGGACGGGCGGGCCCGCATTACCGACTCGGTGGAGCTGGCCCTGAAGAGGGGCGAAGGCAAGCTGATCGCCGCGCTCGTCGCTGAGGGAGAGGATCGGCTGTTCAGTGAGCACCGGGCCTGCGAACATTGTGCGATCGGCTACCCCGAGCTGACGCCGCAGAGCTTCTCGTTCAACTCGCCGCTCGGGATGTGCACCGAGTGCAACGGCT
>SHZC01000032.1 GCA_009692505.1 Myxococcales bacterium
GAGCGTCGAAGGTCGCGGAAACGTGGGGGAGAAACGCAACGGCCCCGGAGATCGCTCTCCGAGGCCGCTGTTAAAAAGTGCGGGGTCGCGTTTCCGCGACCCCGCGTGAATGGCTCCGACAGTAGGACTCGAACCTACGACCGGGCGGTTAACAGCCGCCTGCTCTACCAACTGAGCTATGTCGGAATGCGGCGCGCACCTTAGCTACGAGGCTTCTCAGTCGTCAAGATGGTTGTGGCCTTCACCAACGAAGTGGAGAATCGGCGCATGCCGGTTCGCGACCCCTATACGAAACATCGCTTTCGCTTGGAGATTGATGGCGTCTCCTCGGCCCGTTTTCGGACGGTGGAGGGGCTGTTCTGGGAGAATGAGGTGCTGGAGTTCCAGGAGGGCGGCCGCAACGACGCGCTCGTTCGCCTTCCGGGCCAGGGTCGGCTCGGAAAGCTCATCCTTAAGCGGGGTCATACGAACGATGAGGGCCTCATGGCGTGGGCCCGCGCCTGCGCCAAGGCCAACGCGGACGACTCGGTGCGCCGCAACGTCGAAGTCGTGGTCTGCGACGAGGCGGGGCAGGAGGTCCGCAGGTTCACGCTGTTTCGCGCTTGGCCGACGAAGTTCACGCTCGACGAGCTCTCGAGCGTGGAGGGCCTCGCGATGGAGTCGATGGAGCTGGTTCACGAGGGCATGGTGGCCTCGGGCTCGAATCGAGACGGGCTTCCGGGCGCGTTAGGAGGCCTTCGAAACGCCGCAGAGGTCCGCGTTGAGGACGCCCGTCGGCGGGCTACGGAGGCGGCACGATCGGCGCGTGAGCGGGCGGCGGCCGGGCAGTCCCCGGGGCAGTCGTCCGGAGCACTGGCAGAGGCTTCGGCGTTGCTGGAGGCGGAGGCCCGCGCGGCCGTCGGCGGCCTTGACCCCCGTGAGGTCCTGCCGCCTTCAGTCCCCGCAGGGATTGGCGTGGCCGCTGCGGCCTACAGCGGGTCGACTTCCCCGCCGTCCGCGGGCGCGCTCGGCAGCGGGTCCGTCGAAGTCAAGGCACCTCCAGCCACGCCTGCCGAGGTGATCGCTCACGGGTCGGATGCCTCGTTCGCGGCCGCGGCCGGCTCCGCGCCCTCGGGCCTACCGAGCGACCCCAAGGGCACCGGTGCCCCGAGCTCCGACGCTGGTTTTGCGGTCGCGGGTGAAAAGGGCGCGTCGGCCGTGAGCCAAGGGGACTGGTCCGACGGCGTCTCCCGCAAGCAGCCGCCCGACGCGCTCCGGGAGCCGCCGATTGAGCCGGGCGATCCGGGAAACAGGCTGCGCTTCTGAGGGACCAGGTCCGTCGCCTTCAGGGAGCCGGCCTTCAGGGAGCCGGCCTTCAGGGGATCGGATCGAGCAGGCCCGTCGGCATTGGCGTCCCATGGTTCGAGGGCAGGGTGAAGTAGAAGCACGCCCCTTCCCCCGCTTTGCTGTCGGCCCAAATGCGTCCGCCGTGTCGCTGCACGATCCGCCGTACGGTGGCCAGGCCGATGCCCGTCCCCTCGTACTCGGTGTTTTGGTGCAGGCGCAGAAACGGTTCGAAGAGGCGTGAGGAGAACTCGAGGTCGAAGCCGACCCCATTGTCCATCACGAAGAAGACCTCCTCGCCATCGAGGTTCAACAAGCCAAACTCGATGCGAGGGGCCACGTCGTTGCGTGAGAACTTCAGCGCGTTGGCCAGCAGGTTTCGCAGTGCGATCTCCAGCAAGCTCGGGTCACCCAAGACGTGGAGATGCGGGGCGACGACGAGCACCGGGGCCGCCAAACCCGGCTTGGCTTCCGTGGTCATCAGGCGGTCGAGGACCTCCTGCGTCAACCGGGAGACATCCACGGGCTCGGCATGAAGTGGGGCTCGGGAGACGCGGCCGAGGATGAGCAGGGCCTCGAGCAGCGCGAACATATGCAGCGCCGCGCCATGCATTCGCCGCACATAGTCGAGCGCCTCGGGATCGAGGTCTTTGGAGAACTCGGAGAGGAGGATCTCGGAGAACCCGCCAATGGTCCGGAGGGGCGCGCGCAGATCGTGGGAGACCGTATAGGCGATGGCCTCGAGCTCCCGATTCGCGAGCGCGAGCTCGTGCGTGCGCCGCTCGACGCGCGCTTCGAGATCGGCATTCAGGGCCCGGATCTGGTGGTCGGCCCGTTTGCGCTCATGGGCGTATCGAAGGACGCGCCGAAGCAGGGCCGCGTCGAGGTTTCCCTTGACGAGGTAGTCTTGGGCCCCGGCCTGCATGGCGCGGAGGGCTGTATCTTCGTCGTCTTGCCCCGTGAGAATGACGATCGCTGGCTCGTTCGTCTTCGACCGGATGCGGGCGACGTTGCCGAGCCCTTGCCCGTCCGGCAGCGTCAAGTCGAGCAGCACGATCTCGAAGACGTCGTGGCTGAGCAGATCGAGCGCCTCGCCCATCGTCTGCGCCCAAGTCAGATCGAAGGTGCCTTTAGCGTCGCGCAGCGCGATCTGCACGAGTCGCCCGTCGCCCGGATTGTCTTCGACGAGCAAGATACGCACGGGTTCAGACGCCCGCCGGGGTGGCGCGGGGCGGGAGCCTCACGATGGTGAACCAGAAATCGTCAATGCTCTGGACGACCCGGATGAAGTCTTCAAGTCGCGGCGGCTTCCGGATGTAGCAGTTCGCGTGCAGGGAGTAGCTGCGCATGATGTCGTCTTGGCTGTCGGAGGTCGTGAGCACGACGACCGGAATGGGGCGAAGCTCAGGATCGGACTTGATGCGCTCGAGGACTGTCAGGCCGCTGAGCCGGGGCAGGTTCAAGTCGAGCAGGATGAGATCAGGCCGCGTCGCGTCGACATAGGCGCCGCGCCGAGAGAGGTAGTCCAAGGCGAGCTCTCCATCCTCGACGACGGTGATGTCGAGTTGAAGCTTGCTCGCTTTCATGGCCTCGCGGGCCAGACGGACGTCGGCTGGGTTGTCCTCAACGAGGAGAACGGAAACGGCTCTGTTCGTCATGTGGCCAACCTCTCGAATGGGGCGGCATCTGGCAACGTCAGGACAAACCGGGCGCCCGCTCCGGGGCTGCTCTCGGCATGAATTCGACCACCGTGACGCTCCACGACGCGCTTGCAAATCGCCAGCCCAATCCCGGTCCCCGTGAACTTTCCCGGGCCATGCAGCCGCTGGAAGAGCTCGAAGATCCGGTCGGCGTATTTACTGTCGAACCCGATCCCGTTGTCCTCGACGGTGATCGTGTGCTCGGCCGCGGTAGGGTCGTAAGAGGCTCCGAGCCGCACGACGAGCCGAGTGTCTGCCCTCCGAAACTTGATGGCGTTGCCGAGGAGGTTTTGGAAGACCTGCACGAGCTGACCGGGCGCGCAGTTCAAGACCGGCAGCTCGGCCGGGTCCCACCGAAACTCGACGTTGGACTCGTCGATCGCCACCCGCAGATTGTCCATGGCGGCCGTTACGATCGAGCCGAGGGGGGTCCTGATTTCTTCGAGCACGCTCATCTCGAGCCGGGAGTACCTGAGCAGGTCCTCGATGAGCCTTCGCATGCGCCCGGTCGCATCCACGATAAAGTCGATGAACTCGTGGCCCTCCTGATCGAGCTTGTCGCTGTAAGTTCTCTTGAGGAGATCGGAGAACCCCGAGATGATCCGAAGCGGCTCCTGCAGGTCGTGGGAGGCGATGTAGGCGAACTTCTGGAGCTCGCTGTTCGATCGCCGTAGGGCCTCCGCAGTGTGCTCAAGCGTGGCGTAAACCAACTTCAGGGCGCTGATGTCCACGAGGCTGATGAGCACGTAGGAGAACCGATTGGCGGTGACGGGCTGGACCACGAATCGAAAGAGCGCGTGCGTCGAGGCGGCGTCGCTTGCGCTGGGGCCCAAGTCAATTTCGCGCTCCACGACCAGCTCACCGTCGAGGAGCTTGTAAAGCGCGTCGACGAAGCAGGCCGCGCCTTCGTAGACCGCAAGCCGATCGCTGAGCATCGTGGCCATCGTCTGGTCATTGGTGATGCCGAAGGACCGGCGGGCCGAGTCGTTCACGTTGAGCACCCGCAGGCGGCCAAGCACGGCCTGGAGCTGCTCGCTCGAGACCTTGGAGATCTCCACCTCCCGTAGTGCCTGAAGCGCAGGCCTTGCCGCCTCCATGTCGACCTCGATGAGCCCCACGGGCGCGTTCCGGAAGAGGCTTGAGAAGCGCAGCTCATGCTCCCTTATGGCCTCCTGGGCGGCCTTGCGCTCGGTGATATCCTCGGAGATCCCCAGGAGGTAGAGGGGGTGCCCCTGCTCGTCGTGGATGGGGATCTTCTTGGTGTGCAGGAAACGGGTGCCGTCGGACGTGTGGATAGGCTCCTCTGGGATGTCCAACAGCTCACCGGACTCGAGCACCTGCCGGTCTTTGGCCGTGAAGAAGTCGGCCTCCTCGGCGGGAAAGAAGTCGTAGTCGTTCTTGCCGAGCAGCTGCGCCCGGTCATAGCCCAGGAGTCGCTCCCCGGCGCGATTGAACCGAATGAAACGCAGGTCGATGGCATCCTTGACGAAGATCATGTCCGGCAGGTTCTCGACGATGGAGTCGAGGAAACGCGCGCTTCGTCCGCGCTCCTGAGCGGCGACCTCGGCTGAGACCCACACGCCGGACCGCGACTCCTCCTCCGACCCTTCTAGGGAGTCGAACGCCGAGGCGGCAGGCAGCGAGGTGGCGAGCCTGCGGCCAATCGTCCGGGTGATTGCCTCCAGGGCGTCGAGTTGAGCCTCTGAAGGGGGGACTTCATGAGCGAAGAGGCAGACGCCCTGATCGTCCATCGGGAGCCGAATCAGGACGTCCCCCGGCGAGCCGGCAAACGCCGAAAGGGCAGCGTAGTCCGGATCACCGACGCGAACGCAGCGCGGGCGTCCCAACGGCAGCGTCGGGGGTATCGTCGGCGTGGGTCGACTCGCCGCGACCAGGATCAGGCTCCGGCCGTCGTCCGCCTGACTGAAGACCCAAGCCGCGCGCGCGCCGCCTTCCCGCACGAGGAGGTCAACCAGGTCGAGCACGCCGCCGTCTCGGCCCCCATGACCACAGGCCATGAGGGCAAGGCGCGTCATCCACGTCGGATATTCTTCCAAATTCCCCGCCTCCCCACTACCGCGCATATCAGTCTGGAGCCCGAAGTTCAACGTCATCCCATTGCCCGGGCGCCAAGGCGGTGGGAGCATCGCCGGCCCATGCCCCCGTTTCTGCAAGCGCCGCGTCTGACGTTCATCACCGTTGTGCTCGTGGGGCTTTGCCTCTCGGTGCAGCGCGCGAGCGGCATCGGCTTCTACGACGGGGGAGAGCTGGCCATGGCGGCCGCCCAGCTCGGCCTCGGCCACCCGCCCGGACAGCCCCTCTACACGCTCCTCGGGCACCTCATGGTCTTGCTTTTGCCCACGTCGGCGGCGGACGCGATGGTCTGCCTCTCGGTCCTGAGCCTCTCGCTGTCGGTCGTGCCCGCGGTCGCCTTTGCCGAGCGATCCCTCCTGCGTGTCGAGGGCGGCAAGCTCGACCGCCGAGCGTCGATTTGTCTCCATGCGGCCATCGCGATCGCCTTCCAGCACGCCCTCCTCTGGGAGTCGGCGACGCGGGTTGAGGTCTACGCGCTCGCGGGCCTGCTCGGCCTCTTTGGACATGAGCTCTCCCGTCGGACGTTCGAGGGCGCGGGGTGGTCCACGGCGCTCGCCGCAGGGCTGTGTTTCGGCGGAGCGGCGAGCACGCACCCGGCGGCCCTCCTCGTGTTCGCCGCCGCGACCCTGCCGTCGTTTCTCCTGGCCCTCCGCCACGGCAAGGTCCGCCTCTCGAGCCTGCTTGTGGGCCTCCTCGGTGGCCTCGTGGGCCTCCTACCCTATGCCTACGTTCCGCTTGTCATGCTGCGCGAAGACGTCTTCGTCTGGGGCAGTGACGACGTGATGAGGTACCTCTCGGCGCAGGACTTCGCGGGCAACCTCGCCGCCCCCTTGGAGCAGACGGCGAGACATGTCGTTGAGTGGTTGGCCTACGCCGTCGAGGCCGGCTTCCTCCCGATGCTCGTGCTGGGCACCATCGGCTGCCTTCTGATCCAGGACGTCGGACCCCTCGTCGGCTTCATGACCGGCTTGCTGCTCATCGCGCGCAACGCCGCGTTCCTGCCGGAGGTGACCGACTATCTGGGGTATCTGCACGGACCCTTCGTCCTGCTCGTCGCGGCCGCTCCGGCGCAGCTCGTGCGGGCGATAGGAAACCGTGGCCGGTTCTTCTTCCCTTCCTGCCTCGCGCTCGTTGGGGCCACGGTCTGCGCCTCGCCTGCGCCCACGAGCCGAACACGTTCGTCGGACGAGGCCCCCGAGAAGTTGGTGGATCTGGTCTTTCGACAAGCGCCAAAAGACGCCCTTCTGCACGTCGGCTCGGACCACTACGTCTTCCCGCTTCTCTATGCGCAAGAGGTCCTGGGGGCTCGACCCGACGTCGTCCTCTTGGCGGACGGCCTGCTCGACTCGTCTTGGTATTGGGTTCACCTCTATCGACGACACCCCGAGCTCGTGCCGACCCCGATGCGAGGAGAGGGGGGACGGGACGGGCGTCTGCGGCGGTTCCATGAGGCGAACGCCGGACGCCCGCTGCTCGTGGAGCATGGGGCCTATGCGCGGCCGGCGGGGGTGACGCTCTGCGCCGGTCCGATGCTCGCTCAGACGCCGCCGTGTCCGGACACCGCGACCCTCTCCGAGTTCACAAGGGAGCTGACCTCTCTCGCCGATGTGGCGGACTTCGGCTCGCCACCCACCGAGCGGGTCCTCGCCGAGCTTGGGCTGTCGCGCGGTCTCATGTACGCCTTTCTGGGCGTGCCGGAGGCCGCGATCGACGCCGTGCTCGCGGGGGTGCCTTCCGGCTCGCGGCCGGTCACACACACCGTGCTCGCCCCGGCGATCCCACCCGAGGTCCTCAAGCCACCGTCGTTCATCCGCGCAGTGGCGATCGGTGATCCCGCCCACAACCTCTTCGTCGCGGCGACGTGGCTTGGGGCGAGCGGAGACGTCGACGCCGCCGTGGCCTGTCGCGCGAGCGCGGCAGAGCTCGGACTGCTCGAGGCCATGCAATGAGGCGTCTCCTTTTCAAGCTCGGCCTCGCGCTCACGCTCTGCCCGCTGAACGCCGCGGCGATCTCCATCTCGAGCCGTCAGACCTCGACGCCTCAGCCCGGGATCACCCTCGTCACCGGACGCACGGCGAGCCCATCGACGCGGTTCTGGGCGTTGCAAATCGATCTCTGTCTGCCCCACTTGGAAATTGACGCTACAGCCCCTGCGCGGAGCCGTCGGAGCCCGGGGAGTTGGGCTATGGAGCGGGGCGCGCAGGCCGCGGTCAACGGCGACTTCTTTCGGACCGACACGGCGACCCCCATCGTCTACGGCCTCGCCGCTGGGGGAGGGCGCGCCTGGCCCTTGGCGCAGACTGGCCTTGACCCCGCTTTCGCCGACGAGTGGTACGTGCAAAGGCAGGCTTGGTTCGCGTTTGGTGAGGGCTGGGTCGACTTCGATCACTCCAAATGGGTCAAGCGTAACCTGCCGATTACACAGGGATTTCACCTTGACCGCCTCGTCGCTGACCTGCCCCCCGGCACCCGCGCGCTCGTCAGCGGCTTCCCCGAGCTCATCACCGAGGGGCGGGTCTATACCTGCGCTTCGCCCACGGCCGACGACTGCTTCCCCGATCGGAGTGACATGCGCGCCCGTCACCCCCGAACGGCGATGGGGCTCTCGGCGGATCGGGGCACGTTGTTCTTGGCGGTCGTCGACGGGCGGTCCAACGTCTCGACCGGAATGTACGGCACCGAGCTCTCGTGGCTCATGTCCGAGCTCGGCGCGTGGCAGGCCGTGAACCTCGACGGTGGGGGCTCGAGCGCCTTATGGATCGAGGGCCTCGGAAATGTGAACACGCCGAGCGACGGGAGCGCGCGCTCGGTGGCCAATCATCTGGGGGTCTTGACCGGGGACGCAGGTGGGCAGCCCTGGACGCCGGGGAGCTGTCTCAATGTGCCCACGACGCCGGAGTCATGCTTCGTCGGCGACCCTACAGGGGGCACCTGCGCGGCGTCCGTCTTGTCGCTGAACGGGGGGTCAGGCAGCGCCGGCCCTTCGACGGACATCGACGGTGACGGGCGGGCCGATGTCTGCGCGCGGGGCTCAAACGGGGTCCTCTGCGCGCGCTCCACCGAGGTGGGCCTCGAGGCTGCCTTCGAGCCGGGCGTCGTCGTCGTCGACGCGCTGACGAACGCGAGGGGCTGGTCTGACCTGAGCAACGCCTTGACGGTCCGATACGGCGACCTCGACGGCGACCTTCGGGCCGACGTCTGCGCGCGGGCCAACGACGGCCTCCGGTGCTTCCTCGCGGCAGGCGGGGATGTCGTCAACCTACCTGACTATTCGGACGCGGCCGGCTTCGCCAGACCCACGGCCTTCGCCACCCTCCACCTCGCAGACGTCACCGGCGACGGTCGCGCCGACGTCTGCGCACGAGGCCCGATGGGCATGAGCTGCTCTCCCTTCGAGGGCCCAGGGTTTGGGGCAACAATCCCCGGTCCGGCCTGGTCGGACGCGCTCGGATTTGGCACACCCGACACGGCAGGCACGTTCCGCATGGCCGATGTGGACGGCGATGGACGGGCCGACGCCTGCATCCGCTCACCCAACGGCGTGCGCTGCGTGTTTGCGTCCGATGCCTTCGCCGGGGTCGTCGACGGGCCGGCCTTGACCGACGCGGAAGGGTACCTGTCCCCCGGACTCTGGAGCACCCTGAGACTCGCCGACGTTGACGGTGACGGCCGCGCTGATCTCTGCGCGATCACGGCGAGTGACCTGAGGTGCTACCTCTCCATCGGGCGGGGCTTCGCGCCTCTGCCTCTCACGCTCTCCAACGTCGTCGAGGCCGAGGGTTGGGACCGGCACGAGCACTACGCGACGCTCCGGTCGGGGGACGTGGACGGCGACGGAGCGGACGAGCTCTGCCTTCGCCTGGCGGGCGGCCTGAGGTGTTACTTCGTGAGCGACCGTGGCGTGCGTGAGCTTCGGACCGACCTCCTCTCGATCCCCGGCTGGTCGGCACCTTCGAAGTATCTGACGATGCGGCTGGCCGATGTCACGGGTGACGGTCGAGACGACCTCTGCGCAAGGGGCGAAGCGGGTCTGCACTGTTGGGCCTCGACGGGGGACGGCTTCGCCGAGCCGTCTGTGCTGGTCCCAAGCTTCTCGACGGAGATCGGCTTCGGTGACGCCTCGACCTTCAGCTCGCTGCACGTCGCCGGCGGGCGGGTCGCGGTACCGCCGCCGGAGCGTGACCTCGGCCTCGCGATTCGAGACGGTCTCGCACCCAATACCGACGCCTCGGTCTTTGATGGTCAAGGCGCTTTACTTGATGGGCGGTCGGACGGAGCCGAATCGCGGGACTTTGCCGCAGGGGGCCGAGCTGACGCCGGGGGCCTGGACGACGCGCGGAGCCGAGACGACGCGGGGGGCCTGGACGACGCAGTTTTTCGGGATGGGCGGCAACCCACAGGGGACTACGGACGAGCCCTGGCTGATGCCCGTCAGATCGCGTACAGCGGCGGCTGCGCGCTTTCATCGAATGCCCACACGCGCGGCGTCGGGCTCTTTGCCCTCGCCGCTCTGCTCCTCGTTACGGCTCGCCGCCGCTCGAGATCAGCCTCTGTCGGCAGTCGGCGATCGCGAGACGAATCTCGGAGCTGAGCTGCCGGCCTTCGCCGCCCTCCGAGGCCTTTCCGGCGAGGCTCCTCGAAGCGCGGAACAAGGTCGCCCTTCGCTCCCATTGTCGGCCGAGGACGGCGAGGGCCGCGGCGAGCGAGAAGCAAGCGCGGGCGACGGCGAGCTCGTCGACGGTCCCGCGAAGGTTGCCGGCCTCACGCTGGCTGGCGGCCTGCGCGAAGCACTCCGCCGCGCTCGACCAATCGCCGCTCGTCGCGTGCACGGCGCCGAGGTCGTAGTGGGTCGCCCCGAGGCTGTCCGCGTCGACGTGGCCGAAGAGGTTGCCGCGTGACTTCTCGTCGAGGGCGAGGCGGAGTTGGATGATCGCCTTCTTTGGGCGGCCGAGGCACTGCTGGGCGCTCGCGAGCTGGTGCAGGCTGAGGCCCACGCTCTCGTGATTCACGAGCCCGCGCAGGTTGCCCCGTCTCCCGTAAACGACCGCCCGCCGATACCACTTCGCGCCCTCGTCGAACCGCTGGAGCGCGAGCAGGCAGTCGCCGACGAAGTGCGCGCTGGTGCTCATGCTCTCGTGGTCACGAAGGCCCGTCAGATCACCGCGGGCCTTTTGCACGACCGCGCGTCGAAGCTCAGTCAGCGCGCCGTCCCACTCGCCGGCCAGCGCGAGGCAGTACCCAATCTGGTGATGGCTCGTCCCGATGCTCGCGTGGTCGATGCGCCCGCGCAGATCACCTCGTCGCTTCTCGGTGAGGGCTCGCCGAAACCAGAGCCGCGCCTCCGGTAGCCGTCCGAGCTCAAGGAGGCAGTGCCCGACGCCCTGAATGCTGGCTCCAACGCCCGTGGCGTTCACGTTACCGTCGCGATCACCCCGCTGCTTTTCGACGACCGCGCGCTGGAACCACTTCATCGCGCGGTTCGGCCGCCGGGCGAGCGTCAGGCAGTGCGCGAGCTGATGCATGCTCACGCCGACGCTGTCGTGATCGACGCGCCCGTCCGCGTCCCCTCGAGCCGCCGCGAGGATGGCTTTTCGATACCAACGAATCGCCCGCGGGTGCCGTCCGAGCGTGAGCCAGGCGTTGGCGATCTCGTGAAGGCTGACGCTGATCCCATCGGCGTCCACGCGACCGGAGTGGTCACCCCGAGCGCGAAGGCTGATGGCCTTGCGCAGGTAGGACATGGCCCCGAACTGGTCTCCGGCCGCCACGAGCCCAGCGCCGATCGTGTGCATCATGCGGCCGAGTTGGTCCGGGCTCACGTCGTGCCTGAACCTCAAGGCCTCGATGGAAGCATTTGAAGGCGGCTCGATGTGCATCACGCTGTGCTCGAGCAAGGCCGCGCACTCACCGAGCCGACCTTCCTTCAGCGCGCACAGAGCGAGGCCCCGGCAAGCCGCCCGCATTGCGCCGGGAGGGGCCTCACGCGCCGCGATGGCGTGGCGGTATTGGGCGCGGGCGCGGTCGATGCGGCCGAGGCCCAGGGCCACAGCAGCGGCGGACAGGGACGACTCGACGGTCCGGCCACCCGGGGCAGTCCGCGCTTCGGCCGCCGCGCGCTCAAAACAGACGAGCGCCGACTCGAGATCCCCGGAGACGACCAGCTGCTCGGCGCGCCGATGCCTGAGCCGTGCGCGAAGGGCCTGCGTCTCTGGCCCCGACGACGAGCGGAGCGCATCTAAAGCACGCGCCAGGAGTGCTGCCGCCCCCAGGGGGTCACGGGACACCGCGCTGCACTCCGCGGCGAGCGTGAATCCATCGACCACCGTCGTCGGTGGGAGCCTGCCGCGGGCCGTCAACCCGGCGTCCTCGAACCACTGCCGGGCCGTGACCCATTCGCCGAGGCTCACGGCGTTCTGGCCAGCGCGAAGGCGACGATCCACGCGTGTTGCGGGCTCGTCTCCCACCTCATGCGCGGCGGCGTAGACGCACCAGTCGTAGGCGGCGGCACTCTCGTGAATGGCCATGAGCCCGATCGCGATTCGGTCGGCCATGGACGCGCTCGGCTCGTCTCCTCGGGACACGCTCGCCTCGACGGTGTGCGGCGAGACGAGGAGCGCCCGCCGAGCGCTCTCCCGTTGCGGCGCTCGAGCGGCCTGATCGGCGCAGCGCAGAAGCCGGGTCAAGGCAGAGCCGAGGGTCGCGGTGGCTTTGGGATTGGGCTTTCGCATCGCGAAACCGCATGGTACGCCCGTTCCGCTGACAACGGGGAACCTGATGGCCCACTGTGAGGTACTCCGAGTCGAGCGCTTGGGGAGCGCGCTCGTCGAGCTGCGGGCGGCCCCGAGCCACGAGCCGCTGTCGAGCTGCGGCTTCGAGTGGCCACGCGGCTGGCGCCTGCACACCGTAGACTGGGTGCCGCCGGGGCGCCTGCAGCGGTCGCCGCTTTTCGCGTGTACGGCCGGGGCTTCGGACGTGCTGCGTGTCGAGGTGTCCCGGTTCGGCATGGAGGTCTGCCCGCTCTCATTTCTGCGCCAGACCCTCGCTCACGCGACCCTCGCGGAGGTCTCCGACTGGGGCTTTGCGGGCATGTCCATCGCCCGAGCCGAGGGGCCGTCCTTTTCGATTCGAGCGGTGACCTCGGGTCCGGCCGTGCACATCCTCTTCGCGTCCGGCCACGCCCGGTCCTACGTCGATCGGGCGGCGGCCACGCTGCGAACGCTGAGCGCGTACGCGCCTCCGGCCGAGTCGTCGGTGGCGGTCACTTTTGGGCCCCTGATCGGCGTCCGGCCCGCGATGTGGAGGCACGAACGCGAGGACAAGACGCCGCATGGATTGTCCCGAGACCATCTCCTCCGGGACACGAGCGAAGGGCACCTCTCGGCCTACCTTCGTCTGCAGACGCTTGACCGTCGGGTTCATCCCGGGACGAGCCCCGAGGTCTTCTTGGCCCAGCTCGACTCGACGCTCTCGAAGGCTGGCTTGACGCTGCAGGCCGCGGAACGTGACGTCTCGCCGTCGGGGCCGACGTGGGTACAACGCGGCGTCTACCTGGGAAACGATCTCGAGGTGCGTCGAGCGTTTCGGCAGATAGGGCCGTGCCTGGTGGGGCTCGCATCGGCGGCGCCGTCGTTCGCTCGCGCGCCGCTTACATACCTGCACGCCCGGCGCGTCTTCGATTGGACGCTCTCGGCGCTGAGGAGCGGGGCCTGAAGGGCGCTCAGCTCTTGAGGAGGGCCTTGAGCTCGCCGTTGGTGTACATCTCGGTGACGATGTCGCAGCCCCCGACGAACTCACCGCGAACGTAGAGCTGCGGGAAGGTCGGCCAGCTCCCGTACTCCTTGACGCCCTGGCGCATGCTCGCGTCGGACAGGATGTCGAAGGTCGTAAACTCAGCGTCCAGGTCCTGCAGCGCGTCGATGACGCGCGCCGAGAAGCCGCACTGCGGCGCCTGCGGGGACCCCTTCATGAATAAGAGAACCGGGGTGGCCTTGATGAGCTGATCGATGCGGGTTCGGAGTACTTCGTCCATGGTCTTTTTCCTGTCTTAGGTTCGGTTAACTTGCGAGGGGGTCAGGGTCTTCAACGCCAGCGCGTGGATGCGGACTTCCATCAGCTCACCGAGCGCGCTGTAGACCGCACGCTGGCGCGCGACCTGGTTTTGGCCCTCGAACGCCGTAGAGACGATGACCGCCTGCCAGTGGTCTCCGCCGCCCGTCAGATCACGCAGCTCGATGAGCGCGTCCGGCATCGCCAGAAGAACGCGCCGCTCAATCTCGGTTTTCAAATCATCACCGCGCATCATGGGTCTCTCGCGTCCTCAGTTCTGCCCACAGATGCCGCGACTCGGGCAGCGGTTGCAGGAATAATCGTCGTGGTCCCGCGGTTGCGTCAGACAAGACTGTGCCTATCATCGGTCCCGTGCTGCCGTCCGCCCCGCCCTCTCCCACTACGCTTGCCCGTAGACCCTCGGCCGACGAGCTCGTTCGCGCCGACGGCTTCACCCGTTACCTCGCCGACATCCGGCGTTACCCCTTGCTGACACGCGAAGAGGAGTTCACCCACGCGGAGGCCTTCTATCAACGGGGCGACCTCGAGGCGGGCAAGAAGCTCGTCACCGGCAACCTCAGGCTCGTCGTCAAGATCGCCATGGAGTATCGACGGGCCTGGGTGCAGGTCCTCGACCTCGTTCAGGAGGGCAACATCGGCCTCGCCGAGGCGGTCAAGCGCTTCGACCCCTACCGCGGCGTGCGCTTCTCGTCCTTCGCCCGGTTCTGGATCCGCGCGCTCATCCTCCAGTTCATCCTCAAGAACTTCCGCATGGTGTCGTTCGCCAATACCCGAGCCGGGCGCAAGCTCTTCTTTCGGCTGGAGAAGGAGCGCGCGAAGCTCATGCAGGAGTTCGGAGAGGCCACGCCCCGCCTGCTCGCCGAGCGCCTGGAGGTCAGCGAAGACGAGGTCGTCGCCGCTGAGACGCTCAAGCACCAGCCCCTCTCCCTGACGGCGCCACGGGGCTCGGAGGACGGTCGGACCCTGAGCGAGACCCTGCCGGCAAACGAGGATCTCCTTGAGGACCAGATCGGCCAGCGCGATCTGATGGCGACCGTGAATGCCAAGATGGCGGCGTTTTTTCAGACCCTGAACGACGAGCGCGAGCGGGCGATCTGGACCGAGCGACTCGTGGCCGAAGACCCGGCCTCGCTCAACGACTTGGGCGAGCGCTTCGGCATCTCCCGCGAGCGGATCCGACAGGTCGAGGCGCGCCTGAAAGATCGCCTGAAGGTTTTCCTCATCGCCGAGTTGGGCACTGATCTACAACTCGACGTCGCCCAACGTGACTGAAAGAGAACAAAATGTCCGACATCGCCACCCGACTCGACGAGACGCTCAAGACCGCCATGCGGAGCAAAGACCAGGCGACGCTGAACATCGTCCGGATGTTGAAGACCCGCATGATGGAGCGAAAGACCACGAAGGGCTTCACCGGCGAGGTCAATGACGCCCTGTGGCTCGAGCTCATCTCGGCCTACTCCAAGAGCATGGAGAAGGCGGTCGGCGAGTTCGAGAAGGCGGCCACCGAAGGGGCGAGAGCGCAGATCACCGAGCTGAAGTGGGAGATCGCGTTCTGCCAGACCTGGCTTCCAAAGAAGGCCGACGATGGCCAGACGTCGACCTGGGTCGATGAGGCCATCGCCGGGCTCGGCGGCAAGGAGAAGGCCAAGATCGGCGCGGTCATGGGCGCCGTCATGAAGGGCCATAAAGACGACGTGGACGCGGCGACCGTCAAGCGACTTGCCGAGCTCGCGCTGGCCTGACCAGGCTCTCAGGCGAGGGCCATGCCAGCGATCCACGCGGCGAGGCAGACGAGCGTCGAGGCCGCGCAGAGGAGTGCGGGTCGCCGGCGGGGTCTAAGCTCGGCGTCGAGGCCTCGGAAGATGAGCGCGAAGAGGGACGCGACGAAGCCCAGAAACCCGAGGGACGCGGCCATCGCCCACGCCGCGTGCGGAGCGTGATCGAGCGCCAAGTACCCTCGATGCGCCGCGAGCCGGTCCTCGCGGCTGAGCCCTTCGCTGCCGTTTGTCTCCCAGTCCTCTTCGGTGGTCACACGGGCCAATCGCTCGTCCACGTCGGCTCGCCGCTCGATGAACGGCGTATACAGGCTGCGCGTCGCGAAGATGCCGGCCCGGAGCCGACGTAGGGCCAAGAGCTCCGTCGGTCGATCACCTGCGGACGCCGCCGCGAGCGCGATCCGATCGAGAGCGTCGGCGGCCTCGACCGGGGCGCTGGCGAACGGCAAGTACCAGCGCATGGCGTAGCCGTAGTGCTCAATGGCGGACTCGGTCGTCGACCCGGCCTCGGCGGAGTGGCCCGCGGCGAGCTCTGCCCGGCCTTCCAACCCCACCCGCAGACCGAGAGCCGCGAAGACGAGTCCGACCGCGACCATCCACGGCAAGGCCCCGTGGCTGCGCGAGAAGGTCAAGTGAAGTCGCGGCGGGCGAAGGCCATTGAGGCGAGCACGAGCACCACCCCCGCATACGCGAAGCCCGCGGCGGTCGCGTGATAGACGTAGCTGAACGGCAGGCTTGATTCGTAGACCACGTAGGCGGTGACGTTGAACTGCGAGAGGTCCGGCGCGGCGGCGGCGGCGGCCTTGAGGAAGGCCACGAAAGGGTCGGCCTGGGTGGCGGCGTTGGTGTCCTCGGAGAGCCGCATCGTCGCGATGCGATCCCCAAACCGGCCCACGACGAACACGCCCAGCGTGAGGAGGCCGGACAGGAACGGCGTGGAGAACGAGGAGAAGAAGAGGGCGACGGCACCCACCACCATCACCTCGACGTAGATGAGCCAGATCGCCTTCACCATCAGGAGGCCAAACTCAGCGTCGAGCGCGAGGAACTGACCGAAGAGGACGAGACCCATGATCGCGACCTGGACCGCCATGGTTACGCCGATCCCGAAGTACTTCCCGAGGAGGAACTGCCACCGATAGATGGGCTTCGGGAGGATCGTGTAGATGGTCTTTCGCTCGACCTCTTTGTAGACGAGGTTGACCCCGATGAAGATGCAGATGAGCGAGGAGAACGTGGAGCACAAGAAGAGCCCCATGTCCTTCACGAGGCGCACCTCCTCGTGCAGCGAGGCCTGACTCACCGCGAGCGTCAAGAACAGGAGGCAGACGGCGAAGGCGATGAGGCTCGCGAAGACCCGGTTGCGGACGCCTTCACGGAACGTATTCAAGGCGATGATGTAGATCTGCCTCATGCGCGCGACGCCTCCTCCACGAAGATCTCTTCCAGGGAGCGGCGGTGCGGTATCACGCTGACGACCGAGGCTCCAAGCTCGAGGGCGCAACGGATGAAGCCGTCCACGGAGTCGGTCGCCGTGAGGTGATAACGCCACTCGCCCTGAAGGGAGACCGCGGCTGTCGCGAGTCCGGAGAGGCTGGGCAAGGCCGCCTCGCTGACGGCGCGGAGCACCACCTCGACCCCCGCCGTGGGTGACTCAAGCAGCTCGGCGACCGGACCGATGCGGTGAAGTTTCCCCTTCACGATGATCGCTACGCGGTCGGAGATTTGTTCGACATCTTGAAGAATGTGACTTGAGAAGAAGACCGTCTTGCCCTTCGTGCGCAGCTCGTAAATGAGGTCGCGGACCTCTTTGCGGCCGAGGGGATCAAGCCCGCTCATCGGCTCGTCGAGCACGACCAACTCCGGGTCGTTGATCAGCGCCTGAGCGATGCCGATGCGCTGCACCATGCCCTTGGAGAACTTGCGAATCGGTCGATTAATCGCGTGCGTCAGCCCGACGCGGTCAATCAGGGCCAGCGCGCGTTTGCGGCGCTCGCCGGCGGTCATCGGGAAGAGGCCACCGTAGAAGTCCAGGAACTCCAGCGGGGCCAGGTGCTCGTAGAAGTAGGGCTGCTCGGGCAGGTAGCCTAGGCGGTTGCGGGCGTCGCGATCTCCGAGGGGCCGACCGAGGAGGGTGCCGCTGCCCCGGGTCGGTCGAATCAGGCCCATGAGCATCTTGATGGCGGTCGTCTTTCCAGCGCCGTTGGGCCCGAGAAATCCAAAGATCTCCCCCGGCTCGACGGCCAGTGACAAGCCACGCAGGGCATCGACGCGATGGCCGATACCTTTGATGCCCAGGCCCCCGAACGCGCTCCCAATGAACGGCATTGATCCCAGGAAGCCGAGATCGAAGCTCTTGTGCAGATCGTCGAGGGTGAGGACAGGGCCCGTATGCATCACCGCGATATGCCAAACGCGGAACGGCGAGGCAAGGGGTGCCCCTCCGTGCCGAGTTGCCGGGAGCGCGGGCCTTTGCCAACATGGCGCCCGTGAAAGCCCCGGAAACGAACCCCGAGCGAAGCGGCGTGGTGATCGAACGCGGCGTCGTGCTCATCGGAGCCGAGCGCATCTCCTTTGGCCGAAACGTCTATCTCGGGCACGAGACCGTGCTCGAGGCGGGGTCGAGCGGGTCGATTCACATCGATGACGACACCTGGGTCGGTCAGCGTTGCGTGCTTCGGACGGAGGGACGACTTCATGTCGGTCCCGCCGTCGGTGTGGGGCCGTTTGTTCAGATCGAGGGCGACGTGCATGTCGAGGCGGACGTGGACATCGGGGTGGCCACACGCATCATCGGCCCCTCGGTGATTGGCCGAGGGGCGCAGATTGGCGCGGGCGCGGAGGTGCGCGGCGTCGTAGCCCCCTATGCCGTCGTCGCGGGCACTCCGGCTCGTGTCCTGCGGTTTCGACCATGAAGTCAAGGTCCTTGACCATCGTCATGGCGGCCTTCAACGAAGAAGACGCCTTGCCGTCGACGGCGGCTCGAAACCTTGCGTACCTGCGGGCTCACGTCGCGGACGGTGAGCTCATCATCGTCAACGACGGCTCGACCGACGGGACGGCCGCCTTGATTGACGAGCTCATGGCGTCGAACGTGGAGGTCTCGGCCTATCACCTCGAGCGCAACAGCGGCATGGGGGCGGCGCTCCTCCGCGGGTTCGGAGCGGCCACGAAGGAGTGGGTCACGATCATGCCCGCTGACGGACAGATTGATCCCTTCGAGCTCGAGGGATTTTTTGCCGTCGCCGACGACGCTGATCTCGTGACCTCCTTGTATCGAAATCGGCAATACCCCCCTGGGCGAAAGGTGCTCTCCGTGGGCCTACGCGCGCTGACGGCGGTCATCGTTGGGACCCGGGCCCGAACCGAGGGCATCTATCTCGTTCGCCGCTCGGTCCTTGAACAGCTCGGCGCGGACTCCAAGAGCTTCTTGCTCAACCTGGAGATCCCCATTCGAGCGAAGCGGGGCGGCTATCGCGTCTCGACGGTGTTCATGAACGTGCATGACCGCGTCGCGGGCGTCTCCAAGGCGACGAGCGCGCGCCGCGTGATTCAGACCTTTGGGGAGCTATTTCGTCTCCGACTTCGGATGGAGTCCGAGCGTCTGACGGGGCGCTCTCAGGGCGCGCGGGTCAAGCCTTGACCGTCACTCAGCGGTTCCTCGCGCCGGTGCTTCGACTGCTCGTGATTCTCGGCGTGCTCCTCTTCCTCGCCCGAGGCGTCGACGCGGCACAGGTCGCTGAGCTCGCTTCGGCCCTGCCCGTCTCTTCGCTCCTGGCGGCGTTCGCGCTCTGCCTGATCAACATCCTGATGGGCGCATTTCGGTGGCGAGCGATGATGACCGCCTTCGGGGCGCTCCGGAGACCGAGCTTTCTCGACCTCTTCCGGGCCACCTTGGCGACGCACTTCTATAACACGTTCCTGCCGTCCGGCCTCGGCGGTGATGTCGTGCGGAGCGTCGTCCTGCGGGACGCCTTTGCGGCCCCGACCACCGGGCTCGTCAGCGTCGTCGTCGAGCGGTTCATCGGCCTCTTGGCACTCTCTCTCGTCGCGGGTCTGGGCTTCTTCCTCAGCCCGTCGCTCGCTCCGGTCGAGGCTTATCGGCCGTACCTCATCGTCCCGGTGCTGCTTGGCGTCGTCGCGCTCTTCGCGTTGGGCCTGACAGGGCGAGTGAGGACGTATCTGTCGAGCTTGCTTCTTGTAAGTCAGCCCGTGGTGCTGGCCCAGGCGTTGGGCATCAGCGTCGTCGGCCACGGCATCAACATCGCTCTGTACGTGCTGCTCTGCGTCGGCCTGGGGCTGGACCTCGACCCGATGGCACTCTGCCTGGTGGTGCCCATCGCGTTATTGGCGACGGCCATCCCGCTGTCCGTCGTAGGCGTCGGGCCGCGTGAGGTCGTCCTGGTCACGCTCTTGGGCGCGCTGGGAGTCGCCACGCCCTCGGCGCTGGTCGTCACGCTCGGGTTCTCGCTGGTCAACGTGACCGTCGCGCTGCTCGGTGGCCTGCTCGTCCTCGTTCAGCCGAGCTTGCTTCGATACCAGTGAATGGTCCGAAGGAGGCCCTCTTCGAGGTTCACCTTCGGCGCGAAGCCCAGAAGGTTGATCGCCTTGTCGATGTTCGGGATCCGCAGTTCGACGTCTGTTCGGTTGAGGGGCACGAAGTCAATGGTGCTGCTCGACGCCGCGAGCTGAACAATCTGGTGGGCGAGGTGATAGATCGTCAGCGTGCTCCGTGGGTTGCCGATGTTGAAGGCCTGCCCCACGGCGTTTGGGGACTCGAGCGCGGCGAGGATCCCTTCGAGGATGTCGTCGATATAACACCACGACCGGATCTGCGACCCATCACCGTGGATGACGAGCGGCTCATTGCGAAGGGCGCGGGCGATGAAGTGGTGCACGGCGCCCTCACCGACCTGATTGGGGCCGTAGATATTGAAGGGCCGAATGCTCGCCGTCGGCAAGCCGAACTGCTTCTGGTAGCTCAGCGCCAAGTGCTCGGTGGCCAGCTTCGAGACGGCATAGGTCCAGCGGGCTTCGCCGACCGCGCCCAGGCTCGTAACGTCCCCCTCGGACACCTTGTACGCGTACCGCCCGAAGACCTCGCTGGTGCTGAAGTCCAGGAACCGCTTGCATCGCCCGCTGGCGAGGGAGGCCTCCAGCGCGTTGTACGTGCCGATGAGGGAGACCTTCATCGTGAGGACCGGGTTCTTCAGGACCGTGTCCACGCCCGCGATGGAGGCCATGTGGATCACGATATCGGCCTCCCGGGCGGCCTCGTTCATGGCAGCGGCGTCCATGACGTCGCCTTTGACCAGGCGCACGTTCGGGTGCGAGAGGAGCGGCGAGCCCTCGATCGCGTTGCGATGCAGGTTGTCGAAGAGTGTGACCTGGTTGTGCCGATACAGCCGCTCCGTCAGCGACGACCCGATAAATCCGGCGCCGCCGGTGATGAGAATTCGCGCGTCCTGAATCATGGTTCCTCAATGGCCGACCCAAAGTCGGCCGCAACGTCGGGCATCAGCGTGGCGAGCGGGACGTCCAGGTTTGGAGCGTCGCTCGTCGCGTCGAGCAGAAGGTAGAAGGTGCGTGAGACGTACGGCAGTCGTTTTTTCCACCGCGCATCGAAGGCGTCGGCGTCACGGGTCAAGGCGACCATGTCGGTTTGGCCCTCGTACTTCCGCAGGTGCTCGAGGATGCCGGCGCGCTGCGTGCGATCGTCGGTGTTCTGGAGGAGGTCGAGCAGGGCCTGGATAGCGAGCTCGTTCTTGCCGAGCCGGGAGTAAAGCGCGACGACGAGGGTGCGGAGCCGCTCCGGGGCACCGGGCATGTTCGCCGCCATCTCGAGGTACTGGACACCCTTGTTCCGATAGCTTTGAGCGACGTCCCGATCTTCTGAACGCAACTCGACGTAGTAGTTTATGCCGATCCGGAACGCGGCTTCGTTGTCGTCCGGGAACGCCTCGAGCGCCCGCTCATAGAAGTACGTGGAGTTCATCACCGTCTCGTTGGTGAACCTCTGGCCGTAGAGCACGTTCGCGCCGGCCCAGTGGTAGACCTTCCGAAACTGCGGGTCGAGACGGAGGATCTGCTCGACGAAGTGCTGCAGCCAGGGGTACCGGCGGTCGGTCGTGAAGTGCCGACCGAAGTAGTCGACGGTTCGAAGCCAGAGGAGATCGGCGGCGGCCATGTCGTAGCCGAGAAACATCAGCCGCAACGTCCGATCGTCGGAGACGTACAGCGTCTCGACGCTCTCGACCACCGCCGCATCGGCCCGAAGCGCGCTCGCCTCGAGCCGATGGTAGGCACCGAGCACGCCGAGGCAGATGCACAGAGCGATCACCGCGATCGCGCGAGACAGGGTTGAGGAGAGCTCAAACACCCGATCGCCTATAAAAGAAAAGGAGCCGGGCATCAAGCCGCGACTCCTTCTCCAAGCGAACGCGAAGTGCGTTGCTGCAGCTTACTCGAGCTCGTTCTTCATGAACAAACCGGCGCCACCGCTGACGTTGTTCTCAGCGTCCACGGTGCCGATGCGCTCGAAGGTCGACTCGACGGTGTCGCAGTTCAGGTCGCCGTTGGCGCGGGCGGTAAACTCGGCCGTGGTGCCGACGCCCTTCGAGTCGTAGCTGTAGACGTAGTAGAAAGGATCGTCGACGGCGAAGTTCAGGCCCTGCCAGCTGGCGGAGTTCCAGGTCTCCGAGTTGGGCAGGAACTTCTGGCTCGACTGGGCGGGGCACATATTGGTCACGCCGGCCGGGGTCTGGGCCACGGTGACGGGGAACTGGCGAGGCACCGAGCTCCCGTTACGAAGCGCGTGCTCCTCCTGGTAGTAGGAGACCGAGCTGTCGAAGATCTTGCGGAGGTTCATGTTGGCCTCCGAGGTCTTCGAACGGCGGATGTACTTCATGAACGCCGGGATAGCCACGGCGGCCAAGATGCCGATGATCGCCACCACAATCATGAGCTCGATAAGAGTAAAGCCCTTGGTGTTCTTCCGAAGGTTACGCATCGTTGTCCCTTTTCATTTCTCACGGGAAGGGTAGTTGGTGAAATGGGAGGCGGGCCCTTCCCAGGCTTCCCGCACCCAAACGAAAAAAGAGTTAAGTCACGCGGCGAACTGGCCGCTACTCGCCCTCTCGGTAACTCACAATGTGGGCCCGGAGAGAGCTCGTCTCGAAGAAGGACTGGTTTCCCCGGTCGCCGGTGTTCGGGGTGCAAGCATCCCCGCCGGCGTCCCCGTCAAAGTCCCCACAGGCACCCACCCAAAACCAAGGTCGATTTTCAACCTCGCCTTGAAAAAAAGGCGCGTTCCCAGGGGGAGCCTGCGTCGAGGTTCCCGCGACAATAAAATATTGGAACCAAACCGCACCGGGGCTACGGAGGTTAAGAGCAACCCAGACAGGTTGAGTGACTGGCTCCCACGCGGCCTTCTGCTCGACCGGCAGATCAGCAGGCCAGCGAGCGGGCTGCAACGACCCGCAGTACTGGCCGAAGGACTGAAAATACGATTCCTGCGCCGCGCGAACCGCCCCAAGGAACTGATGCACCTCAGAGCTGCGCGCCGAGTACGCATACTTACGATAGGCCACCATGGCCAGAACGCTCAAGACACCCACAATCACGACGACGACCATGAGCTCTACGAGCGTGAATGCTCGGCTCATAGCGGCCTTCCTGTCTGTGGGCTTGGCCATCGTGACGGTGCTCGACTTCGTTCGACTCGGCAGACCATATAGCACGGCGTATGCCACTCGCCAAGTTTTCTGCGGCGAGTTGGATGTGGCTTCACGGGCCGCTTGGCGCCGCATAAGGCGGACGGCACTGTCGGGTTGTCTTGGACAATTCTCGGCACGACTGACCATTTGCGTCACCGCTCACTCCTCGTCGTCCGGGCCAACCTCGAGGTTGAGCTTCTGCAGCCGATAACGCAGTGATCGGAATGTAATGTTGAGGAGCTTCGAGGCCTCGGTCTTCTGACCGCCGGTCCGCTGAAGAGCCTGGGAGATGAGGCGTCGCTCGAGGGCGTCGACGGACTTGTCCAGATCGACCCCGTTCTCCGGTAGATCCGCGCCGGCCTCGATGATGGGCGGTGGCGCCGCGGAGACCCGGATGTGGGGCGGCAACGCGCTGACCGTGATGCGCTCCGACTCCTCGAGCGCGACGGCCCGCTCAAGGAGGTTCTCAAGCTCTCGGACGTTCCCTTGATAGGTGTGACGCTGGAGCAACATGAGCGCCTCGGGCTCGATCTCCTCGATCCTCTTTCCCTGCTCGGCGGCAAACTTCGAGAGGAAGTGGTAGGCGAGCAGCGGGATGTCACCGGGTCGGTCGCGCAGCGGAGGCAGCTCGATGCTGATGACGTTGAGGCGGTAGTAGAGGTCCTCGCGAAACCGTCCGGCCTTCACCTCAGCGGCGAGGTCACGGTTGGTCGCCGAGATCACCCGCACGTCGATCGGCGTCTCGCGGACGTCGCCGACGGGCTTGACCTGCCGCTCCTGAAGGACGCGGAGCAGCTTGACCTGCATCCCGGTGGGCAGCTCGCCGACCTCGTCGAGGAAGACGCTCCCTCCGGCGGCCGCTTTGAAGAGGCCATCCTTGTCCGCCATCGCCCCGGTGAACGCGCCGCGTCGATGGCCGAAGAGCTCACTCTCGAGGAGGTTCTCCGGGATGGCCCCGCAGTTGATGACGAGGAAGGGTCCGCGACTCCGCTCGCTGTGATCGTGAATGGCGCGGGCGACGAGCTCTTTGCCGGTCCCGCTCTTACCCAAGATGAGGATGTTCGTGCGTGTTCGGGCAACCCGCGTGACGAGATCCATGACCTGCTCCATCGGTCGACTCCGCCCGATGAGCCCCCTGAAACCTTTTTGCGTCGCCAACTCGCGGCGGAGCTCTTTCACATCGAGGACCGCCCGCCTCATCTGCAGGGCGCTCTCGATGACCGCTTGTGTCTGGTCGAGATCGAAGGGCTTGGAGAAGTAGGAGTACGCCCCCATCTTTATGGCCTCGACGGCGGTCTGGTGCGTGGCGAAAGCCGTCATAATGATGATCGGCGTGTCGGGTCGCAGCTCGCGGCATCGCTCGAGGAGCACCATACCCTGCGCCCCCGGCATCCGAAGGTCCGTGATGACGAGATCGTATTCGTCCTCCTCCATGAGGCGCTGAATTCCAGTCGCACCATCGGACGCCAAGTCGACCTCGTGGCCGGCTTTCTTCAGGAAGATCTCCAGCATCTCGCGGATGGAGAGCTCATCATCGACGACCAGAATTCGGCTCATGACAGACCCTCGATCAGGGAGTAATTCACGCCCAAGGTGACGCTTGCAGGCGGGGGGAAACGTACAAAAAACGAGGTGCCCAGTTCGGGCTCGCTCTCCACCCGGATGGATCCGCCGTGCTCTTCGATGATGCGGTGCACGAGCGCAAGTCCCAAGCCCGTACCCCGCGACTTCGTGCTGAAGAAGGGGTCGAAGATGCGCGTGAGGTTCTCGCGTGGGATGCCCGAGCCGCTGTCGACGACTCGAACCTCGACGGCGTCGTCGTCTGCGCCCCTTGAGCCAACGACAACCACGTGAATCTGGATCAAGCCGCCCTCCGTCATGGCCTCCGCCGAGTTGTTCATGAGGTTCCAGAAGATCTGCTTGAGCTGTCGGGGATCGCCCGCGACCCAGACCGTGTCCGCGACCATGAGGTCGACGCTCCAGCGGGCTCCTCCGCCCTCGCGTTGGTGCATATACCCGAAGATCTGGACGACCTCTTCGAGCAGACCCCGGAGGTGCACGCGAACGAGCTCTGCCGGGGCGGGCCGGGCGAACTTCAGGAAGTCGGTGACCAGCGCGTTGAGTCGGTCGATCTCGCGAAGGGCGATCTCGATGAGCCGCCTGTCGGTCGCGTCGAGGGTGGCCGTCCGATTGAGCATCTGGATGCTCCCACTGATGCTCGCCAGGGGGTTGCGAATCTCGTGGGCGATCCCGGCGGCCATCTTTCCGACGGCGGCGAACTTTTCGGACCGACGCACCTGCTCCTCCATGTCACGCAGCGGCGTGAGGTCCTGGAACAGGATGATGTAGCCCTGATGAACGCCATCGGCGTCGAACAGCCTCGACTGGCTCATGCCCAGCGTTCGACCTGTGCCGTCGGCGAGGACAATCGACTGTTCCCAGCGATTGAGGTCCAGGGGGCCGTGCGCCTGATCGTCAAGCGGGTTTACCAAGCCGGGAAAGACCCCCTCGATGGCTCGGCCGACCGTGGCGTCTCGACTCAGGCCGGTGATCCGCTCGGCCGCAGAGTTGAACACCAGGACGCGGCCGTCGAGCGCGTAACTGACGAGCCCCGACTGTAGGCTCGTGATGATGTACTCGTTCAGCGCGCGCAGCCGCTTGAGGTCGGCGCTGGCGGTCTCGAGGCGCCGACCGGTCGCGCGGAGCTGTTCGCTGAGGTGGCCGGCGAGCAGGGCGACCAGGTAAAGTGCCACGACGTTGGTCATCATGCTCAGGACCATCGATCGCGCCTCGAGGGCGGTCAGGCGCCCGGCGTCGACCGCGACAAACCAGCCTTGGGCGGTGACTCCCAAGACAAGCAACGCCGCAACGGTCGCCAGGATCAAGGCGCCTTGTCGGAACACGACGATCGCCGAGTTCATGACGGTCAGCGAGAACATGAAGAGGAAGACGCTCTCGCTGCCCCCGGTGAGGGTCACGAGCACGAGCGTCGTGCCCAAGTCGCCGAGGAGTTGAACGTAGGCGAAGGCCCGGTAGTACCGGGTGCGCGTCACGACGAGCGCGTAGATGATCGTCGCCGCGTAGGTGCCGATGATGAGCCCGAACATCGTCCGCGTGCCCGGGTCCGACAGGAAATCGGCGTCGTTGACGTTGACGAGCAACGTCGAGCCCAAGAGCACGGTGATCATCACCACGCGGAACAACATCAGCCATTGAATCTTGGCGACGATGTCCGGCGAGGTCGGTGTCTGCCCCTGGGCGAGAGGTCTGAACGCGGAGAGCAATCGCCCCCGATCAACTGGTCTTAACGTTGCCAGCGATTTCGAAAATGGGGAGGTACATGGCGATGAGCACGGTGCCGACGATGCCGCCGATGAAGACCATCATGAGGGGCTCGAGCAGCTTGGTGAGGCTGCCGACGGCGACCTCAACCTCCTCCTCGTAGAAGTCGGCGATCTTCTGAAGCATGGTGTCCATCGCGCCGGTGCTCTCACCGACGGCGATCATCTGGACGACCATGGACGGGAACACATTGGTCTTGGCCAGGGGCTCCGCCATGTTGCTGCCCTCGCTGATCTTCTCGCGCACGAAGTAGATCGCACGCTCGATGACCTTGTTGCCGGCGGACTTCGCGACGATGTCGAGGGCGTCAAGGATGGGCACGCCCGAGGCGATCATGGTCCCCAGGGTTCGCGTGAACTTGGCGACGGCGACTTTGCGCAAGAGCGGTCCGAAGAGGGGCAACTTCAACATCACGGTGTCGAAGATCTCCTTGCCCTTCTCCTGACGCAGGGCCCACTTGAACCCATAGAAGGCGGCGCCGCCGATGACGACGATGGCCATGAAGTTGGCTTGGAACCAATGCGAGGCGCCAATCACGAACTGCGTCAACGCCGGCAGCTTGGCGTCTCCGAGATCGGCGAACATGTTCTCGAAGGTCGGGATCACGTACTTCAAGAGGGCCGCGACGACCACGAGCGCGATGACCAAGATGGCCACCGGGTACACCATCGCGCCCTTGACCTGCCGCACGAGCTTGACGTTCTTCTCGATGTACGTCGCGAGGCGATTGAGGATGGTGTCGAGGATACCGCCGATCTCACCGGCAGCCACGAGGTTGCAGAAGAGGTTGTCGAAGACGATGGGGTGACGCTTGAGGGAGTCGGCGAAGGTCGCGCCGCCTTCGACGTTGGCCTTCACGTCGAGAATGACCCTCTTGAAGGTCTTGTGCGGCTCCTGGTTGCCCAAGATCTCCAGGCACTGCACCAACGGCAGACCGGCGTCGATCATGGTGGCGAACTGGCGAACAAAGACGACGAGCTGAGCCTGGGAGACGCCGCCGCCCATAGAAGGAAGGTTGAGCGACTTGCCCTTCTTCTTGACCGTGAGCGGCTGGATGTTCTGCTGCCGGAGCTTCAGCATGACGTCACGCTCGGCGTCCGCCTGCATCACGCCCTTCTTCACCTCACCGGTGCGCGTCCGGCCTTCCCAGACCCACTCGGCCATTGGAACTCTCCCTCTGTGCTGGTGGCGAACTCGACGTCGGCGGCGATGATAGACGCGCCCTTACGGGGTCGCAACAAGCGGGGTCAGGGGGCTTCGCTGGGGGCTTCGCTGGGGGCTTCGCTCGGCGCTGCGCTCGGCGCTGCGCTCGGCGTTGCTGACTGGGCCGTGGCGAGGGAGCCCGTGAGGTACTCGTGGCGCGTCTTGCAGCTCGCCTCGGTCACGCACTTCAGGTAACGGGCGACCGCGGACTCCGGCTGCTTCTTGTTCTCGAAGCAGTAGCCGAGCGAGTAGTGGACCCAACTGCCCATGACCTCGTTGGGGTGTTCCATGTCGACCTCGTGCACGGCCTCGTCGCAGCGCTCCTGCATGGCCAGCGCGTAGGCCAGGAAAGGCCAGGGGTTGTGGCCCCGAGGTTTGTGCAGCCCGCCTTCTCGGGCAGCCTCCTCGGCGGCTACATAATCGCCCTCGCGTAGCAGCGCCGAAGAGAGGCTCACCCAGCCGAAGGGTTCGTCGGGCTGGTCGATGGTCATCTGTCGAAAGAGCGTGCCGCTCGTCCTCCAGATCTGGATGCCGATTTGACACGGCACAAAGAGGGCGATGAACCACACGGCCGCGCCGAGGCTCGGCACGCGGGGCGGCAGGCGTCCGCAAAGGAGGCCGTAGATGAAGAGGGCGAAGCCGGGCAGGCCCATGTACAGCCACCGCTGCATGCCCGGCCAGTCCCGGACGGCGAGCAGCGTGATCGGCAGCACGGAGATGAGCCACCAGACGAACCCCAGCGTCGCGAGCCTTCGCCCTTGAACCCACGTCACGGCCACGACCATGACGAGCGCGCCGAAGACGAACGCGGCCACCGTGACGTCGACCGTGTCGAGAGACTTGACCCAGAGGTAGAGGTACGTCACCGAGAGGTTCGTCGGCACAAGCACGCTCTGGAAGGCCCGAAGCAGGAGTGCTGAGGCTGATCTCATCAGGCCTTCGGGCGCCTCGAGGCCCGGCAGGGGTCCGTTCCCGCTGAGGGCCATCGCGCGCATGCCCAGGTAGCCGGCCAGCGCGACCGTCGCCGTGATCAGGACACGGGTCGACAGCGCCGGCAGGAAGCGGCGCATGGGCGACAGCGGCCCGGCGGAGCGGCTCGCCTCTCCGGCGAAGAGGACCGCCATGGGCAAGAACGTCAGCCCGGTCTCCTTGCCCATCAGCGACCAGAACAACATGAGCCCAGCCAACGCCGCGCGCGTCCAGGAGACGTTCGCATAGGAGACGAGGCGAATGGCGAGCGCGCCGAAGATGAGCGCGAAGACCTCGCTCCGACCGTTGACCCAGGCGACGGCCTCGCAGGCCACGGGATGCACGGCAAAGAGGAGCGTCAAGGCCACGGCGACCCGGCGCGGCACCCAACGAAGCAGGGCCAGGCAGACGCAGTACGCCGCCGCCGCGTGCAGGAGGTTGCTCGAGAGGTGATAGATCGCCGCGGACCCGGTCGTATTCCAGGGGATCAGCGACAAGAAGAAGTAGTCGACGACGAAGGACGCCAGCGACAGGGGCCGGTAGGTGCCGATCACGGCCTGCTGCATATTGGCCGACCACATCGCGTCGTGGACGAAGACCTCGAAGAAGGCTCTGCCGTTCTTGAGCCGGGAGCCGTCGACGAGGTTGTTGGCGTCGTCCCAAGCGAACCCTCCGAAGAGAGCCGGGATCCACAGGACGAAGACCAAGGCGGCGACGCAGGCGGCGAGCCGATGTTCAGAGGTCCGTCCGCGCCCATCGAGGAGCGCTCGGAGGGCCCCGATCACCGGGCGCTGGCCGAATTTCCGGTCGCGAGCAAGGTCTTCAATTCGTCCACGTCGTTAGAATGAGCCAAGGCGTCCTCCAACGTGATGTCCCCGCGCTGATAATGCCCAAGCAGCGACTGATTCATCGTTTGCATTCCAAAACGATTCTGTCCGACCTGCATTTGACTATATATTTGATGAATCTTGTCCTCTCGAATCAAGTTCCGAATCGCTGCTGTGGGAATCATAATCTCACAGGCCAGGACACGGCCCACACCTGAAGCTTTCATGATGAGCTGCTGGGCCACGATCCCTTCGAGGGTAAAGCTCAGCGCGGCCCGGACCTGGCCTTGTTGATGGGGCGGGAACATATCGATGATTCTGTTGATCGCTTGGATGGCGCCGCTGGTATGGAGCGTCGCCATACACAAGTGGCCCGTCTCGGAGATCGTCATCGCGGCCTCGACCGTCTCGAGATCACGCATCTCACCGACCAGCACGACGTCCGGATCCTGCCGGAGCACATACTTCAGTGCCATCTTGAAAGACTGCGTATCGGCGCCGATCTCTCGCTGATTGATGATCGAGTTCTTGTGGGCGTGCAGATACTCGATGGGATCTTCGATGGTCAGGATGTGGTAGTGCTTCTCGGTGTTGATCTTGTCCACCATCGCCGCGAGCGTCGTGGACTTTCCCGATCCGGTGGGGCCGGTCACCAAGACGAGGCCCTTGGTCTTGCTCGTCAGATCGGCGATGACCGCCGGCAGCCCGAGCTCATCGAAGTTGTGGATCTTCATCGGGATGACGCGGAACGCCGCAGAGACCGCGCCCCGTTGCATGAAGAGGTTGGCCCGAAATCGGCTCAGGCCTTTGACCCCGAAGCTGAGGTCGAGCTCATTGGCCTCTTCGAACTTATGCTTCTGCGACTCCGTCAGAAACGAGTAGCAGAGCTGCTGCGTATCCTCGCGCGTGAGCGGCGCGGTCTTGAGAGGGATGAGCTGACCGTCGATGCGGAGCTGAGCCGGAGAGCCGCACGTCACGTGCAGATCGCTCGCACCCTTCTCCACCATCAACTTCAGGAGCTGATGAAGATTCGCCATGTTCTTTGGGGCCTACGATTCAGTCCGAAGCGGTGTTGTTGACGACCTCGTCATACGAAGTGAGCCCCACGATGAGCTTGCCTAGGGCCGATTGACGCAGCGTCTTCATGCCCATTCGGATCGCCTCGCGCTTCAACTCGGTGGTCGAGACCCCCTGGAGAATGAAGTCCTTCAGTTCATCCGTGAAGTTCATGACCTCATAGAGCGCGACACGGCCCTTGTAGCCGGTCTCGGAGCAGGTGCGGCAGCCAGCGCCCTTGCAGATGTTGGCTTTGGCCGCGTTCTCCGGCGTGACCCCGATCTCGATGAGGGCCTCCGCCGGCATCTTCACCGACTCTTTGCAGTCGTTGCAGATCTTGCGGACGAGCCGCTGCGCGACGATGGCGTTGACCGAGGCGGTTACCAAGAAGGGCTCGACGCCCATATTGAGCAGACGATGTACGGTCGACGGGGCGTCGTTGGTGTGTAAGGTCGACAAGACCAAGTGGCCCGTCAAGGCGGCCTTGACCGCGATCTCGGCCGTCTCGAAGTCGCGGATCTCACCGACCATGATGATGTCCGGGTCCTGGCGGAGGAAGCAGCGGAGTGCCGCCGCGAAGTTCAGACCGATGCCGTCGTTCATCTGGCACTGGTTGATGCCGGGTAGGTTGAACTCGACGGGATCCTCGGCGGTGCTGATGTTGTCGGTCGACTTATTGAGCTCGGAGAGCGCGGAGTACAGCGTCGTGGTCTTGCCGGATCCGGTCGGGCCCGTGACGAGCACCATGCCGTAGGGCCGGTCGATCGCGTCCTTGAACCGCACGATCTGCGCCTCTTCGAAGCCGAGCTTCGTCATGTCGAGCTGGAGGTTCGACTTGTCGAGGAGACGCATGACGACCTTCTCGCCGAAGAGCGTGGGCATGACGCTGACGCGGAAGTCCATCTCGCGTCCGCCGCCGAGCTTGATCTTGATGCGGCCGTCCTGCGGCAGCCGGCGCTCGGCGATGTCGAGGTTCGACATGATCTTCACGCGGCTGATGATCGCGTTTCGCAGCTTCACCGGGGGGCTCATGATCTCGTAGAGCAGCCCGTCGATGCGGTACCTCACCCGGAAGGTCTTCTCGTAGGGCTCAATATGAATATCTGAGGCGCCCTTCTTGATCGCGTCGACCAAGATGAGGTTGACGAGGCGAACGACGGGCGCCTCCTCGGTGCTCTTCTCGAGGCTGACGACGTCTTCTTCGGCCTCACCCTCGGCGACCTCGACCTCGTCTTCGTCGAACGCCTCCATGAGCTCGCTGATGTTCGACTTGGCCTCGTAGTACCGCTGAATCGCGGCCTTGATCGCCTCCTCGCTCGCGACGACGACCTCGATGTTGTAGCCGGTGAGAAACTTGATGTCGTCGATGGCGTAGATGTTCGACGGGTCGCTCATGGCGACGATCAGCGCGTTCCCGGCGCGGTTGACCGGGATGACCTGATGCTGCTGGGCGACGTCCCGCGGGATGAGCTTGATGACGTCTTCATCGATCTCGAACTCAGCGAGGTTGATGGAGGGGACGCCATACTGCTTGCTCAGGAAGCTCGTCAGCTCGCGCTCGCCCAGGATGCCCAACTTCGTGAGCACATAGCCGATCTTCTCGCCCGACTTCCGCTGTGCGTCCTGAGCGTCCTTGAGCTGCCCCAGGGAGATCAGGTTTTCACGGACCAAAAGCTCGCCGAGACGGTTGGACATGCGGTTCTCTCGTCGGACGGAAGGTCAGGGGAGCTGGCCCCGGGGGCACTACGTACCCGCAAGGCAGAAGGACCGTTATATGAGAGCAGCGGCTTCCGGGTGTCAATCGAGCGCTGCGTACACCGCGCTTCGGACGGCCTCGAGCTCCGGCCGCTCACCCGAGAAGCCCTCGAACGCCGCGACGCCTTGGTAGATGAGCATGTCGAGCCCGCTGAGGGTGCCGAGGCCAAAGGACGCGGCCGCCTTCAGGAAGGGCGTGACGCGTGGCCGGTAGTTCAGGTCGAAGGCGCGTGCGGAGCGTCGGCAGACGCCGAATGGCAGGTTTTCAGGTCGCAGGATCGCCGGTCCGCCCGAGCCGCACTGGACCACAAGGTCGGCCTCCTCGAAGGCCCGCCGGCAGTCGTCCCACCTGTGGTAGGTGCCCCGGTCGGAGGTCAGCGCCGCGAGGAGGTCTTGGGCCTTTTGCTCGTCGCGGTTGACGACGTGCACAAGGGCTCCTCGATCGGCCAGGACCGCGACGACCGCCCGAGCCGCTCCACCCGCGCCGAGGACGACGGCGCGTCCGATGGGCAGGGGACCCAAGGCCAGATTGAAGCCCTCAAGGTCCGTATTGTGACCCAGGCGCCGCCCGGCCCGGATGCTGACCGCGTTGACCGCTCCGAGACGCGTGGCCGGCGCCGAGAGGTGGTGCATTTGAGGCATGACGAGCTGCTTGAGCGGGGCGGTCACCGAGAAGCCGTCGAGGCTCGCGATGGGTCCATCGGCCTTGAAGAAGAGAGACAGCGCGTCCGCGAGTCCCGAGGGGTCGAGCTGCGCTTGAAAGTCGAACAGCCGGAAGTCGACGGCCCGCCCCAGACTCAGCCCCGCCGCTTGGTGAAGGACCGGAGAGAGGCTCCGCCCGATGCCGCAACCGAGCAGCGCCAGCCGCAGCGTCATCGGTGTGCGGGGAGCCGCAGGTCCATCGAGCGCGCGGCCTCTACGTCGGCGGCGATCTGATCGACGAGGGCCCTGATGTTATCGAAGGCGCGCTCATCACGAAGCCGCGCGTGGAAGGCGACCTCGGCGACGTGGTCGTAGAGGTTCATTTCGCCCTCGCCTTCGTCCGAGGCCTCGGGCAGCACGTAAGCCTCGACCGTGACGGCGGCGTGCCCAAACGTTGGGTTGTGGCCCACGCTGATCGCGGAGAGGCGGGGTCCGCGACCCCAGTCAAGGCTGCCCGCGTAGATGCCGACCGCCGGCAGGACCTGGCCCCGGCGCGCGAGGTCGCCGAGGTTGGCGGTCGGATAGCCAAGCTGACGACCTCGATGCGCGCCGTGCACGATGACGCCCTCGAGCGCGTACGGGCGACCGAGCAGGCGTGCGGCGGTCGTCGCGTCCCCCGAGGTGATGAGGCTCCGAATCCGGCTGCTCGAAATCAGGAGCCCATCGTGACCCAGGACGGGGGGCAGGCACTCAACCCAGAAGCCCAGGTCGGCACCCAACTCGGCGAGGAGCTTCGTGTCTCCGGCCCGCTCGAAGCCGAATCGGAAACCCTGGCCCACGACGATGCCGACCGCGTTCAGGCCTTGGCTCAGGATGTCGCGGGCGAAGCGTGTGGGCGTCATGCTTGAGAGTGCCGAATCGAAGCACTGCTCGATGATGCCGTCGAGGCCGAGTCGAGCGACGAGCGCCCGCCGCTGCACGGACGTGGTCAGCCTCGCGGGCGTACGCGCCGGGGCGACGATGGCGGAGGGGTGTGGCGAGAACGTGAGCATGAAGGCGCGGGATGCTGTGTCCGTGTCTGAACGCGCGAGGTCCCTGGCCCGCGCGCACAAGGCGGCATGACCCAGATGAACCCCGTCGAAGTTCCCCAAGGCGATGACTGAGGGGCCGCCGTCCAAAGGATTCGCCCGAAGATCGACGACGTCGTCCGAGCCTTCATCGACACGCTGATTTGTCACGGCTGCCATCGGCCCGACGCAATAAAGAAAATTGACGCGGGGTGTCAATGAACGCCGTCGAGATTTCGCTTTACAGGAGGCCCAACGCGAATAGAGTGGCCTTGGATTCAGGGGGGTTGGGGTGCCTTGAAGTGAGTCAGGTAGCCTCGATTGGACAATCGTCGGAGCGGGCGAAGAAAGTTCTTGCACCACTTCTCGATCGTGCTTACATAGTGCGAGTTGTCTGGTGATGTGCGACGAGGTCGGAATGCTTCGACCCGTCGGTAGCGCAAGCGGCCACTCGGAGTCCGGGTGGTCGAGTATTCCAAGGAGACCGGGATGAAGAAGTTGCACATGAGTGCGATGGCGTTGGCCCTGACGACGTTCGCGGCGGGCGCGGCTCAGGCCGAGGACAACTTCGGTGGCAAGAAGGG
>SHZC01000231.1 GCA_009692505.1 Myxococcales bacterium
GCCCAAAGGCTGCGCGCCTCCAACGGGCTCCGAGCCGCCCGTGCCGTCTCCACCCGGCGGAGGCAAGATCTGCCCGCCAGTCCCCCCTTGCGGCAGCGGACCGCGCCCAAATTCGAAGATCTCCGGACCCCCGTCGTTGTCACCCTCGGGTGGGGCGGTCGCGCAGCCGGCCACGACGCTCGCGGCAAAGCAGAGCGGGAAGAAGGCGGGGCGACGCCGGGGGGGCGGCAGGAGATCCGACGAAGTGGGAACTTGCATGGCGGGCATCGTAGCAAACGACGCCGGATTGCCAATTCTTTCGCCGGTGTGCAAAGTGCGCGCCGAATGTCCGAGCTCCTCGATGAGATGAACGCCCTTGGCGAGCGACTGCGCCGGGCCTCGCAGAAGGTGCGTCGCGCCAGCGGGGCCACTCGAACCGCCGCTCTGCACGCGCTCGCCCGCGGACTTCGGTCGAACGCTGAGGCCCTGCTTGAGACCAACGGCATCGACGTCGACGCCGCCCTCGCGCGCGGGCTCCAAGGCTCTGTGCTTGAGAGGCTCCGCCTGACGCCGGAGCGCCTTGAGGAGATGATCCGAGCCGTAACGGACATCGCCGCCCAGGACGACCCTGTCGGCGAGGTGACCGGCCTCAAGGTTCGACCCAATGGTCTTCGCGTTGGGCAGATGCGGATCCCGCTTGGGGTGGTCGGCATCGTCTACGAAGCGCGGCCGAATGTGACCACGGACGCAGCGGCCCTCTGCCTGCGGAGCGGCAATGCGGTCTTGCTTCGGGGCGGCAGCGAGGCGGCGGCGACCAATACCGCGCTCGTCGAGGTCGTCCGCGCCGCGCTGCTCGAGGTCGGTCTGCCCGAAGACGCCGTCTCTACGCTTCCCTCCACCGACCGCGCTTGGGTGCTCGAGATGCTCAAAGCCGAGCGGTGGCTCGACGTCGTCATCCCGCGCGGCGGCGAGGCGCTCATCCGCTTCGTCACCGAGCACGCGCGGGTCCCGGTCATCAAGCATTATAAAGGCGTCTGCCATATCTTCGTCGACCGGGCGGCGGACCTAGATATGGCTATCGGCGTCTGCGTCAACGCCAAGGCCCAACGACCCGGCGTCTGCAACGCGATGGAGACCCTGCTCGTTCACGCGGAGATTGCCCCGCGCTTCCTGCCTCGCCTAGCCCTTGAGATGGAGGCCGCCTCGGTGAGCCTGCGGGGCTGTGACCGAACACGCGAGCTCCTGCCCAACGTCGACGAAGCGAACGAAGAGGACTTCTACGCCGAGTACCTCGATCTCATCCTCGCCGTTCGGATCGTCGACGACCTCGACGCGGCGATCGCCCACATCGAGACCTACGGCTCCGACCACACCGAGTCCATCCTCTCCCAGGACCATGGTGCCGTGACGAGGTTCATCGAAGAGGTGAACAGCGCGGTGGTCATGGCCAATGCATCCACGCGCTTCGCCGATGGTGGGCAGCTTGGACTCGGCGCCGAGATCGGCATCTCCACGACACGGCTGCACGCCTATGGCCCGATGGGCGCAGCGGATCTGACAACACGTAAGTTCATCGTCTATGGTTCTGGCCAAGTTCGAAGTTGATAGGCAAAAATGATCAAGCCCCCGGATGCTGAGTCTCGGGCGTTCGCCATCTTCGTGGCCGACGCTCTCTCCGAAAAAAAAGGCAGCGACGTGACCATCCTCGAGGTGGGACCCATCGTCGGCTACACCGAGTACTTCGTGGTCTGTAACGGTCGCAGCGACCGTTTGGTCAAGGCGCTTGCCGACCACGTCTGCCGCCACTCCCGCGAGCAGTTGAAGCGGCACACGCTGTCCACCGAAGGTACCGAGCGTGGCCAGTGGGCCCTGCTCGACTTCGGCGACATCGTCGTACACATCTTCCGCGACCAGGAGCGCGTCTTCTACGATCTCGACGGCCTCTGGGAGGACGCACCGCGCGTGCCCTACGAGCCACCGCCCCCACCCGTAGCGGCGATGGGCACCTGAGCCGCGGTCGAACGGACGGCCCTTCATGCGCCTCCCACTGAGGCTGGTTGTCGTCGCCGTCGGGCGGTTGCGTATCCCTTGGGCGCAGGCGGCCTGTAGCGACTACGGCGAGCGCCTGAAGCATCGCTTCAAGTTCGAGCTCGTCGAGGTCAAAGAGGCCGATCGTCGAGGCGGGTCCAAGGACGTGAGCCGCCAAAAGGAGGACGAGGCCGTCTCGATCTGGGCTGCCGTGCCGACAGGCGCCACGGTGCTCGCCCTCGATGAGCGGGGGCTCAGCTTCACCTCACCTCAACTGGCCGCCTTCGTGGACGACGCCGCCAACCGGAGCAAGAGCGCGTTGTGCCTGCTCGTGGGCGGGCCCGATGGCCATACCGACGCGACCCGCGAGCGGGCCGACCGGCTCTGGTCCTTAGGCACCCTGACGCTGCCCCATGAGCTCGCCCGGATCGTGCTGCTTGAGCAGCTCTATCGCGCCGCCACCATCAACGCCGGCGAGCCCTATCATCGGGCCTAAGGTTCAGTCGTCATCATCCTCGTCGTGTTCGCCGGAGCCTTTCTCCGACTCCCCGCCCTTCGCGGGTACGACGCCCTTCGGGTAGTTCTTGATGTCGTACCGTTTCAGGAGGCGTCGGAAGTTGGCGCGCTCCACATCGGCGTGTTTGGCGGCGCGGGTGACGTTCTCGAAGCGGCTCATCAGGCCCCGAAGGTAGGCGACCCGAAACGCCGTCTCCGCGCGCTCCATGGCCTCTCGCATCGGCTCGTCGAGGTCAATCGCGGCCAAGAGCCCGCCGCGTCCATCGCCCTCCTGGACGGGCTTGGGGTGCTTCAAGATGTGGTCGGGCAAGGCGAGCTCGGTGAGCTCGTGGCTCGATTCGAAGATGACGGCGCGCTCGATGGCGTGGTCGAGCTCTCGGATATTTCCTTCCCACTCGGCGGCTTTCAGGATCTCCATGCACTTCGGCGTGATGTTCTTCAGATCCTTGCCGCACCGCGCCGCGTGTCGCCTCAGGAAGTGGTACGCCAGCCGAGGGATGTCCTCCTGCCGGTCCGCGAGCCCCGGCAGCTTGACCTCGACGACCTTCAGGCGCTGGTACAAGTCGAGCCGGAACCTCGTCGCCTTGCAGGCCTCGGCGAGGTCGATGTGGGTCGCCGAGATGATGCGGACGTCGACCTTGATGTCCTTCGTCCCGCCGACGCGACGCACGCAGGCGTCGTCGAGGACCTTGAGCAGGCGCTGCTGCATTCTGAGATCGAGGTTGCCGATCTCATCGAGGAAGAGCGTGCCCCCGTTGGCCGTCTCAATCAGGCCTTCTTTGTCGCGAATAGCCGTGGTGAAGGCCCCCTTCAGGTGACCGAAGAGCTCACTCTCGATAAGCGTCTCCGGCAGGGCTCCACAGTCGACGTGGACGAAGGGCCCATCCTTGCGCCCGCTCCGGTCGTGAATCGAGCGGGCGATCGCGCTTTTGCCGGAGCCCGTAGGCCCGGTGAGCAGGACCGCAGCGTTGACGCGGGCGACCTGGGAGACGAGGGTGCCGACGAGCCGCATCGAGGGCGAGGCACTGTCGACCAGCGCGCTGCCGGGCGAGGCATCAATCTGCTGCCTGAGTGCCACGTTCTCGTCGTGCAGGCGCTTGAGTCGCGCCGCCTGGCGCACACGATTGACGCACTCCTCAATCTCGACGAAGGGCTTGGTGAGGTAGTCAAAAGCACCATCCCGCATCGCCCGCACGGCGTCGGCGATGCTCCCCTTCGCCGTCATGACGAGGACCTCGATCTCGGGATGGGTCGCTTTGATGTGTTTGAGCAGCTCCATGCCGTCCATGCCCGGCATCATCACGTCGGTGACGACCACGTCGATGCGCCGTTGGGCGATAATTTGAAGCGCCTCGGTGCCGCTGCTGGAGAGGGTGACCTCGAACTCGTCCGTCCGGAGCATGACCCGCCAGACTTTGAGGATGACGGGCTCGTCATCGACGATGAGCACCTTGACGGTGACGGCGACGGGTGAAGTGGCCACGCCACGCATGCTCATTGGACATCCTTGGTGACGGCGGCTGGAAGGTGGATGGTGAAGCGAGCCCCGCCCCCCGGGGCGTCGGTCAGATGAACCATGCCGCCATGGTCACGCACTGCGTTGCGGACGATCGCCAGCCCCAAGCCGGTACCGCTCTTGTTCTCGGCCTTGGTCGTGAAGAAGGGCTTAAAGACCTTGTCTTTGATGGCGTCTGGGATGCCCGGACCGTTGTCCGTGAAGGTGAGGCAGACCGCGTGTTCACCGGGCACATTCTCGGCGACGATCTCGATGCGACCCATGCGGTCCATGGCCTGCGCGGCGTTGTTGATGAGGTTGAGCACCATGGACTTCAGGCCGTCTTCGCTGCCCCGAATATCGAAGAGGTTCGGGGCATATTGACGGACGACTTCGACGCCCCGTGCGGGAGAGTTGGCCAAGGTCGCCACGCGCACGCAGCCCTCGACGAGGCTGCGCACGGGCACGTCGTTGAACTTCACCTGCCCGTCGGGTCGGGCGTAGTCGAGGAGTGCCTGGACAATGTTGCGGCAGCGACGGGCGGCCTCCTCGATCTCGACGGCCATGCCGTGCACGTCGGGATCGTGGCCCAGGGTGGTCCTCGCGAGCACTTGCCCGAAGCCGAGGATGCCCGTCAGCGGGTTGTTCAGCTCGTGGGCGACGCAGCCGGCGAGCTCTCCAACCGCGGCAATCTTCTCCAGCATGATCATCTGCCGCTCTCGCTCGCGCGCTTCGGTGATGTCTTCGTAGTGGCAGACAGTGATGCGGGCGCCCGGGTGGTCCTTTTCAGGTTGGGCGTCGGCGAGCAGAGGCCACGACGCCATTTGCCACAGCAAGCCCGCGCGGTCGTCCGTCAACTCGACGAGCTGACCGGCGGCGTCCGCTCCGTTTTTGATGGGACAGCCCTCACACGGGGTCGACCGACCGAAGAGGCTCTCGTGGCAATGTCGGCCGATCAGGTTTCGGACGTCGAGCTTGGCCGCCTGGGCTGCCGCAACGTTTGCTCGGACGATCCGGAAGTCCCCGTCCACGAGGGTCATGGGTTTCTCGATGGCGTCAAACGTGCGTCGCCAAACCTGGCTCGCGTGCTCGAGATCCCGCGTGCGGTGTCGGACCTTGTCCTCAAGATCCCGGTTCGTCTCCCCGAGGAGCTCCAGCAGCCGATCGCGCTCGGCGAGCACGCGCCACTGGTCGATGCAGTCGCTGACCGTGGCCACGAACTGATCGTTACTCCACGGCTTGCTCAGGAAGCGGTGAACCCCTCCCTCGTTGATCGCCCGCCCGAGGTCGTCGACATTGACCCGCCCTCCGGCGGTCATCAGGACTCGCTGCAGCCGCGGCCATCGCTCGCGCACGCGGGTCAAAAACCAAGCGCCGTCGTGACCCGGGGGCAGCTGGAAGTCGCTGATGACCACCTGCACGCCCCCCTGGCCCAGGGTGGAGAGCATCTCGAGGCCCTCCACGGCCGAGTGGGCGGCGTACACGGCGACGTCGTGCCTCTGGAACACCCGCCGAACTGCCGTGCAGACCATCTCCTCATCGTCGACGATGATGAAAGCCGGACGGAACTCGATGAGCGTCGAGGTGCCGGTGAACTGGGTCAAAGCGGTCGACATTCTCGGGCTTCTTGGCTCAGCGACCGGCGCCGGTTGGCTCGTCGTTGGTGGGCTCGTCGTCGGGCAGGTCCAAGAGGATCGCCCCGGCGGCGTCTCGACGGATGGAGGTTAGGCCCGGATGGGCGGTCTCGAGGGTTCGGATGACCTTGGCCTGCTTGTGAAGCAGCGCGATGAGGCGGCGGTTCTCGCCCTCGGTGCGCAGGTGATCCAAGGCGATGTGCAGCGTCAGCTTCAGCTCGGTGTCGTCCCAGGGCTTGCGCAGGAAGCGGAAGATCTCCCCTTCGTTGATGGCGGCGACCACGGTCTCAAGCTCCGCCTGGCCAGTCAGGAGGATGCGGCCGACGTCGGGGTAGGTGAGCCGAACGCGCCTCAAGAGGTCGAGGCCGGTCATTTGAGGCATGAGGTGATCGGTGACGAGCAGGTCCGGGCGGTCGTCCCTCATGATCTGTAAGGCCTCGGCGGCGGACTCCGCCATCGACAGCCGGTAGGGCTCCTTCCGCAAGGTGCGATGGAGCGCCGAACGGACCGACGCCTCATCATCCACGATCAGGATGTGCGCTCGGGGTGTCGAATCGCGGGAACTCTCGGTCGTCTCGGTCATGTCCTGCTCCTCTGGGCACTCTCTTACTTCGGCCAAGGAGGGCTCGGGGTTTAGCGATACCCACCCCAACGGTCATCACGCGCCTTGACAGTGATGATGGGCCTCCTTATGAGCAGGCACCCTTACATGAGGCGGCTGACGCTCGGGGGAAGAAAAGTGGCGAAGTCTATGGGAAGCAAAAAAATCAGTCCGGCGGCGAAGAAGGCTCCGGCGGCGAAGAAGGCTCCGGCGGCGAAGAAGGCTCCGGCGGCGAAGAAGGCTCCGGCG
>SHZC01000232.1 GCA_009692505.1 Myxococcales bacterium
CCTCTCGGTCACGGTCCCGACGCCGGGTGACGGCGGGGCTGCCCGACCCGAGCTCCGCGTCTCGAACGGTGGCCCCTTCGAGGTCGTAGACACGCTGGAGTTCTTCCAGGCGAGCAGCGGCGGCGAGCGTTGGGACGCATCTACCCACCTCGACCGCGATGGCCGGATGCCGCTCGCCTTTCGGGGGGGGCGCTGCGGCGACTTGAACGGAGACCGGGCCTCGCCCGAGGTAGACGTGGGCGGGCTTCGAGTCTCGGTCTTCGAGTGTTGGCAGAACGCCCCCAAGGCCCTCACGCACGCGGATGGTGGCTTCGGGTAGGCCTCTTTCCCCGCGAGCACGGTCGGCTGTTCGAGCTCCAAGGCGGCGAGCGGAAGCGGCACACCTTCGTCGTCGGGACTTCGTCAACTGACATGACCTTCCGGCGGGCGCGGCGCTGATGGTCAAGAAGATTGACGAAACGTCCGGTTTCGCCGCGCGCCGTGAACTCATCGACGAGTACGGCTGGCGAGACTGGGGCGAGCTCTCGGGGATCACGAGGCCGTCGCCCAACCACTCGTGAGCCACTACAACAATCAGTACGACTGCGTGGAGGTCTTCCTGCACACCTACCTGAGGACCGCGACCGCTCCCGCGACAACGGCGGCCTCTTCTGGCACACCGACCACTACAAAGACGCGCACACGGCCACGCACCGGACTTACTCGGCAGCCAACGCCAAAGACGCCCGGTACGGCGGCGACCCGAGCAATGAGCACAACTACCCCTCGGGCTTGCTTGTCTATCATTGGCTCACCGGCGACCCCTGGGCGCGAGAGGCCGTGCTCGAGTCCGCGGCGTGGGTCACGGCGATGGACGACGGGCGCCTCAGCGCCTTCGGGATCTTTGACGACGGGCCCACGGGGGCCGCGACGCAGACATACTCCGTCGACTTCCACGGGCCGGGGCGAGGGGCGGGCAACACGGTCAAAGCCCTCGTCAAGGCCTTCGAGTGTACGCGCGACGCCGCGAGGCTTTCTGAGGCCGAGGCCCTCAGCGGGCGTTGCTCGAGCTTGTGGCCTTCGAGCGGAGCGACCGCTGCCGTCCGCTCATTCTGCTGATGCGGCCCTTGATGGCGGTCGCGTTTGCTCGTGGCGAATGGTTTACGCCCGTGGGTCTGGAGGCGGATTTTCTACGGACCGTGAGCCGCGTCCGAGACGAGGGCGTGGAGGCGAGCGAGGGCGGGACGCAGCGCGCGCATGGCGGCGGCCGTCGTTAGAAACCCGGAGAGAGACGCGGCCTCGGCGTAGCTCTTGGCCTCGAGGACTCTCGCGGTGATGAGCTTACGCGAGCGGTCGTCGAGGGCGGCGAGGGGCCCCCTATGGGCCTGCACCCAGGGGAGGATCGCGAAGGCCGAGGTCTCGAAGGGGCGGGGGCCGTCCAGGTATCGGTGCACGGCCCGGTCGAGCATCCAGGCTTCGAGCGGCCGCTGGGGGAGGCCGTCGAAGAGTGACTGAATCAGGCTCTCGTTCAAGGGCAGGTCTGAGTCGGCCTGTAAATACCGAAGCTGCGCGCGGAGGACGTGGGGCAGCTCGTGTTCGAGTGTCTCGACGAGCGCCACCGCTGCGGGGCTCACGGGGCGGACCATCACGACCGAGGGCTCGCCGCTCCTCGCCCCTCGCGACACGCTCAGACGGACGAGGCGATAGCCCAGCGCTCGCCGAAACGTGAGCAGCGCCTCGGTCGCGGCGAACAGCGTGCCGAAGGCGTCCACGTCCATCTGTGCGTGCACCTCCTCGACGAGGCGAGAGGCGAGCCCCCGACGCCGAAGATCCGGATGGGTCGCGATCCGGACGCTCCGGGCCCAGCGCAGCGCCCCGGCTTCGGGCAGCCCGGCGTGCGAGATGAGCGTGTCGGGCAAGGCGTGGCCCCTGATCCTTTGAGCGCCCCGATCGAGGGCGTTGCAGAGCTCCGGCGGCAGGCCCCCCTCGGCGGCGACGAGACAGGCGGCGACGATGCGACCATCGAGGCGCGAAGCGAAGAGGGAGAGGTTGGGTGCGTCGAGCAGGCGATGCAGATCTGCGGGCGTCGTGCGGTGGTGGGCGAACCGGAGCAGGGCGTAGAGGTCCCGGAGGTCCGTGGGGTGTCGGTCGAGCGCCGGTCTCGAGAGGCGCTCGAAGCTCGGCTCTCTCGGACCCGCTCCCGCAGCGTTGACCCGGGCCGGCGTCGCGTCGAGCAGGAGGACCTCGTCGAAGAGGGTCTCCAGGGGATCGGCGTCAGCGAAGCGAATTGGGCAGGATATCCGGTGAACCTCGACGTCGGGCCGATTCGCACGCAGGAAGTCGATGAAGCGCAGCTCGAAGCCCCGACCGGAGCCCTCGTAACCGTCGACGGTGGTGGCAAAGACGAGGTGGGTGCCGGGGTTTCGAAGGACGAGGGCAGAGAGAACCGCCAGCGGGAGTCGGGCCGCCTCGTCGACGATGATGATCTCCGGCGACTCTTCGCCTTCGAATCGGTGGTCGGGCCGATACGTCTTGAGCGAGACGGAGTCGGCGAAGCGGCGTACCTCGGAGACGGTGGCCTCGTCGTCGGTGTCGTGATCCGAGATCAGAGCCACGCGGCGGGGGCCGAGTTGATAGAGCGCGAGGCCGATCGCGCTCGACTTGCCGCGACCTCTTCGGGAGAGCAGGACCAACGTGGAGGGGCGCGGACGAAGTAGGCCGGCGGTGAGGGCGGCGACGACGACGGCTTGCTCCACGGTACCTTCGCTGCGGGGGTCGGGCCTTGGGAACGGCTCGGCGGGGACGCGGCCCGTCGAACGCCCAAAGGCCTCGATGAGGCGTCTCCACATCCGGCGGCCCACGTCGGCCCGGTCAAACGGCCAGAGCGCGAGGTCGCGACCGTAGAAGGCCGGTTCGGCCCCGCCGCTCGGAACACGGACCAGGAGCCGGCCGCCTCCGCGTAAGAACCCGAGGCTCGCGACGAGCCCGTCGACAGGAAGCTCGTCGTGGAGATCAACGACCACGGCGTCAAAGCCCCGCCCAAGGAACTCGGCGACCCGGCGGAGCGCGTGGTTTACAAAGAGCGGCTCCGGTGTCGCCGAGAGCCACAAGACCTCGTCAGGGTCCTGGCCTTCGAGGCAAGACAGACAGGCCAGTCGCGTCTCAGCGGACGTCCCATCGACGAATACGAGGCCACGCGGCAGGTGCATGACGGCATCTGACGTCCGGGCGCGGTGGGTTTCAAGCGGGGGCAGGGCTGGAGCGTTCAGCGGCCTCAGCCCGACACGGGTCTCCGTACAGAGCGCCCGTCAGGCGACGACCTCTTCCGCAGACGGGGCCGAAAAGATGCGCGACGCCCAGACCGAGAGCGACGGTTCATCGGCGGTCTCGAGGGCCGTTTTGACCGATCGCGGAATGACCCCGAACTTATGCACGATGAGTGCTCGGAGAAGGGCGCGCTCGCCCTCCACGCGGCCCTTGGCCTCGCCCTCGGCTATCCATTGTCGTGCGAGCGTCATGACGGTCTCCTCCATTCGCTCTGGACCCACGCTCGCGGTCGCTTTCAGCGTCTCGGCGGAGATTCCAGACGAAGCGTCGAATAAAGAGTGAAGCAGACGCACGACCGCGCGTAAGTCCGGGTCGTTGTCCGCCGTCGCGCGCGACACCCGCAACACCCAGTCGATGGCTCGGGCGTCGACCTCCGCGTCTTGTACGTGCTTGAGTGCCTCGAGCGCGACCGCGCCGATCGGTCCCATCGCGGAGGCCATGACCCGTTGCCGCAAATCATCGTCCGACTGCCGTGACAGATCGTCGAGCAAGAGCGTCACATTCGGGACGAACGCCCTCAGCTCCGGCAGCTCGCTCAGCGTCGGGAGGGGCCCGTGGACCGTGAGACTCGCGGTCCACGGCCGCTCGCAGTTGTAGACGACGATCGGCACGACAAGCGGCAGCGTCCGCGCCTTGGGGTGATCGCGGTGCCACGCCTGCCAGACCTGCCCGACATAAGTAAGTGCCCGCAGCGCCATGAATGGATCCCGCGTGCTCTGGTGCTCCACGAGCACATAGATGAACGCCCCGCTCGCCTCCTCCGAGGTCTCTACAAGTGTGACCAGAGCAAGCAAATCCGTCTCGAACGCCCGTAAAGCCTCGTCGACCTCACGCTCCGCGCGCACCGTCAACCGCTCGAAGTCCAGCCGCGCGACCGCCGACGCCGGAAGAATCGAAACCACGAGTGCGGCGAGGTTTTTTGGGGGACCGGAGAAGACGTCCCGAAAGAAGACGTCGTGTGGCTGTGGGCTCGAAACGGCGTCCAGACTACCGCATCGCCGCCAATCCTGTTCGGGACCGCAAGAAGGCCCGCCGCCCGCTTCCGAGTTTGACAATCGGCGCGCCGCTCGGCATTGGGGCCAGATGAACGCTGATCTCGATCTTCTGAAACGCCTCGAAGTCCTGTCGCGCGACCTCGTCTGGACTTGGCTCGAAGAGGGGCCGGCCTTTTGGTCGGCGTTCTCGCCCGAGGGCTTCGCGCAGCCGCCCCACAACCCCGCCGCCCTGCTCGCGGCGATGGCCCCTGAGGAACAGCTTCGTCGGGCCCACGCCAGCATGGCCGCGCTCCTCTCGCTGGAGACGAGACGCGCGGCTTACCTCTCGAAGATGGGGCTTGACACCTGGCATGACCTCGTCGGCCGCCCGCTCCGAGGACCGGTGGCGTACTTCAGCGCCGAGTTCGGACTGCACGAGTCGCTGCCGACATACTCGGGCGGGCTCGGCATCCTCGCGGGTGACCACACGAAGAGCGCGTCGGATCTCGGACTGCCATTTGTGGGCATCGGCCTCCTGTATCGCCAGGGCTACGTCCGCCAGGAGATCGACGCCAAGGGGCAGCAGCAGAACGTCTATGAGGACTTCGACTTCGCGACCCTGCCGATCAGTCCCGCCCGAGCCCTTGACGGCGGGCCGCAGCTCGAGGTCCTGGTTGAGATGGGGGACGAGACGGTCAAGTGCCGGGTCTTTCGCGCCGTCGTCGGCCGGGTCTCGCTCCTGCTCCTCGACACGGACGTCGAGGGCAACGCTCCCGAGCAGCGTCGGATCACGCAGCGCCTCTACGGTGGTGATCATCAGACCCGTATCCGTCAGGAGTTGGTCCTCGCGATCGGTGGGCTACAAGCGCTCTGCGCGCTCGGCATTGAGCCGCAGGTCTTTCACCTCAATGAGGGCCACTCGGCGTTCCTCGTGCTGGAGCGGGCGCGCATGGCCCTGTCCGAAGGTCGGGCTCGAGACGTCGCCGAGGCGCTCTCGCTCGGTCGAAGGTCAAGCGTCTTTACGACCCATACGCCCGTCGAGGCGGGGCACGACAGGTTCGATGCGGAGCTCCTCTGGCGGCACCTCCGCCCGATGGCCGAGGTCCTGGGTCTGAGCCGGGCGGCGCTCCTGGCACTCGGCCACTGGCACGACGAGCGGGACGCCGAGGCGCCGTTTAATATGACGATGTTGGCCCTCCACGCTTGCGGCCGATACAACGGCGTCGCGGCTCTTCACGGCGTCGTGTCGCGGGAGATGTTCGCCCGTTTCTTCCCCGGCACGCCCGTCGACGAGGTCCCGGTCAGGCACGTCACCAACGGCGTGCACGCCCCGTCTTGGCAGTGCCCCGAGCTCGTGGCGATGCTCGAACATGTCGCTCCCGAGACCTTTCGCAATCGGCCCGCGGGCGACCCGAGCTGGAACGCCGTCTATGATCTCGACGACGCGGAGCTGTGGCACTGGCGAACGCGCAACAAGGCGGCACTCTTCTCGCTCATCAAGGCTCGGGAGACCGCTCGCGCCGCCCGATTGTCGCGCCCCCCGCCGCACCTCGAGCTGTCGACGGACGTGCTGACCATCGGCTTCGCGCGCCGCTTCGCCACTTATAAGCGGGCCACGCTGCTCTTCTCTGATCTGCCGCGCCTCGAGGGTCTCCTCGAGCGGGCGCCCGGCCCCATCCAGTTCCTCTTCGCGGGGAAGGCCCACCCGGCCGACCACCCGGGGCAGTCCTTCATCCAGGAGGTGACGCGGCTCGCCGAACGCTTCGAGGGGCGCGTCCGCTTCATCGAGGGCTACGACATCGAGCTGGGGCGGGCGTTGACGCGCGGCGTGGACGTCTGGCTGAACAACCCGCGGCGACCGATGGAGGCGAGCGGTACGAGCGGCATGAAGGCCGCGATGAACGGCGTCCTGAACCTGTCCATCCTCGACGGCTGGTGGCCCGAGGGCTTCGACGGCGAGAACGGTTGGGCCATCGGGGAGGCCCGAGTCTATTCGACCGAGGCGGAGCAAGACGCGGCGGACGCGGCCTCGCTGCATCACCTCCTTGAGCACGCGGTCCTGCCGACCTACTACACGCGCGACGCCCTTGGCTTGCCCAGAGGGTGGATGAAGATGATGAAGCGCAGCATCGCCACTCTAACCCCGCGTTTTTCGAGCGATCGCCAAGTGCAGGACTACGTTCACCACATCTACTGTCCGGGCTGAGCGGGCCG
>SHZC01000233.1 GCA_009692505.1 Myxococcales bacterium
CGGAGCTTGCGGAGGGCGAATTTGAGGTGTTCGCGGTTGGGGAGCAGCGCACCTCCGAGTTCAATGCGACTGGTCTTCTTCTCGATTTCGGGCAAATGAGCGGCTAGAACGTCTAGCTCGCGGGCGTCCCGCAGCTGAGCAATTGCACAGGTACTGGCCCAAATTCTGTGCGCGTCGCCCGATGTGATGTCTTCTAAAAGAGTACTCATAGCTGCGGTGCTGATGCTGGATAAGAAAGACGGTCGATATTCGTTGTAAGCTGCGATCTGCCAACCCCTCCTTCCCGCCGAGCCCAACGCAAGCCCGCCACCGCCCGAGCCCGAAAATCGGGCCTCATTCGTCCTATCCGCTGAAGATGTCCCCGTGTCGATGTGCGAGGTGAACCGTCACTTGGTGCCCCCATCGGGCACGAGCCGCTGGACCGTGAGATCAAGGTGCTCTGCCTCCCGGAACTCGTGGACGGCCAGTTGGACTTTCTTCTGGATCGACCTGGCGATCTGGACGTCGGCGACCATCTGCTCGAACGGGTTCCTGATGGTCCGGATGTAGGGCTGGGCTGCCGCTAGGTCCGCCCGAAGGTTGCCGACAAGGTACAGGTAGAACCGCTCCCGCAGGATGCTCGCCGTCGCCGTCTTCCACTCGTTCCAGGTCATCTCTTGGATGCGCGACGCCACTCCCGACGACTTGAGCTCGATCATGCGGTCCACGGAGTCGGGCGCCCGCGGATCGAGCGTCAGGATGTCGAAGCCCGGCCAGTCCGGCACCACGCCGAACTTCTCGTGAAGCCAGGTCATCGCGGCGTCGAACGCGGTGGACTTGCGGCGCGCGCTCTCGACCAGCTCGGGCTTCGAGACGTTGAACACCAGGCCTTGGTTCTCGACGGTCGCGCTCTCGCTGTCGAACACCCTGGCTTCCGGCAAACCAGCGCGCCGCAACCGCCCTTGCTCGAAGGACAACGCCACCCACATGCCAAGGGCGTCCAGCTTCTCCAGATCCGTGTTGCCCCCGAAGCGCCCGTTGCCCTTTCCCGACCCCGGCTTGGTGCTGCCCGAGGGAGTCCCCTTGCCGCCCTGGCTGTCACCCGCAGGATCGCCGACGATGATGAGAGGCACGCCCTCGATCACGAGGTCCGACGGATCGTACAAAGGCACGCGCGGTCTGTCGGTCGCACCGTCGCTAGAGCGATCGAAGGCAGCCGGTCCCGCCGCAGGATCTTCCTTGGCGCCCGTCGGGGCCGCAGCGGTCTTCGGCTCGTCGCCGGCATCAGCATCCCCGGACGCCGCCTCGTCCTGCTCGCCGTCGCCATCGTTGGCCGACTGAAACAGCACCCGCTTGTCCTCGACGTCGAGCGGCGCGCCAGCCCGCCGCAGAATTCGTAAACGAAGGGCCGGCGACTCCGACTGCAGGAGCGCGATGAATGACTCGAAGTACCCGGCACCGAGAACGTCGCACAGCGCGCCGGCCAGCGTTTCCGCTTCACGTTGATCAGGCGGCCATGGATTCTCGCCCCAGACAACGAAGGCCTGGACCTGGTCGCCGCCACCAAGGTCCACGAAGGCCTCGCGGCTCCCATCGCCGACTGCGATCTCGTTGCCGTCGAGCCTGCAGGTCAGGTCCAGAGCGGTAACGGGCTCGACGGCGTCGATGAAGTCTCGCAGCTTGCGAGCGTCCTGCCTTGCCAGCCCTTCGTCGGCGCGGTCTGCCCCGACGCGCGCCAAGACGTAGGGCGCCAGGCGACGAAGCCCGCCCCGGAACTCAGCCAGCCGGTCGTCGACGAAAGCCTGGTCACCGGGCTTCGGTGACCAGGTGAGCGAGTCCTCGAGAACCCGCATGCGGAACATCTGGGTCAGAACGATACGAGCAGCGGGCGAGCTTTCGATCACGAAGGTCCAGATTGGTGAGTCGGTCACCAGCCGCTCTCTCGTGTCCCTGCGGTCCAGGTAGAACACCTTCTGTGCGTCGAAGAACCGCAGGGGGCCATGCCCGTCCGAGGTCAGCACCATGGCGGTGCTCAACGGGGCACTGCTGTCGCCGTCATCAGCCTTCCCCGACAGAAGCTCCATCAGGTTCCTGTACGCAGGACGGATGACCTCCCGGAGATCCAGCCGCAGATCCTCATCGGCGTCACACTTCGCCTGGTAGAGCTCGCGGAGTCGGTCGAGAAGGACCCTCGCATCAGCGACAGTGAAGGTCGCTGGACTGAGTTCGTCTCGGACCCCGAGAGCTTGGGCGAAGGCGCGTGGCTTGCCCTTGAGGACGGCCGCGTCCACATCCAGCGTGGGAATCAGGAAGGTCCCCGCCCGCGCTCGCCGACCGAACCGTCGTTGTACTTCGGGCGTAGGCAGCCACGTATGCGCCGCACCGCGTGGGCCGTGCCCTGTTGGACAGACTGCGGCGTCTTGTAGCCGGAAGAGCCAGAGGTTCATTCCTCCGTCGGTGAGCTCGTCGGCCTTCGCGCGAGGCGGCTTGGTGCGTCGAGCCGGCTCGTGCGTCGCGGGAACTTGGGCCACAACGACTCGCGAGACTTTCTCGAGCGTCGACCAGTGCCGCGCCAGGTGTTCATAAAGCACCCTGGCGAAGCGCGCTGTGGGCTCGGCAGCTGCGATGTTCGAGAACGCGACCAGGTGCTCGAGGTCGTGAAGTTCGTAAAAGTACGGGACCGTGCTGGCGGCCAACTCTGGGTCCTTCTCGACCAAGGCGGCGAGCACAGCCTGCCGATATTCCGTCCAGAGGTCGCCCGGCACATTCTGGAACGCCCGGCCCTCAGGACGCCGAAGGTTGTGGGTCTTGAGCCAGCCAGACGCTCGATCCTCGACGTCGTGGAAGTGGACTGGCCGCAACGATGCGTTGACCCCCACCCATTGAAAGAACCGGAGCCATCGCTCTCGGTCATCGGCGTCGAGAGCCACTTCCTCGTCCTCGTCGATGCTGACCTCGTCCTCCCCAACATCGCCTCCGCCCTGGTCACCTTCCTCTTCTCCCTTGAGGTGGCGGTAGCGTTCGAGGAGGCCGGCGAAGCGGTCCGGGCCCAGAACGAAGTCGACAGCGGGCAGTCCCGTGAGGTCGAGTTCGCGCCCCACCTTGAGGATGCCCTCCACGGAGCCGGCGCCGAGCCAGTCGGATCCGAAGTACGCCTTGTAGGCCGGGATCCACTTCACGTCTCCGTCCGAAGCTCCCCGGCACGGCACGTCGAGGCGACTGAGGTTGAAGAGTGCCCGATTCGTCTTCAGGCGTTCGTAGGGCAGCGGAGCGTTCTCGTTGGGAGTGCGGCCCGCAAGCTGGCAGATGGCGGCAAGTCGATCGAGGTCCTGGAGCGTCGTGCGTTCGCTGCGGTCGTCCGTGTCGCGCTCCAGGTCGAGCGCGGGCAAGACGCTCGCGCGCATGACCTCGGGGAACTTGAACTCGCGGATGTCGAAAAGGGCCTTCCACCCCTCCATCTGGTGCTGAAGCTCGATGTTGCGCTCCTTGGGCGTGAGGTCGCCCCAGCACAGTTCCTGGAGAAGGAAGCACAGCCCCTCGAGGGGCACTTCACCGTGGAGAAAGCGCGGTGGATAGAAGCAGGTCGCATCCTGCGTGCTGATGCGCTTCGACGTGTTGCTCTCGATGGCCACCGGGAACAAGGGCTCGCGTCGCGCCGCAGCTACGAGTAGTGCCTTGTCCTGCCAGCCGAGTCCTCGCCAAAGCTGCTCGAGGACGCTGAGCACCGGGTCGACGAAGACTTTGTCGCTCGCGTGCACGACGAGCTCTGACCTGGATGGCTCAGCCAAGGCCAGCAACGCTGCGGCTTCGTCGGGAGCGATCGCATAGGCGCCGTGGTCGACGAGCACGCGCCCGATGAATGCGCCGCAAAGGTCCGTTCGTGGAAGGGCACGGCCGCCACACGAGGCGTCCGGGCGCAGCAGCGACCGAAACGACCGCCCAACATCGTCATCAGCGACGATGGGCGGCACGGCGCAGTTACGAATCGCCAACTGCGAGTCATTCGCAGCCGGGAGGAAGGCGAGGTCGGCAAGGGTCTCGACGACGGACTCGTAGAGCGCCTGGGCCGCCGGCGTTGCGCAGCGACTGCACGGCTCAACTCGCCGATCCAACAAGCTGAGGCAGCCCACCACGGTGGCGCCCCCGGCAAGCAGCTTGGGCAGAAGGCGGTCACGTAGGACGCGTGCGGCCTGGCCGAACAGGAAGCGGTTGTAGTTGGTCGAGTCCTCCTCGACGCGGATTTCCTGGCGGGAGAGGTTTGAGCCAAAAGCTCCGCTGACGAGCAGGTCATACGGGCACGGCTCGCCGGTCGGCAGGAACACATGGAACCGTCTCCACTCGTCCCGGATTGCGGCCGGTTGGTCTCCGTTCATGCGGGCAGCGACGGACACCTCGGTGAACTCGACTCCCTCCCAGGTGAACTCGTCGAGGCCGCCGCGGTGATCGCCGATGGCGATGTCCGCGTCGTAGGCCAGCAGGAACATCTCAGCGGCTCCCTCATCCGGAACGAGCGTGACCCGGTAGTCGCCCGACTCGTCGAAGCCGGCGACATCCGTCCACGTATCGCCGATGGCGTGCTGGCGATGAACCGACCACGCGAAGGACCGAGTCTCGCTCGACCGTCTGATGTCGACCTCGATGCGCCCGATGTGCTTCAGAAACACCAGAGAGGTGACCGGGAGCTCCCTGAGCACCGTGGCCAGGCGGTCGCGTTGCTCTCCCGTCATCCTGTCGCGGAGGGGAAACCGGAACGCCGTGTTCATCCCCCGGAGACGGAGACGGTCCCACTCCGTCGCGTCTTGGTTCGCCGGCCACGGGAAGCGCGTCGCGGGAGCCCGAGATACCTCCTCCAGCTTGCCTTCGCCCACGAGCGGCTGAACGCCGCGAACGGCTGCCTCGGGGCTGAAGCGGAAGCTGACGGTCGTCGAGAAGACTTCGGGGGCATCGGTGATCTCAAGCACCGACTTGAACCCCATGCCCTTGTGGCCGATGGATGCGCGGCGCTTCTCACCGGGCACGGACTTCTTGCTGGCGCTGATGCCGCACAGACCGCGGACGTCCGACTCGTCGAGAGCGCGTCCCGAGTTGGACACCCAGAGATCGTTGTCGGTCAGCTCGAAGCGAATGCAGGAGGAGCCGCTTGCCGAAGCCATCGCGTCGTCGGCGTTCTGGAGGAGCTCGTAGACAAGCCGCCCGCGATAGTCCTGCGCGATCTGGCTTTCCTGCCCGACGTCCTCTCGAAGCCGCTGCGGGCTCGCGCGATAGACGTTCAGGTTCTCGTTCCTGATCTTCTCGAGAAGACCGTCGGCCACCGTCGACCTCCCGGTCACCGCGCCCCCCGCTTCCCAGGGTCGGCCACGCGACCTCCGAGCCGAGCAGCAAGCTCCTCGAGCTGGCGTCGGGCGAGACGGGACGGCTTTCCGTGTCCGTTCTCCCAGCGACTGACCGTCGTGAAGGAGACGCCGCGCTCTCGAGCGAACTCTTCCTGGGTCAGCTTGAGCGCTTCTCGGAGGCTGCGAATCCGGCGCGACTCTTGTTCGACCATGGCGCGATCCCCTCGAGGGTCACGGGGGCCCCATCGCAGATGCTATAGCGAATGCTAAGTCACGTACAGCCCCGATATCAAGCGGGAAAACACGGGCCGACGGAGCGGTGCACAGAACGGACTAGCGCCGCCAGGGCTCGATCCGCGCGCGGTTCACGGCCGCCTGCTTCTCGTGGTCGAGGTCGCGTAGCAGGCGCTGCAGCTCGCGGAGGCTCTCGGCGTCGAGCGCGTCGAGATCGATGCGGTACCGGCGGCCGGTGGCCCAGGCCAGCTCGGCCCGGAGCCACTCGACCAGCCGTCGCTTGTCGTGCTCAGCCGGCGACATCGGCCCCGGTGGCGAACATCGCCGCCGCGTCTTCCGCGCCGAGGTGCGTGAGGTAGTGCCCGAGCGCGCGGCGGAAGAACTCCATGCGGTTCTTGATGCCGCGCGTGCGCCAGGCGTCGTCCATGCGCTCGACGATCGCGGACTCGAGGCGCAGCGGCAGGATCTTCACGTCCGCGGGCTCGCCCGTGCGCGCGGGCCGCGGGCCCACCGGGATGCGGCCCTTCTCGGCCTCGCGGATCTTCCAGATGAGGTAACGCCGGTCATCGCTGCAGCGATTTGGATCGCTTTTACAACTCAACCCCCACGGTCACGCGGTCGTCCCCGACGGTGTCTTCGCTCTCGACCCGACCGGGACGCTGCAGTTCGTCGCACTACCGCCGCCGACCGTGGCGGAGCTCCAGGCGGTTGGCCTTGGCATCGTCAAAGGCATCCGCCGCGCCCTGGATCGCGCACTCGCTCGAGCCCGTGACGACGAGGACCAAGCCTTGCTGCAAACGCTGAGCGAGGCTGCCCGCGCGGCCCTGTCGGCTGCCAAACGTCACGCCGTCCACGCCGTCCACGCCGTCCACGCCGTCGTCGATGACGAC
>SHZC01000033.1 GCA_009692505.1 Myxococcales bacterium
TGCGCCCCCTCCCCTCACCTCAGGGAGGACGAGAGCGACGAGCAGAGCCTGAAGCTCGGAGAGCGAGACCGCGTTCTTCGCGGAGAAGTCCATGGGGCTTGCGCGGAGGGACCGGAGCTTGGGGTCGAGGTGGGCGTGTCCGACCGCTGTGCCGCTCGAGGCGATGGGCGCCACCTCGAGGTCACTCTTTCGACTCGGGATCACGACGGCCCCCTTGAAGCGCACCTCGGGCGTCTGGCGGTTCTCCTCGGGCGTGAAGCCTTGGCCTAAGCGATGCGCGAGGCGAACGGAGCCTGTGCCCGAGCCCCACAGCCGCTCATGCGCTTCCCGATGCCCGGTCAGGTCGTAGAGCCAGTCGAAGGCGTGGTTGTCGGAGACCACGAGCATCTCGCGCAGGGACCGCCGTGGGGTCGACGTCTTCGCGCCGATGCTCAGCGGCTCGTCGAGGCTGAGCCGCCGCGCCGACAGCTCCGTCAGGGCCGCCACGGCGAGGCAGAGCTTGATGGCGCTGGCCGGGTAGAAGTACTCGGCGTCGGCCCGGAAGCCGTCGCGGATCGTTGAGACGGCCCCGTCTTGGCCCACGTTGGGCTCCACGGCGGTCACGAGCACCTGAAGGCGGTGGCGCGAGGCTTCGGCCATGACCGCAGAGACCGGGCCGGGCGTCTCGCGGAGGAGACGCTCGACGAAGCCGGGCGAGACCTTCGACACCCGCGCCTCCCCGACGCCGGCCGAGACCGCGATCGGCGCGAAGACGCAGAGCATCGTCACGTTAGTCAATGTAATTGACCATTTGAAGAGCAGGTCCATTTCGGCAAGTTCGCGCTCCGAGCGACCCTTTGGCAAGCTACGGCCCATGTGGCGCAGCTATAAAGAAAACGTTCACCGGCTGTCGAAGCAGCTCGTCGAGGCCCAGCGACCAATTCGTATCCTCGACACGCTGAAGTGGGGCGACGAGATCGAGGAGCAGTTCTTCGCGAGCAAATGTCGCGAGCTCCCGAAGGTCGACGCCGCCTTCTATGCCGAACAGCGCCCCCTGCGCTTCGATCCGGCGCTGAAGATTGAGGAGTTCGAGGGCATACGACGCGAGGTCGACCGGGTGCTCGGCAGCGACGATGAGCTCGGGGTGATCTTGAGTCGGTACTGCCTCGAATATCAGGACGTCGTGCGGATGCTCCAGGCGCGGGGCACGCAAGAGTTCTACACCTTCTCGCGCCGACTCTACGGCAGCCCGAAGGACCACTTCGAGGACGAGAAGACGACCCTCGCCGACTTCGGCCACATGCTCTACGACATCCTCAACGGCATCGAGGAGGACCGCCTCGGGGTGCGCTCGCCCCGGAACCTCACGGCCGAGCAGGTCGTCGAGACGCTCAACGAACGGTTCACGCAGTATTTCGGCGATGGCGTCGTCGTGGCCAAGCTCGACGACGGGATCCTCTCGGACGCAGCCGCAGGCGCCGACTACGTCAAGATCAAGCGCAGCGTCATGTTCTCCGAGCGCGACGTGGACATCCTGGAGGTCCACGAGGGCTGGGTACACGTCGGGACGAACAAGAACGGCGAGCGGCAGCACGTCGCCACCTGGCTGTCGAAGGGGCCCCCGTCCACGTCGGCGATTCAAGAGGGGCTCGCGGTGCTGCTGGAGATCCTGGCGTTCCGCGCGACGCCCCAGCGGGCCCATAAGCTCAACAATCGAATCCTCGCGTGCGAGAAGGCCGAAGACGGCGCCAACTTCCTCGAGCTCATGGACTTCTATCGCACCGAGGGCTTCGATCCGCGTGAGTGTTTCCGGCACGCCCAGCGGGTGCTCCGGGGCGGGCTCATCACGGGCGGGGCCCCGTTCACCAAGGACATCGTCTACTGCCGCGGCTTCGTGGAGATCTACAACTTCCTCTGCACAGCCATCCGCCTCGGCCGCCCCGAGCTCATCCCCTTCCTCTTCGTCGGCAAGGTCGCGCTGGGGGATCTGCCGACGCTCCATCGTAAGCATCGGGAGGGCGTCATCGACGGGCCGGTCTTCCTGCCGCCGCAGTTCCGGGACCTCAACGGGCTGGCCATGTGGCTGGCTTATTCGAACTTCTTTAATCGGGTCGATCTGACCGCCGTCCAGAACCATTATCGGGCGCGGCTCATGACCTGATCGAATTTCTCATTGGGCCGTTGACACGTCGATCTCGCGCCCTATAAAGCGGAGGTGGAAAGGGGAGCCATGCGCTTCACGTCGACCACCTCTCTTACAAGTCGGAACGTCCGCCGGGTCGCCGTCGTCTTCAATGACGATAGCGTCGCCGCGACCTCCGATCAGAACGACGGCGATGAGGACGCCGAGCCTCCGTCGCCACCGAAGGACGTGGCCGACGCCGATGTCGCCGACGTCGCGGCCTGCATTCACGGCGTCCTCAAACGCGCCGGCCACGAGGTCGTGCTCCTCAGCGTGAAAGACAGCCTCACGCCCCTCATTGACAGCCTGCGCGCCCTGCGGATCGAGCGCGTCTTCAACCTCGTCGAGTCGATCGGCGGCGAGTCCCGTCGGGAGGCCGAGGTCCCAAGGCTGCTCGATGAGCTCCGGATTCCTTATACCGGCAACAGCGCAGGCATCCTCCGGCTCGCCCAGGCCAAGGACATGGCCAAGCGGCTCCTGGAGTTTCATGGCGTGCCCGTGCCGCGCGGCTATGCCGTGGTCGATGCCCGCGAGCTCACGTGCCCCGAGGCTCGCGGCCTGGTCTATCCCCTCTTTGTCAAGCCGGCCCGGACCGACGCCTCCATCGGCATCGACCGCACCTCCGTCGTCTGCGACCGGGCCCAGCTCGACGCCCGCCTGACGTATCTGTCTCGCCATCTCGAGGGGCCGTTCGTCGTCGAGGAGTACCTGCCCGGCCGCGAGATCAACGTCGCGATCTTCGCCGATCCTTACCGGGGCCAGCTCGTGCCCACGGAGGTCGACTTTAGCGGCTACCCCGCGGACTACCCGCCCATCGTCACGTATGACTGCAAGTGGGTGCCCGGCTCGCCGGAGTATGTCGCGCGATCCTTGCCCGCGACCGAGCGACTGACGCCAGCCGAGCTGCACGCCGTAAGATGGGCCGCGCGCGCCGCATTCCTCACCTTGGGTGGCACGAGCTATGGGCGGGTCGACCTCCGCTTCGACGCGAACGGCGTGCCCAGAGTCATCGACGTCAATCCCAATAACGACCTGAACCCCGAAGCTGGAATGGCCATCGCCGCCGCGAGTGTCGGCATGAGCCATGACTCCCTCATCAACGCCCTGCTCGACGGGGCCACAGTCGAGGCCCGCCATGTACCTGCGCCCCATCATGCCGCGAGACCGCGATCCGTTGGCCACGCTGCTGCGGCGTACTGATACGTTCACCGCAGACGAGGTCGACGTCGCCCTCGAGCTCATCGACGACTCCATCAACCGAAGCCAGAGCTCCGGCTACGAGTGCGTCGTGGCCTGCGAGCCGCTCGGCGACGGCGATGACGAGGCCGTCATGGGATACCTCTCCTACGGTCGCACCCCCATGACGGAGGGTACCTACGATCTCTACTGGGTGGCGGTCGACCCGACGTATCGCGGCAAGGGCGTCGGCAAGGCACTCTGCCGCGCTTTTGAGGAGACGGTGCGCCAGCGGGACGGGCACCTCATTCGGGTGGAGACGAGCTCGCAGGAGGCTTACGGGGGCACTGTGCAGTTCTACACGGACGCCGGCTACATCGAAGGCGGACGGCTGCCGGGCTTCTACAAGCCAGGCGACGACCTGATCATCCTCTATAGGACGATCTGAGGGTTCGCCATAAGAGGAACAGCCCCGCGAGTGCCAGACACTCCGCCGCGATGGGCCCGGCGAACGTCGTGGACACGGGCGCGAGCGCGATGAGCAGGAGCGTCGTGGCCGCGCGAACGGCGAGGTACAGCTCGAAGCCCCGGCTCAGGCCGACCTCGCCACGGCGCCAAAGCCGGACGACCGGCAAGAACAAGACGAGATCAAGCGGCGGCAGCGCCAAGAGCAGCCAGTTCTCCCGCATCTCCGGCCAGGCCGAAATGACCGGGACGAGCGATAAGACGAGCGCGGTGCCGCACATGAGCGCCAAGACGGTCAGGGCCACCAGGCCTCGTCCTCGTGTCGTCCATCTCGGCGAGCGCGACCCCAGGAAGACGAGCAGGCCGGCGAGCGCGAAGAGGACGGCTTGTCCAAGGTGCACGAAGCCGCCGAGCGCGGGGCCAGCCTTGCGGGTCCGCTCGACGATGGGTGCGCCGAGCAAGGTCCGCTCCGTGTCGCCCTCGCCCATGCGGACCTTCGAGAGGAGCTCGCCGAGCACGGCGGGCCGATAGGTGCGCTCCCAACGGTGTCGCGGGCGATCGAGCTCGCGGCCCGGGACCACCTCCATGAGCAGGAGCAGGGCGGGGAAATCAGCGAAGGCGCGGCGAACGTCGTCGCGGAAGCTGTCTCCGGGCGGTCCTCCCTCGAGCTGTCGGCGCACGGCTCCTCCGGTCACTTGGTCCAGCAGATCCCGGAGGCGGGTGGAACAGTTCTCGCGGAACGTGTCGTAGACGTACTCCCGATTCTCGGGCAGGACGAGCACGTCAAGTCGCTTGACCAACTCCGCGCGGGCGGCCTCGTCGAGCTGAAGGGGGTATCGCGTGACGCTGCGGTCCCACTTCGTATATCTCGCAAGCTCGCGTCCCCAATTTGAAGCCTTGCCGTAGAAGCGGACGCGCCCCTGGAGGAAGTCGAGCACGTAGTTGGGCCGTTCCCAATTCGTGATCCCGAAGTTGTAGATCTGGTCGCGATCGTTCGAGAACACGCGGATGCCGACGTGTCCATAACGGCTGAAGACGTCGTCCCCTTCGCCGAAGATGACGAGCTCGGTGGACGGTGGCTGCGCCAAGGCCGGGAGCGGGCCGAGGAACGGGAGCGAGCAGACCAAGAGAGCGCAGAAGACCCAGAGCCGACTCACCAATAACGCTCCGCCGTGATGTGACCCGGGTTCTTCTTCGAGTGCTTGCTCAGGCCCCGGGAGATGAGCGTCTCGGTCACCTCCTCGACCATCTGCGGATTACCACAGAGCATCACGCGGGATCGCTCGGCACTAAAGACCATGCCGGCGGCCGACTCCACGCCACCGTCGACGAGGGCTGCGGGGATACGGCTGGGGATCACGTCGGCGCGTTTGCCACCCCGCGTCACCGTGCCCACCCACTTCAGCCGATCGCCGTGGGCCGCGGACATCGCGCGCAGCTCCTCTTCGTAGTTGAGGTCCTCATCGAGGCGCACGCCATGCACCACGACGACGCGCTCGAACCGCTCCCATGGCTGACTGGTCCGCAGCATCGCGATAAAGGGCGCGAGCCCCGTGCCCGTGGAGATGAGCCAGAGGTCCTTCCCGTCGGTCACCTGATCCAGCGTGAACTGCCCGTTGGCACCGCCGAGGATCAGCACCGGATCGCCCACCTGCATCCGGTTGAGGTGGGGCGTCAGCTTGCCGTCGTCGACGAGTCGAACGTAGAGCTCGGGCGGCTGACCGGGTGCTGAGGCGAGCGAGTAGGCCCGCTTCACGCGCGCCCCGTCGAGGTCGAGGCCGATGTTGATGAACTGCCCGGCGCGAGAGGCCCCGAGATCCGCGTCAAAGCGCAGCGTGAACAGCCCCGGCGCCCAATCGACACGGTGGCTCACCTTCGTCTCCCACCACCCCCTCTGAAGCTTGGTGACCTCGCTCATGGGACTGTCTCCTTCTCGGGTTGAGGCATAGCGAATCGCAGATGATCCAGCGCCATGGGACGAGCGTCCAGACCTGGTCTGAGGTAGCCCGGCAGCGGCAGCGAGAGCAGCGCGTCGGCGAGGCGCTGCGCGGGCTCCGGCGGTCGAGTCGACATTGGGAGCATGACGAACGTGGGCCAGAGCAGCGCCCCGTCGAGATCCTGATCCGGCACGACCACCTGCAGCCCCGGCTTTGAGGCCGCGACCGACTGCGCCGCGACGCTGCCCAAGAGCGCCAAGACGACGCGACCGCCGCTCAGAAGCGCGCTTATTTCGGCGTCGGTCTGGCCGAAGATCGGCTCATTGCGGAGCAGGTGCCGGAAGACGCTCTCGGTGCGCTCGGAGCCGTAGATTTGAGTCAGGGCGACGCGGAGGGCCCGCATGGACTCCGACTCGAGCTCCGGGACCCCAATGCGCCCCCGAAGGCGAGGGTTGCTGAGATCGTCGAGAGAGACGGGGGCCTCACGACCAATGCGCGCCGTGTTCACGACCAGGACAAGGCCTGGACCTGCCGCGCCGAACCATGTGCCCGAACCGTCACGAATGGCGGCGGCGCTCGCGGGGCTGTGTACGCGCAGCTTCGCCTCGTCGACGAGCGCGCGGGTCGACCGGGCCTCGCGCAGCCAGAGGACGTCGGTCGAAGGGTCCGCCGACGGTCCAAACGTCACGTTGACGTCAAGTCCACTTGAAAGCCTGAGCCCCGCGACGGCCGGCTTCACAAGCGCGGGGTCGAGGTCCGTCGTGAGGTTCACCAGCCACGGGTGCTCGGCCGTCGGCTCATTGCTCCGCTGACAGGCGAAAATCAAGACCAAGACGACGAGCACTCGCGGAACGCCGGTTGTGAGGGCGACAGTCATTCGCGGCACAGTAGTCGCTTGGGCGAGGGGGTCAATGGACTCCCTTGGGGTCGAACCAGCCATTCAGGCCTCGGCGACCGGCCCTCGTGGCGTGGGCGGCATCGTCACGCGCCGGGTGATGCGAAGCAGGCGCTCCAGGGTGGGGATGTCGACTTCGGGGAGCGGGCGTTCCTCGTCGGCGTTCTGCTCCCAGAGGGTCGCGGTCACGAGGTTGCCCAAGGCCGGCTCGACATCACTCGTCGCGTCGTCTGCCTCGGTGAGAGCGGCCTCGAGGGCGGCGCGGGTCGGTCGAACGACGTGGCCTTCCCCGCGGACATGCTCGGCGATGAACCAACACTCGAAGGCGAGGTCCAACGCGACCTCCTGCGAGATCTGCGAGACCGGCGCGAGCTTCTCGAAGACCCACGTCGCAAGCTCGGCCTGGACGTTGTCGAAGCGGTCTCGGGCCCGCTGCTGCTCTTTCTCGGCCAGCTCGTCGAGGGCGCGCCAGGCCCGATCCACATACTCGGTGCCGAGCGGCGAGTCGGGATCCTGATCGGGCATGAGCAGCTCACCGACGGCGTTTCGGGTCACAGCATCCCAGAGCCCAAAGAGGTTGCTGAACGTTCGCCGCGCGCGCTCCGGGGTCGAGAACTTCGGCTCGCCCTCCCAGAGCAGCGGGATGAGCTCCGCCGCCTCCGAGCCCTCCTCGATCGCCGCGAGGAACTCCTCGATGACGTCTTCGACGGTCAGCTCGCAGCTCGACGACTTCAGCAGCTCGGCGAGCACTTCGGGGCCTTCATATTCGCGCGAGATGCGCCGCTCGGATTTCATGGCGCGGGCTTGTACTCCGACGCGACCTGCGGCGAAAGCCCAGGCGCCGAAGCCCGGCCGCAAGTTTTCGTATCGCCTTCGAAATGGCGGTCAGGGATCCAGACGGAGGATGACCGTCACGCTGTGCGACATCGCGCCGACGTCGGGTGGCTCGAGGTGTTCACGCGCGAGATCCCAGCGCAGGGAGAGCTGCCGATCATCGGCCTCCCCCATGGGCCAACCCTCCGTCACCTCGCCGGGCAGCTCCAGCGTCCCCGTTGAGGGATCGGTCACTTCACAGGCGAGGAAGCGCCCGTCGAGCAGGGCCGCGTCGTAGAGATAGAGGCTGATGACGAGCGGCCCCACACCCGGCGGCAAGGGCGTCCAGCTCACGCGCAGCGGCTGTCCCGGATTGACGTGCCGGACGTCGGGGGAGGGCTCGACGATGTCGAACGGCGACTCCACGTCCAGCGAGAGCAGACCCCCGAGGCGCTGCTCGACGCGATGTCCGGCGACGACCTCGACGTTGTGGGGCCCGAGCGGCCATCGCTGGAATCGCTCGCGTCGGAGATGCACCCAGATGGAGCTCTCGGGCACGCCCCCGGCAAAGACCGCGTTCGGCACCCGGAGCTCACCGTCGTCGGCCAGCCGCGCGTCGAGCTGATAGTGGCGCACCGCGAGGTAGGGGCCGCGTCGAAAGAGCGAGATGCTGCCCCCGACGAAGAGCCGCAGCGCGTCGCCATCGGCCACGCTTGGGGCGGGGTCCCATTGCAGCGCGGCCGCCTCGTTCCGGGTCCCACGCGCGCCTTCGATCAAGGGCGAGAGCGCCTCGGGCAGGACCCCCTCCAAACGCGATGGGCCGGTGATGTTCGCCTCGAAGGGCCCGACCGCGCGGCCCCCCCCTGAGCGAATCTGCACGACCTCCCCCGGATCAAAGAGGTGGAGCGCGCCGAGCTCAGGGCTGTTGGTGTAGGTGAAGCTGCCTCGACGCTCGTCGAAGGCCGGCACCTGCATCAGACTCATCGCGGGGGCGACGAGATCGACGATGCCGAGGTGGGCGTCCGGGTGAGGCACAGGCACGCGCTGAAACTCGCAGCGGGCACCGGCGATGTCCCGCTGGCTGTAGCCCGTCGTCGACCCTTGGAGGCCGATGAGGCGGTTGCTGTTCAGCAGGTCTCCCTCCTCGCCCTGAACCTGGGTCAGGTCAATCCGCCAGGACTGGCAGCCCTCCGGTGGGAGGCCACCGCAGCCCCCGCAGAGGTTGGCAATGCCCTCGTCGATTTGCCCGTCGTTGTCCTCGTCGAGGCCGTCGCAGGTGGCCTCTGGCGTGATCGGCACAGGGAGCGCCGCGTCGATGGCTGGGCAAGCGCTGCAGGCGTCGGGCGAGGCGAGGTCAACTGCAGACCCGTCGGACGCATCGGCTGGATCGGCGTCCACGTTCAGCGCATCGCTCATGGAGACGTCGGATCCAACGGGCGCGGCGTCTGCGGGTCCGACCCTCTGGTCGTTCGAGGGGCCGAGGTCACCGATGTCTTCGCCCGAGGCGGCGTCGAACGACTCCGACTCCACGCGCGCGCGTGGGTCATCACACGCGGCGGCACACGCGGCGAGCAAGACCCCCCGCGCTCTAAACATCCAAAGTTGATCGACCTTCTTCACGCGCAGCCTCCTCGACGGTCCGTGTCAAAGGTGGCCGTCAATCCCCGTATGAGTCAACGCGAAGTCGAAGCGTAGCGGATCGAAGGGCCGTTCATCGTGACTACGGACGAGCAGGGCTCCGTCGCTACGTCCTGGTTTGCGTTGGGCCGTCAAGCTCGGTGCCGACGCGGAGTCGGTCGACTTCGCGCCGGTATAAGCAGCTCGAAGAGCCGCAGCGCGACGACGGACATCCCTTCATGCCCGAGCACACGCGCCCGATCCGCGGCCACGAGCGCGAAGAGATCTCGGGCGGACGCGACCGCTTCGTCGGCGATCGTCGCGACCCCATCGAGGAAGAAGTCGAGCCACCCCTCCCAGTCGCCCTCGACCCGCACCGCGTTGATCCGACGGTCGTAGTCCTCGCGGTGACGCTTGAAGAAGAGGCTGAAGTAGAGGAGCGGCTGATTGAGCAGCTTCCAGTGCTCGAGCAGCAGCGTGACGAGCAGACGCCCAATGCGGCCGTTGCCGTCGAGGTATGGTCGGAACGAAGCCTTTACCCGTGGGCCGGCTTAGTAAAGTTCACGTTACGAGCGGGACGGTCCCCATCAAAGGTCGCCGTCAATCCCCATATGAGTCAACGCGAAGTCGAAACGCAGCGGATCGGTCGGGTCCAAGACCTTGAGCGACCTCGTGATCTCCGACGCGGTCTGCCAGTCGGTCGACCGTCTCTTCGTGAGCCCAAGCGAGAGCCCAATCCGGTGGATGTGGGTATCAAGCGGCATCACCAGGCGGGAGGTCGAAGCGCCCCTCCAGAGGCCCAGGTCAATCTCGTCAGGTCCCCTGACCATCCAGCGGAGGAAGAGGCAAAACCGCTTGCAGGCGCTGCCCCGTCTGGGATCCGGGAGGAAGTGCTCGAACGCCTGCCGCTCTCGCTCACGGGCGTAGGGCGTCACGATCGCCTGCCTCAGCCCCGTGAGCGCGGCGTGGTAGTCCGGTGCCCCCTGCACGTCGGAAGCCAGAAATGCGGCCTCCAGAGATCCGAACCTTCGCCGCGTCTCGCCGATCCCCAGCCAGAGGCGCGAGAGGTCCTCCCCCCGCGTCAGCCGATGCACGAAGCCCTCGAACCGCGAGCCTGCCGACGCCACGTCGTCGTTCATCAGGGCCAGACTCGGCGCGGGCCCCATGCGCTCGCACGCGACCGTCACCGCCCGGGCGATCGAAGCGACGCGGCCATAGGCCAAGAGCGCGGCGAACAGGGCGACGACCTCCTTGTCCTCGGGGGCCTCGTAGCGGTGCGCGAACGAGATCGGATCTCGCTCGAGATGCGCGGCTGCGTCAAAGCCCGACAGCGACTCGGTGATCCTCGCTCGGGTGGTCGCCTTCATCGGCGTCGCTTGGGCTCAGGCAGGTGGCGCAGGATCGAGAGGTCCTCCAGCCAGCCGACCATGACCCGAAGATAGGCCGGCGAGAGCGTCTCGAAGCGTGAGAGCACCTGGGCCGCGATGGCCTCGGCATTGTAGGGTCCGTGGTCCCGCGACAACCGGTCGTGGGCGCGGGCGACGACCACCGTCGTGCGGGCGTGCTCCGCCGCATCCCGATACATCGCCCGGCCCAAGGCGTCTCCGACCTCCCGAGCCGAAGCCCCGATCGGGCCCGGCGCGTCGAGCAGGCGCCGCGCCGCGTCCCGCAACTCCGGAGCGAACTCGGCCCCCTTCGTGTCGGCCTGATCGATGAGCCGCTGCACGCGGGCCCGGGCGGCGACGTCGAGCCCGCTCCGCAGTCGAGTCAGGAGGCGAGGAGCCTCGTTCTTCACAAGCGAGAAGTCCCCCATCGAGATCGCGTTCTCGAAGCGGCCCTCGGGATCCGCGCCCAGGGTCAGCACCTCGGTCAGGAGCGCGACCGCCGCCTGGTTGGCCGCCCGAAACGACTCCTCGAGTGTTTGGAGCCGCTCGTCTGCGCGAGCGTGGATTCGGCGGGCCTCCTCGGGCGTCAGCGTGGCCGCGCGCAGGAGCAAGGTCTCCACGAAACGAAGCCCCGGCCCATCGAAGACCTGAAGTCCGGCCTCGCGCAGGCGATCGAGGCGACGCTCGAGATCCATCATGGGCGGTGACTGCCGTCCCGATGCCTCGGCACGGGCACGATCTCGACGCGGCGATTCTGGGCGCGGCTTACTGGATCGAGGTTGGGCACCGAGGGGTGATGCTCACCGAAGCCCGCCGCGAAGAGAAAGGTCGGCGGCAGACCCGCGGCGACGAGGGCGCGCGTGACGGTCAACGCACGCTGCGTGGACAGCTCCCAGTTATCGGCGAAGGCCGCGAGCTTGCCGTGAATCGGCAGATCGTCGGTGAAGCCGCTGACCATGATGATCTCGGGCTCGGCGCCAAGGTAGCGGCCGAGCGGGGCTGCGAGCTCCCCGAGCAGTGCGTCGCCCTCGGGCCGAAGTGCCGCCGAGTTCAGGTCGAAGAGCACGCTCCCCCGAATCCCGATGCGCCCGTTGACGAGGCTGATACGACCCTGAGACAGAGGCAGGGCGAGCGCGGTCTCCAGCGCGTCGAGGCGCGAACGGTCGACGGCGCGCGCCTCCTTCTCCCGGTCGAGCGAGACGGAGAGCTCGGCTTGCGCCACGGCCCCCCAGATGAAAAACAGGACGAAGACCCCGAGCAGCCCCGCCATGAGATCGCTGACCGCCATCCAGACCGGCGGCACATCGTCGGGCGCGTCGTGATCCTCGGTCTCCATCGACGTCATGTCCCGCTTGGTCCCCGCAGCGCGCGCAGCTCCCGCAGCTCGGTGAACAGCTCCCGCTGGAACCGCATCGCGTCTCCAAAGACCTCGCGTGTTTGGTCGAGGTAGGTGCCCATTATCGCGCCGCTCTCCCCTTGGCCCTGACTGCGCGACACGACCTCCTCGAGGCTCGCGAGCACCCGACGCCACTCCTCGCTGGACTCGCGATACCGGTCCACGGCGGCCGTGAACATCTCGGCCACTGCGGACAGCTCAGCGCCCCCCGTGTGGACCAGGGACGCGGCTTCACGAACGAGCGCGCCGGTCGCGTCGAGACCCTCGCCCAACTTCTGGGCGTGCGCCGCGAGCTGCGAGGCCAGGCTCTCGGCGTTTTGGTCCCGTGTGGTTGCGAGCCGCTCCTCGAAACCCGTGAGGCGGTCGGCTTGCAAGAGCACCGCGGCCTCGATCTTGAGCGACAAGCTCTCGAAGCGGGCGGCGGCGGCGAACTCAGCGGCCTCGGAACGTTCGCCCCCGGCGTCAAGCGCGGCTTGAAAGGCACCGGCTTGTCGAAGACCGGCCTGCTGCCAAGCGGCGGAGACGCCTTCGAGGTTGACGAGCAGCGTATCGAGGCGGGCCTCCCGAGCCACATCTCGCGCGTCGAGTCCGTCCCATCGCGCCGCAGCCTTCGACAGGAGCGCGGCAGCCAGCGCAGGCGCCTCGCGGGCCGACTCGGCGACGGCGGCCAGCGGCTCGGCGAGGCCTCGTCCCATCGTAGTCAGGTGACGGCCGAGCTCCTCGTCGATGCGCGAGAGGACCGACGCCGTCTCGAGGACCCGCTCGTTTTGAATAAGCAGATGCCGCTCGGTCTGCCGCTCAAGGCTTGAGGTGACCTGGTGGCCGACCTCGGACAGCCCCCTCTCGAAGGAGGCCGTCAAGGCGGAGAGACGGACCTCGAGGGCGGCGAGAGTCGCTTGAGTCTGGGCGAGCAGGGCGTCGGTCTGCCGACCCGACTCGACCGAGGCCGCCTTCGCCGAGACCAGCCCCTCTTCGACCTGCTCGACCCTCGACAACTCCCGAACACGCACCTCGTCAAGGCTCTTGACCATCGACTGGCCGAGTCTGTCGAGGCGGGCCGAGAGCCCATCCGTGGCCGACGAGAGCGCCGAGACCTGGGCCTCGACGAGCGTGGACAACGATCGGGACGCCTGGGTCTGGAGGGCTTCGAGCGCGTGAAGGCCTCGCTGAACCTCGGTGGTCCGCGCCTGTTCCGCCGCGCGCACCTCGAGCCTCCACGCCGCGTCTGCTGCCTGAGCCTGCTCGCGCTGTGAGCGAACCGCGAGCTCCATGGCCTCGAACATCCGCTCGGCCGCGAGGCGGGCGACCTCCGCGACGGCCGCTCGGACCTCGTCTCGCGCGCTCGAGAACCCCTTCGAGACCTCGAGCTCCAGCCGCGCCGTGGCTTCGGACATGACGGCAGCCGTGGCCGCGGCCGCTTCGCGCTGGGTCTCGGGCAACTGCTCTGTGAGGCGAACGAGGGTCTCGGCGACGATGGGTAACTGCGCGCCCTGCTCGGCCATCGCCGAGAGCGCCGAGAGCTGACGGCCAGCGGGGGTGAAGCTCGAAAACGACGTCCGGGCGTAGCGCTCGAAGGCAGACGCCGTCCGCCCCTCGCCGCGCCGAACAAACGCCGCAGCCGCCCCGAGTGCCGCCGACGCCGAGACCCCGGCGAGCGAAGCCGAAAACGAGCGGGACAGCCCAAGCAACGGCGTGGCCAGGCCCGCCCGCAAGCCCTCGAGATCGGCGGTCTTGCCCAGGACCGCGCGGGCTCCGGCGAGCGTGTCGACAAAGCCGAGGAACGTCCCGAGGAGCCCGACCATGATGAGCAGGCTGACCAAGTAAGGCGTGAAACCCGGGTTTACGAGCGTGGGACGGGCGCCGGACAACGCGGTGTTCAAGAGCGAGGCGAGCGGTTGATCCTGAGCACCGATCACGGCTTGTGCGGCCGGGAGGTCGACGAACGATCGGGGGAGGTCCGTGAGGCTTCGAAGGAGCCGCGAGGCCCGGAGCGAGCGCCAACCGAGCTCGACTATCCCGAGCAGGAAGAACAGCCCGATGACCGCGATGAGCACCGACGCGGTGAGGTCATGGCCCCACTGGGCCTGACCGGCTCGCAGGACGAGGGTCCCGCCGAGCGCGCCGAAGACGATGACGAAGAAGATGGACATGGGGAGGCGTGGGGCTTTGGCGACTTCTCATCGCCCTGTCAAGGCCTGTCTGGGCCCGTTGGCTGTACACTCGGGTCATGGTTATCAGCTCAACGCGCACACTTCACGGTGTCTCCGTCCCGGCGTTCTTCTATGGCACGGCTTGGAAGGAGGAGCGCACCGAGGCGCTGACCCGCCAAGCGCTCGCCGCCGGCTTCCGCGCCATCGACACAGCCAATCAGCGCCGGCACTACTTCGAGGCAGCCGTGGGGGACGCGCTCAGTGGTGCCTCGATCGCCCGCGCCGACCTGTTTATTCAGACCAAGTTCACCTACGTCTCCGGCCAAGATCATCGCCTCCCTTATGACCGAAACGCCCCTCCCGCGACTCAGGTCGAGCAGTCGTTTCAATCATCGCTGGAGCACCTTCGAACGCCCTATATCGACTCCTACATCCTGCACGGTCCGTCGCTCGCCGAGGGGCTGAGCACGGTCGACAGGCAGGTGTGGCGGGCGATGAGCGCGCTTCAACAGGCAGGAAAAACGCGACTCATCGGCATCAGCAACGTGTCAATTGCACAGCTCGAAGGCGTCTGCGAGTTCGAAGGCGCGAAACCCGCGTTCGTACAAAACCGCTGCTACGCCCGCACTGGTTGGGACCGCGAGGTTCGTGACTTCTGCCGCGCGAACGACATCGAGTATCAGGGCTTCTCCTTGTTGACGGCAAACCGGCGAGCCCTCGCCCAGCCGACCATCGGACGCATCATGGTTCGCGCTGACCGAACGCTGGCACAGGTCGTCTTTCGCTTCGCCCTGCAATCGGGAATGTTTCCGCTCACCGGCACCTCGGACCCGGTTCATCTGCGCCAGGATCTCGAGTCTTTCGACTTCGAGCTCAGCGAGGACGAAATGGTCACCATCGAGCGCATCGAAGTCTCGTAGAGAGGGTCTCGCCTATCTCTGGTTTCGGGCCTGGTGGTCAGTCGCGGTCGCTGCGTGGATCTGACGCCGACGTCGGCACACCCCGCCGAGCGCCAAGAGGGCCGACAAAAACGCGACCATCCGCAACCCCAAGGTGTCGCCCTGAGCGGCGCGACAGGCGCAGTCGGCCACGGGTCGGGCCGCCGCGGCTGTGGCGGTGGCGGTGGCGGCGTCGTTCGAGCTCGGCTCCGGGCCTTGAGCCAGGTCTTTCGGTGGATCGCTCGACTCCCGCACGTCGAAGGCCAGGGTCCTGTCTGAGGGGGCCACGCCTCGGTCGCCACCCCTCGCGACATCTCCGAGCGTGTTCGCCGCGTCCATCGCAAGGGGCGTGTCCATCCGCGCATCCTCTGGCGGTGGCGGTCGTGCCGCATCCTCTGGCGGTGGCGGTCGTGCCGCATCGGGGCAGATCGCGGGGCGCGCTTGTAGATCCGCAAACCCTTCGCAGGGCGGAAGCGCGAGGTGGTCCGACCAGCGAAGCGCGTGCTCTCTGAGCCCCGCCTCGTTGAAGTGTACGGCGTCGTAGCGCCAGGGCGGCCCGAGCAGATCGTCGGTCGTCGGTCCCTCCTGCACCGACGGATCCGCGTCAATCGTACGCTGCTGTCCGGCGACGACGGCGTCGATCGCGGCCTGCGGTGTGTCGGGCAAGTAGCCTACGCGGGCGACGATCCACGGCAGGTCCCAGCCCGCGTCGGCGCGAGACTGTCGAATGAGCGTGTCGAGTCTCGCCGAATACACATCGGTTGACGTGCCCGCCCGCGCATCAGACTCGCCCTGATGCCACAACACGGCGCGGGCCCCTTGCACCCCCACCACGCCGAGCGCCCACGTCAGTCGAAGATAGAGCGCGTCGGCGGCGCCGGGCTGCCATTGCGCCACGCTCGTGCCCCCCACGGCGACCGACACAAACCCGATCGGCACGTCGAAGCGGGCAGCGAGCAAGTCACCAAGCGCGCTCCAAGGCGAGCCGCCGCCGCCCGACGCCACCGGCTGCGGATCGGCAGCATGCTGCCAACCATTCAGTCCCCGCGCGCTCACGCGAGCATCTAAGGGTACGATCGGCGTTTGCCCATGGTTCGCGGCGTTGGACTGCCCGGCCGTGATGAAGACCTCGCCCACACCGACTGACTCGACCGCGCTCTCTGCCACAAGCTCCGCGCCGTCCAGGGCCCGCACCTCGATACGATGCCAGCCCGAAGGCACGGTGAGCGTGCCCTCGAAGTCCACAGCGTCGGGGGCGGCGAAGACCGGGGTGAACGGGAGGATCTCACCGCCAGGGGCGATCGCGCGGGCCTCGATGCGGTCGGCCGGGCGATGCAGGTGGCCACGAATCGGCACGGAGCCGACGTCACCGGCCCGGCGCTGGTAAACCGCGCGCGTCATCGGGGCCGTGAGGACCATGCCGAGGTCTGCCGGCACCGGACCGGGTACGACATACACGTCGAGGCGGCGCGTGAGGTAGCGGCCGGCGTTGCCCAGAAAGGTCCAGTCGCTTTGCAGGCCGTTGGGACCGACCTCAAGGCAGTTCCCGATGCCGAGATCGAAGGGCGCGCCGCCTGTACCCCAGCGGTTCAACGCGAAGAGGACCTCGCCACCCGCAGGAGACAGGAGATGAATCTGCATGCTGCCGTAGCCGCCGTCCGGCACGGGTGCGTCTCCGAAATCGTAGAACTGAGCGCTTGCCCCGGGTACGCCGGCTCCATTGGCGGGCAGGTAGTTCGTGGGCCAGAACTCCAGCCAGCCGCGCAGGGCGTCGCCGGTCGTCACGCCCGCGACGTTCGTGCGCACTTTGAGCTCGGAGACAGCGCGCTGCCACGTCACGCCCGCAGGTAACGCCGGTACTCCGAGCGTCGCGGCGTCGTCGGTGAAGGCGCGCAGGGAGACGTAAATCCAGGCGCGTTGACCGAGCGCGTCCTCGGTCTGCACGTGGTAGGCGACCCGCGAAAAATCGCGTGCGCCGGCAGCCCGGTCCACGGCGTAGGGAACGCCCGCAGCGTTGAAGGCCCCCGTGACGGGGATGTCCAAGCGGTACACGAGCTCGTGATCGACGGCCTCAGGGACGTCGGCGAGGAGCTCCACCGGCGCGCTGTGGGCGGTAGCGATGCCCCACAGCACGAAGCTGATGGCGGCCAGAATCAGGTGCCGCAGCTTGATCATGGCGACGAGCGTGGCTCACCTCCCCCAAGCGATGCAACCGGCCGCCCGCTTAGCGGTCGCCTTTGCTCTGCCGGAAGCTTGTGGGGCCGTGCCCTCGGCCGCCTGCCCCGGGCAGAATGCTCTGGCCGCTGCCGTTGGTGCTGCTGGCTTTGCCGCCATCCATCTCGAGCTGGCCGGCCTCGATGAGCTTGAGAATCGGCCCATGGCCCGCCGCCTCGACGCGGATCTGGCCCGACATCCCCGGTCCGAGTCTCAGGATCTTGTTCCCGGGAAGGGGCACCTGAAGCGGCGCGCGGGTCTTGTTCGTCACGGTCTTCATGGAGGGCGCCTACTTTCCCTTCTTCACCGATCCCGCAGGTTCGTGCGTCAACTTCTTCTTGGCAGCCGCCGCCTTGTCGTTCTTGTTGGCGTCGTGCTGGCCCTTGGCCTTGTCCTTTGCTTTCGGGGACTTGTCACCCATGGTCGACTCCTTCGTGTGTATCGGGCGCGAGGCGCGCTTGTCGGTAAACGTACCACTCAAGGCGATTCGGGCACCAGACAGGCGTGCGCCAAGGCCCACAGCCGCGCCTTGTCGGAGGCCACCTGAGCGTGCACGAACCGCTGCCCGTCGAGCAACGCGCGCCGCACGAGCCCGTCGTCTTCCAGCCAAGGTCCGATCATCTCGACCCCGGGCACCTCGCCCCCTGGCCCCCGCCCGGCGACGTCGAGCGCGCGGCGCAGGTGCTCGGCGAGGACGTCCTCGAGGCGCCCGAAGACGCGCCGATGTAGACCGTCGACCGCAGGCGAGGTGCTCACGAAGATCAGCTCGTCGAGGTCGACTAGGGCCGCGGCCCGCGGTCCCATCGCGGCGAGGGTCGGAGCCACTTGGCGGCGCAGGTCCCTCAGGCCGAATCGAGCCCGCTTTGAGTGCGTCTCGAGAAAGTCGTCGAAGGGCGCCCAGAGCGCGCGCGCGGCCAACTTGACGACCCGTTTGGAGCGGGCCTCAAGGGCGCCGGTCTGCTGAAGAAGGAGGTGAAGTCTCGCGGCGTTGGGCAGGCGATAGCGGGGCCGGTGGGCGTGCTCGAAGGCGTCGTCAAGGCGGGCCTCGATGCCCCGGATCTCCTCGGTGATTCGGACCCGCACGGCCGCGGCCTCGTGCTCACGATGGAGGGGCGCGCCGCCTTCGGCTTGAGTGACCTCGGCCCTCGCGGAGAGGTGCTCTCCAAGAGCGACCCCGGCGCGAAGGTCAAGCAGCGCGGCGAGCAGGCCCGCGGCGTCGAGCGGATCGGTGGGCGCGACCGAGAGGAGCGGCGAGACGGCGACCGTGATTGGTCCGGCGGGCAGGAGGGGGAGCTGGGCCATAGATGCGGGGCTGTTACTGCGGCGCGTCTTCGCTCGGCGCGGGCTCGGTGGGCTTCCCTTCGCGGTCAATCCCGGTCGGCCCACCTTCGATGAAGCCACCACCTCCGCCCCCGGACGGCGCGGGATCACTCGGGAAGACCGCGTGGGCGCGCTCCTCAAGGGCCTCCATGCCGCTGGCGATGATGCCGACGGTGGACACCGAGTAGATGCCGTCGCCGATGATCACGCTGCGCTCGACGTGGGGGTAGTCGTCGCCGGGCACAAGGTCGTCGTGGCTGATCAAGCCGAGCTCGGCGATGCCGTCGTCGGTGTCCACGCGCAGGACCTGCAGCCCATCGACCTGACCGGCCTCGCTATAGGCGTTGATGGGCAAGAGCAAGCGGTCACCCCAGAGCGTCAGCGCGTGATAGTTATAGTTCGCGTCGCTGTAGGCCCCGCCAATCTCCAAGCTGTGGGCGAGCTCGGGTGAGGCGAAGTTCGAGATGTCGAAGATGGAGACCTGAAGGCCCGACTGAATGCCCTGCTCATCCGCCGCGACGCCCACCCCGAGCAGGTGTGACTCGTCGAGGACCTGCAGATACGTCGAGTAGCCGGTGACCGAGAGCTCGCCGACGACCTCCGGGGCCGACGGGGTCGAGAGGTCAATGGTGAACAACGGATCCTTCTGCTCGAAGGTCACGACGAAGCCATGGTCGCCCTCGAAGCGCACGGCGAAGATGTCCTCACCGGGGGCCAAGGGGCTCGTGCGGCCCGAGACTTCGAGTCCGTCGTCGAGCACGAAGACCCTCGTCTCGTTCGTCTCGATCGTGCCTTCGCCCATCGGGTGCTCGGTCGTCGCCACGCGGAGGTGGCCCTCGTGCAGGTCGAAGCTGAAGGCGTTGAGGGGTCGACCGTGAACGCGGCCGCTCGCCTCGTAGACCGCCGGCAGACCATCACCCGGCAGCGCCAAGCGGTGAAGCTGGGTGGCCTCACGATTGTCGATGACCTCGCCGTCCGCGCTCTCCTCGGCCACCTGCGCCATGGGCACCTCGTCCGTCGGCTCGGACGGAGGCGACTCGGCGTCCGCATCGGCGGGCTCAGGCTGCCGGCCTGGCTCGACGACGCCAATCCCGACCACCACATCGACGCCCCCGGCGAAGAAGACGTCGCGCCAGTTCGCCGTCGCGATGAAGAGCGCGTCACCCGTGGCGTAGATCCCCTGCGTGCTCGTCACGACGCCCGGGTCGTTCATGACGCGGTCGGGGTTTCGGAGGTCAATCGACAAAATGACGGTCGTCTCCGAGCCGGACCGCTCGCCCGGTCGACTCACGTTCTCACAGGCCACGGTGCGTGAGGTGCCAATGACCTCGCCCGCACGCGTCCTGGACTGAGGCAGCCAGTCGTCAATCCGGGTCTCGCGAATCGCCGCCGTCAGGAGCGCCAGGTAGTCGACCGGTTCACCCGAGTCGTCGGCGATCTCGCGGGAGAGGGGCGACGCCGCCTCGTCCATGGGTGGCTCAGCGGGGGTCGGCATGGAGGGCTCACGTGCCGAGCCCCCCGACGAGCCGCCCGAGGACATACCGCCGCCGTCGAAGGGCTCATTGATGCCCCCCTGGGGGAAGTCGACCGGGACCAGGATCGGGTAGTGATGAATCACGATCCGCGCCGTGTGCCCCGTCAAGCGGGCGTCGATGAGGGTGCCGTCCACGATGGTCTCGCGGAGCAGGCTGGGCGCGGCGCGATTGGAGAGGTCGACGATGCTGAGCACCACTCGGCTGGCGTACCGCTGGTGCTCCGGCACCTCGAAGCCGACAGGGGCGTCGTAGGCGTTGCCCAGGACGAGGGCGCGGTCGCCGTCGATGAAGAGCGCGTGGGGATCGCCAGTGAAGGGCAAGGCGCCCACCAGCGAGAGGTCGGCCTTGCCGTAGATGAGCAGTTGCCCGTTTCGAACGACGTAGACGTACTCGCCGTCGGTCTTGACGAGATCGGGCTCGTCGACGCCGCGCTCCTGCACATTGGTGCCGCTGTGCTCGGCCGCGCCGTTGCTGGCCTCACCGGGCGCCTGGGGCTGGGCCGTAGGGTCGCTGGTGTCTTCGGCGCCGAAGAGCGGGACCGCGCGGCCGACGCCTTGGCCGGAGTAGCCCATGCGCTCCAGATCGGCGATGGCCTCGCTCTGGTAATAGGCCAAGAGGGTGTCGCAGTCGTCGAAGGCCCTCAGGCCAATCTCCCGCGTGGAGAAGTCGTGGTCGCGCTTGGCCGTGGGGGTCTCGCGGCAGGCGCTCGCGGTGAGTCCGATGGCGGCGACGGCGAGGAGTGAGGTCTTGCGATTCATGGCGATTCTCCGTTTGAACTTCGATGGCGATCGGTGAATGAGCAGCGATCGTGCCAACGGATTTGGGCCGTTATGCGACGCCGCCGATGCCCAGTCGAACGACCTCCTCGAAGTGCTCCGGGCTTACGGGCTGTACGGACAGACGCATGCCGCGCTTCAAGACCGGCATGCCCGCCAGCAGCGGGTTGGCCTTCAAAGATTCGAGGCTAACGACCTCGGAAAACCTGGAGACGAACTTCACGTCGACCATCAGCCACCGGGGATCCTCCCGGGACGCAGACGCATCGTGGTACTTGGAGCGCGGGTCCCATTGGGTGGGGTCGGGATAAGCCAAGCGGCAGACCTCGGCCACACCCGCGACGCCCGTGGGCTCAGCGTTCGAGTGGTAATAGAGGACCTTGTCCCCAAGCTGCATATCGTCCCGCATGAAGTTGCGCGCCTGGTAGTTTCGAACGCCCTCCCAGGAGGTCTTCTTGTTCTCTTTGAGATCGTCAATGGAGAAGACCTCCGGCTCGCTCTTCATTAGCCAATGGCGCATGCCGACTCCCGTTCAGTTCAGTTCAGTTCCGTGACGGCCGCGACGTTTGCGCGTTTTCCGGGGCGCGCGCAATGCGAGACGTCGACTCGCGTTGGTCAAGGCGGGCCGTTGACACTCTCCTTTGCCACGCATACGGTCCGCGGCCGGCCGGAGACCCGGCACTGGGGGTGACTTATGTTGATTCGCAAGCTGGCCGTCTTGACGACGATCGCGCTCCTCTCCGCCTGTAGTGGCAGCAGCGACTCAGGCAAGAACGGCGCAGGCCCGCCGACCACAGGGCCTGGCGCGGCGTCCGCTGAGCGACTGCCGAATCCGCCCTTCGCCGGTGAGACGCCCAAAGGCGCCTTCGTGCCCACGGTGGGCGAGCCCGGCCTCTACGGCGGCACGCTGGTGCATGCCTTGCCCGGCAACCCCAAGAGCTTCAACCCCATCCTCGCGGGCGAGACCTCCACGACGGAGGTCACGAACGGCCCGCTGTTCTCCGGCTGCTGGGGCTACAACCAGAGCACGCAGGAGAGCGAGCCGGGGCTCTGCGAGAAGTTCGAGCGCGCCCCAGATGGCCTCGAATACAGCTTCACCCTGCGCGAGGGCCTGCTGTGGTCCGACGGCGCGCCCCTGACCACCGATGACTTCGAGTTCAGCTACAAGGTGCTGACGGATCCCAAGGTCCCCTGCTCGGTCAAGGACCTCTTCAAGCTCGGCAAAGACGCGGCCGGCAACGAGACGTTCGCCGTCTTCGAGAAGGTCGATGCGCGCACCTTCAAGTTCAAGCTCACCGCGCCCAACGTCGTCTTCGAGTATGCGGTCGCCAGCATCTATGTCGTGCCCAAGCACAAGTGGGAGGGGGCATACGCGGCCGGCGAGTTCACCAAGACCATGACCATCCAGACCCCGCCCGCCGATCTCGTCACCTCGGGTCCGTTCCGCCTCAAGTCGTTCTCGACGGAGGAGCGCGTCGTCCTCGAGCGCAACCCGCACTACTGGAAGGTCGACAAGGCCGGCCACCGGCTGCCCTACCTCGATCGCGTCATCTTCCTCATCGTGCCGGACTTGAACGCCTCGCTCGTCAAGTTCCGCAACGGTGAGACGAGCTTCTACGAGGTCCGCCCGGACGACTTCGATCTCCTCAAGCGGGATGAGAGCCACAGCGACTACGTCATCAAGGAGCTCGGCCCCAACTTCAATACGAACTACCTCATGTTCAACCTCGATGAGGGCAAGGACAAAGAGGGCAAGCCGTACGTCGATCCCAAGAAGCTGTCCTGGTTCCAGAAGCGGGCCTTCCGCCAGGCCGTCAGCCACGCGATCGACCGCGACTCGCTGGTCCGGATCGTCATGGGCGGTCGCGGCCTCCCGCACTATGGCTATACGAGCCCCGCCAACAAGAAGTGGTACTCCGACAAGGTCAAGACCTACCCCTTCAGCATCGACACGGCGAAGGCGCTCATGACCGCCGCCGGATTCACCTACAAGCCCGATGGGACGCTCTGGGATGGCGACACGCGCGTCGGATTCAAGCTGGTGACCAACTCGGAGAACCCCACCCGCATCGCGCTGCTCAACGTGCTCAAGGACGACTTCACGAAGCTGGGCCTCGAGGTGAACCTTCAGCCCGTGCCCTTCAACGATCTGGTGACCGCCCTCAATGAGTCCCGGAACTTCGAGGCCGTCGTGCTCGGCTGGGCGAGCGGCGTGCCCCCCGATCCGGCCCAGATGAAAAACGTGCTGCTCTCGTCGGGCAAGAGCCACAACTGGTACCCGAGCCAGAAGACGCCCGCGACGCCCTGGGAACAGAAGATCGACGAGCTCATGCTCAAGAACATGGGTGAGTTTGACAGCCAGAAGCGGACCGAGATCTATCACGAGGTCGAGGCGATCTTCAGCGAGGAGCTGCCCCAGATTGGCCTGATCGTCGCGCAGGACTTCGTCGCCGGCCGCAAGAACCTGGGCAACTTCATGCCCTCATCGCTGCGTCCCAAGGCGCACTGGAACCTCGATCAGCTCTTCCTCAAGACCCTCCCCCAGAAGTAACGGTCGACCCGATGTGGATCTACATCGCCCGGCGCCTGCTGGCGATCCCACCGTTGTTGCTGGCGGTGAGTTTCATTACGTATCTCCTCCTCTGGGTCTCGCCCGGGGATTACTTCACGCGACTGCAGGACAACCCCGCCGTCACGCAGGAGTACCTCGACACGCTCAAGGCGCAGTACGGGCTCGATGGGGGGTTCTTCAAGCGATACTTCTTCTGGCTGCTCAACGCGACGACCCTCGAGTTCGGGTACAGCTTCAAGTACGACCTGCCCGTCTTCTCGCTGCTTCGCGAGCGCATGAGCAATACGCTCCTCCTCAGTATCGTCTCGATGATCGCGTCGTGGGGCATCGCCATTCCCCTGGGTGTCTTGGCGGCGGTCCAGCAGGGTCGGATCATCGACAAGGTCTGCGGCTTCATCGCCTTCTTCGGCTTGTCGATCCCGAGGGTCTTCTACGCGCTGCTCGCCGTGCTCTTCGCCGCCAAGACCGGGTGGTTCCCGACCGGCGGGATGCGCGACAACGTCGAGTGGGATGACTTCGACGGTTGGCAGCGTTTCCTCGATGTCTGCCATCACCTCATCTTGCCGGTCTTCGTAATCGCCACGGCGGAGATGGCCTCCCACATGCGCCAGATGCGCGCGCAGATGATCGAGACGTTGACCAAAGACTTCGTGCGGACCGCGCGCGCCAAGGGGCTCTCCTATTGGAACGTCGTCTGGCGTCACGCCTTCGGCAACGCGATCAACCCGCTGGTCACCCAGTTCGGCTACAGCCTCGCGGCCCTGCTCACGGGCTCGTTCCTGGTCGAGGTCGTCTTCTCCTGGCCGGGGCTCGCGCGGCTCACCGTCGACGCGGTGTTCTCGCAGGACGAGCCTCTGGTCATGGCCGCCGTCATGATGGCGACGCTCATGCTCGTGGTCGGCAACCTCATCGCTGATCTGCTGCTCGCGGCGATTGATCCGCGCATTCGGCTGGAGTGAAGGCCACGATGAAGAACGCCTCACTCTCCCCCGGCCAGATCGTATGGCTCAAGCTGCGCCGCAATCGGACGGCGATGTTCGGCTTGGCGCTGCTCATCGTCTTGTACGTCGGCATGATCTTCGCCGGCTTCTTCGCCCCGGAGAAGTACGACCACCAGCACCGCGAGCTCGGCTGGCATCCGCCCCACCTGACCCGCGTGCATCTCTTCGACGACGAGGGCACGTTTCACGGACCCTTTGTCTACGGGCACAAGCGCGTTCACCCGGCGATCGCCGAGTACGAGGAGCACCGAGACGAGATCGTGCCCATCGACTTCTTCGTGCGCGGCGACACCTACGCGCTCGTCTGGGTCTTCGAGACGAACGTACACTTCATGGGCTCGCGGGACCCGGAGCGACCGCTCTTCCTCTTCGGCAGCGATCAGTACGGCCGCGACGTCCTCTCACGCCTCTTCTACGGCAGCCAGGTCAGCCTCTCCGTCGGCATCATCGGCATCCTGATCAGCATGTCGCTCGGGCTCTTCCTGGGAGGCGTCGCCGGCTACTTCGGCGGGCGGGTCGACTTCGTGCTCATGCGGATCATCGAGGTCATCCTGTCTATCCCCGGGCTATATCTCATCCTGACGCTGCGGCAGGCCTTCGGTCAGGATCTGCCGAGCACGCAGAGCTACTTCATGATCGTGCTCGTGCTCGCCTTCGTCGGATGGGCGGCCAACGCTCGGGTCGTGCGCGGCATGGTGCTCGCCATCAAAGAGAACGACTACGTCACCGCCGCCGAGGCCTTGGGCGTGTCCCGCGCCCGCATCATCATCAAACACATCCTGCCTAATACGTTCAGCTTCGCGATCGTCACGGCCACGCTCTACGTCCCGTATTACATCCTCAGCGAGGTGGCGCTGTCCTTCCTCGGCGTCGGCATCCAGGAGCCCGACGCCTCCTGGGGCAATATGCTGAAGGACGCGCAGAATGTGCGGAACCTCACGGACTACCCTTGGGTGCTCACGCCCGGCTACTTCATCTTCTTGGCGGCCATGGCCTTCAACTACGTCGGTGATGGCCTTCGGGATGCGGCCGATCCGCGAAGTAAGGTGTGAGCATGAGCGAGGTTGTCCTCGAGGTCCGCGGCCTCAAGACCTACTTTCACACGCACGGCGGCATCGCCCGCGCCGTCGACGATGTGAGCTTCGAGGTTCGAGCCGGGGAGACGCTGGGTATCGTCGGGGAGAGCGGCTGCGGCAAGTCGGTGACGAGCCTGTCGATCATGCGGCTCGTCGATCCCCCTCACGGCCACCACCCCGCCGGTGAGATTCACTTCGGTGGGCGTGACCTGCTCAAGCTCTCCGATCGCCAGATGCAGTCGCTGCGGGGCGGTGACATCGCCATGATCTTCCAGGAGCCGATGACGAGCCTCAACCCGATCTTCAAGGTCGGGTCGCAGATCGCCGAGTCGCTGCGAATCCACCGAGGCATGAACGCCGCGCAGGCCCGGTCGGAGGCCACTCGCCTCCTGGAGCGCGTGGGCATCCCCGATCCGAGCCGCCGCATCGACGACTATCCGCACCAGCTCTCCGGCGGCATGAAGCAGCGGGTGATGATCGCCATGGCGCTCGCCTGCAAGCCCAAGGTGCTCATCGCCGACGAGCCGACGACCGCCCTGGACGTGACGATTCAGGCGCAGATCCTCGACCTGCTCCGCGACCTCCAGGCGGAGCTCGGCATGGCCATCGTGCTCATCACGCACGACCTTGGCGTCATCGCCGAGATGGCCCACCGGGTGCTGGTTATGTACGCCGGTCGGGTGGTCGAGCAGGCCACCGTCTTCGACCTCTTCGCCTCGCCGCGTCACCCCTATACGCAGGGCCTCTTCCGCTCGCTGCCGAGCGTGAATACGCGCCGGGACCGACTGGCGGTCATCCCCGGCATGGTGCCCGCGTCGACTCATTTTCCCTCGGGCTGTCGATTCCGCAATCGCTGCGACTACGCCCACGACCTATGCGCGGCCGTCATGCCCGAACTTCAGGCGGTCGAGGGCGAGAGCCCACATGGCGTGGCGTGCTCGAGGCTCGCCGAGCTCCCACCGCTGCCGACCTGAGGTCGGTGCCTACGAGGCTGCTCCTCGCGGGTCTACGCCGAACGTCGCGTCCGCCGCGTCAACCTCGTCGCCCGAACCGGGCATAGAGCACCGGCACCACGAGTAGATTGAGCACCGTGGACGACAGGAGCCCGCCCAGGATAACCACCGCCATCGGCGCCTGGATTTCATTGCCTGCCTCATGCCCGGCGAGCACGAGCGGGATGAGGGCGAGGGCCGCGCAGAGGGCGGTCATGAGGACGGGGGCGAGCCGCTCCATCGAGCCCCGCGTGACCGCCTCGGACAGCCCGGCACCCTCGTGCAGTCGCAAGTGTTCGAAGTGTGAAATCAAGAGGATCCCGTTTCGCGTCGCGATTCCAAAAAGCGTGATGAACCCGACCAGCGAGGCGATGCTGACCACGCCCGAGGTCAGCCCGATCCCCGCGATCCCCCCGATGAGGGCGAGGGGCAGATTGATCAGCGTGATGACGGCGTTGCGGGCCGAGCCGAAGGCGACGATCAGCAGCAAGAAGATGCCGGCGATGACCGCGAGGCTGAGCAGGGTGATGGTCCTGGCGGCCTCGGCAGCGCTTTCGAATTGGCCGCCGTAGACGATAAAATAGCCCTCGGGAAACATGACGCCTGCGTTGATACGCGCGCGAAGATCATCGACGACAGAGACGAGGTCACGGCCGGCTACGTTGGCCTGCACCACCATCTTCCGCTGCACGCCCTCACGCGCGATCGTGTTCGGGCTCGTCGTGCGGACGAGCTGCGCCACCGCCTTCAGGGGCACGCGGACGCCGAGCGGCGTGTCATAGGGGGTGGCGAGCAAGGCCTCGCGGTCCTGGCGGACTGAGTCATTGTATCGGACGACGAGATCAACGGTGCGTTGACCTTCGAGCAGAGCGCCCACCTTCTCGCCGGTCAGGGATGCCTCGACCTGCTCGACGAGCTCGCCGGTCGTCAGGCCATATCGCGCGGCTGCTTCACGATCAGCCCGGATCTCCAACGCCGGGATGTCGATCTGCTGCTCAATGGAGACATCAACCGCGCCGGGCGTGCCCTCCGCGATCTTCTTGACGAGCTCAGCGAGGCCCCGAAGCGCCTCGAGATCGTCGCCGAAGAGCTTCAGCGCGATCGCGGAGCGCGTGCCCGAGAGCATGTGGTCGATGCGGTGGGAGAGCGGTTGACCGATGGTGATGGCCACCCCGCCGACTTGCGCCAGCGTCGCTCGGAGGTCGGCGAGGAACGCCTCCTTGTCACGGTCGCCCTTGGAGAGGTCGAGCGCCACGTCGATTTCGGCGGCGTTGACGTCTTGGGCGTGCTCGTCGAGCTCCGCGCGGCCGGTGCGTCGCGCCGTGGACACGACCTCCGGAAACGACAGCAAGACCTTCTCGACCCGCCGCCCCATCGCGTCGGATTCCGCGAGCGACGTCCCCGGAAGCGTGATGACGTTGAGGGTCAGCGAGCCTTCGTTGAACTCGGGGAGAAACGAGCGTCCGAGGAAGGGCACGACCGCGGCAGCGGCCAAAAACGCCACGGTGGCCCCGGCCAAGACCCATCGCGGCCGTGCGAGCGCCCAGCGAAGACTCGGCGCATAGAGTCGCTTGAGCACGCGGACCACCGCGGTGTCGCTGTGCGAGAGGGCGCGAGACGAAGGCAGAAGCCACGCGCACAGGGCGGGCGTGAGGGTCACCGCCACGAGCAACGAGACGATCAGCGCGACGATGTAGGCGAGACCCAGGGGCGCCAGCATCCGGCCCTCTAGCCCCGCGAGAAAGAAGAGCGGCACGAATACGAGCACGATGATCAAGGTGGCAAAGACGATGGAGCCGCGAATCTCTCTCGAGGCCTCGTAAACGACCTCCAGCGCGGATCGTTGTTCGCCCTCGGGCCGCTTCTTGTTCTCGCGCAAGCGCCGGAACACATTCTCTACGTCGATGATGGCGTCGTCGACGAGGGAGCCGATGGCGATGGTCAATCCACCGATGGTCATCGTGTTCAGGGTCGCGCCCCCGAGCTTCAAGGCGATCACGGTTGCCACGAGGGACACAGGGATCGCCAGGAGCGAAATCACCGTGGCCCGGACATTGAGGAGGAACATGAAGAGGATGACCGCCACGAAGACGGCCCCGTCACGCAGCGCGATCGAGACATTCCGGATCGCGATGGAGATGAACTCGGATTGGCGAAAGAGGCGACGCTCTATCTTCATGCCGACTGGAAGCGCGCGCTCCATCTCGTCGAGCGCCGTATCGATTCTCTCCGTCAGCTCCAGGGTGTTCGCGTCCGGCTGTTTCATGACCGCCAGCACCACGGCTGCCTCCGCGTTCGCCGAGCCCTCGCCACGCTTGGGTCGTGGCCCTGGGCGCACGTCCGCGACCTGCCGCACGGTGATGGGCACGCCGCCCCGAACGGCGACGGGCGTAGCGGCGATGTCGTCGAGAGACCGCGCACGGCCGACCGCGCGCAGCAGATACTCCTGACCGCCCTCCACATAGAAGCCGCCGGCCGCGTTCTGGTTGGTGGTCCTCAGCGCGTGCGCGACCTGGTCGAAGGAGAGGTCCAGAGCGGTGAGGGCGTCCGGCCGTACGAGCACCTGGTACTCCTTGACGGCGCCGCCAATGGGAATCACCTGCGCGATGCCGCTCACCGCGAGGAGACGCTTGCGCAGTGTCCAATCGGCGGCGGTTCGAAGAGCCATGAGCTGCTCCTCGCGCGCGGGGCCCTCGGGCGCGGCGGTCTCGGCGCGTAAGGCCAGAAACAGGATCTCTCCCATGACCGAAGAGACCGGCGCCATGGTGGGAGGTGGGATGTCCGTCGGCAGCTGGGATGCAGCGAGCTGGAGCTTCTCGTTGACCACCTGCCGGGCGAGGCGGATGTCCGTCCCCCAATCGAACTCGGCCCAGACGATGGAGATACCGACACCGGACGCCGAACGCACTCGGCGCAGGCCGCTGGCGCCGTTCAGCGCGGTCTCCAGGGGGAAGGTCACGAGCGTCTCGACCTCCTCCGGGGCGAGCCCGTGGGCCTCGGTGACGACGGTTACGGTCGGGGCCGTGAGGTCGGGAAAGACATCGACGGGCATGCGGCGCGTGACGTCGACTCCAAAAATCACGAGCAGAAACGAAGCCGCGATGACGAGGAAGCGGTGCTCGATGGACCATGAGATGAGATGATTCATGATCAGTGCTGGTGGCCGTGGGCCGGGATCGCGCCCGCGGTGGTCGAGAGCTTCACCTCGTAGACTCCGCGGCTGACGACCCGATCTCCGGGCTTGAGCCCCGTCTTGACCTCGACCCAATCGCCCTCGCGAATCCCCAGTTGGACCCGGCGTTTGAAGAACGACTCGCCCCCTTCCATCAGGAAGACGGCCGGCGACCCGCTGTCATCGACGATAGCCTGCCTTGGGACGGCCACGGTATCCGGGCCGACCGCTTCATAGAGCGCGACCCGGGCCGACATGCCGGCTCGGAGCCCGCCGCCGGGGTTGGCGACCCCAAAGACGACCGCGAGGGTCCGAGTGGCCGGATCGAGGACCGGAGAGACACCGACGCGGGCGGTCGCATCGACGACCTGTTCGATCTCCTGGCCCTCAACGCGGAAGGCCGCGCCGCCCACTTCCGCAACTCTCGCGACGTCCTGCTCTGGGACGTGGGCGACGAGCCAGAGCTCACTTGAATCCACCACGGTCAGGAGGGGTGCGCCCGCGGCGACGAAGGTCCCAGGCATGATCGAGACGCGGGAGACGACGCCATCAAGCGGAGCACGAAGCTCAAACGCCGTGGCCCGCCCGCTGCCCTGGCTCCCCTGCACGCTTCGAAACGCCGCGAGCTGCGCGCTTGCGGACCGTTGTCGCGCCTCAGCCACCTCCACGGCGACCCGGGCGGCGTCGAACAGTTTCTCGGCGATGGCCTGGGCGGCAAAGAGATCGGACGCCCGCTGCTGCTCGCGCACGGCGAGCCCCAACTCTGCTCGCGCACGGCGTTCTTCGAGCTCGAGGCCTGAACGATCCGCGCCACCCGCGGCCCCGGCGGGAGTGAGGGTCAAGATCAGCGCGCCGCGTTTTACGCTCTCGCCCAAGCGGGGGATCGGGCCTGAGACCTCCACCCGCCCCCCAATCGGAGCGGACAGCTCGGCGTGGCGACCGGCCGCTGTCCGAAACTCACCAAAGACGCGCACGCTGTCTCGGAGTGCCCGCTTCTCGGCGGGCGCCGTGGCGTAGACCGTCTTCCACTGCTGTTCTTTCAGATAGGGCACCGACTGCTCACCCGCGGGCGCCTCCTCAGCTACGGCGGCCACCGCTGCCTCGACCGTCGCGTAGACCACGACCTCACCGACCTCGACCACGCCCGCCACCTGTTCGCCGGTCAGGGCGAGTGTGAGCGTGGCGTTGCCGGCTTTCGTAGGTTTCACGATGGGTTTGAAGATGCCGTCTCGGAGGGGCTTTTCGGCGAGGAAGACCTGCTCGCTCCCGTCCTTGAAACGGAGCGTCGCAGTCAACTGGCCGCGAATCACCGCGTGGAATGTTTCGGGATCTCGGACGTCGGTGAAGTGCGCGACCAAGGGTGACTCCGAGCCCGACACGAACGCGGGATACTCCATGAAGAGCTCGAGGGAGCCCTGGTAGAGGGTGACCGTTTCGTCTGGCCTCAGATCTTCAAGTGCTTCCGGGCCGGCACCGTGGTGGTGACCGTCTGAGTCATCATGTCTATGACAGCCCGCCAACGCCAAAAGGACAACCCAGAGGGCATGATGTGTCATTTCTCAGCTCCCATATCACCGCTTAGAAATCGGAGGTCGGCCTCGGCGTGGCTCGCGTCGAGCGCCAGCTCCAGCACCATGAGTCGGGCCTCCCGTGCGACGCGCTCCGCATCGAGCAAGGTCCAGAACTCTGCACCGCCCGCCCGCCAGGCTGCGGCGGCAATCTCACGAAGACCCTCAGCCCGCGCCAGGACCTCGGTCCGATGAGTCGAGAGGCGTTCGCGACGGGCCAAGAGCGTCACTCTGGCGCTGAGCTGCTCTCGCGCGGCTGCAGAGAGTTCGCTCATCCGCTCCGCCTCAGTCGCCCGAGCCCGGGCCATCGCCGCGTCCGCTTCCCGCGAGCCTGAGTCGAGCAAGGGCAGCGGCACCTCGAGGCCGATGATGTAGCCGATCCCGCGGCCGTTCTGGGCCAGGTCGAGCACCTGCACGCCCGCCGTCACCGCCGGATCGGGGATCGCGCGACGTCGGGCCGCACGCGCCGCGCCCTCGGCCGCTTCGATCTCAAGCGCGAGCGCCTGAAGATCGGCGCGCTGCTCAACCGCCGTAGTCTCTGGGATCGGACGTGCCGCGTCTGCCAAGAGGTCACCTGCGAAGGGGGGCAGGCCACTGACATCTCGCCCCAAGAGTGCCGCCGCCGCTGACTCCGCTTGCGCCCGCTCAATATCGATGGCGCTCCTCAGATCAGCGACGAGCGCGCCCTCCAGCTCCATGCGCAGCCGTTCGTACCCAGCGGACTCGCCGGCCTTCTCCCGCGCGATCACGATGCGCAGCAACTCCCCCGCCCTGGTCGCGGTCCGGTCGAGGATCAGAGCCTTGCCACGGGCCGCGAGCACCGCATCGAAGGCCCGCCGGGCCTTCCATATCAGGCGCGCGCGGGCCCAGAGCGCGGATTGCTCCACGGCCTTGAAACCGGCCGCCGCCGCCGCTTGCTCCCCTGCGAGTCGACCCGACACCACGAGCGGGGCCCGCAACAGGAGGTCATCCTGGCTCTCGTCCGCTCGCCGTCCGGAGACCGCGGCGCTTCGTTCCCAGGCGAAGGCCGGGTTCTCGGAGCGTCCTGCTGCGTCCCGCGTTGCCCGCGCCGAGGCCGTCCTGGCCTCGAGGACGCGCGTTGCGGGTCCGATCTGGATGACGAGCGCCGCGAAGTCGTCGCGCCCGAGCGGCTGAGGCTCGTCCCCGGCCGCACTCAGACTACCAAGGGTAGTCGCTAACGAGACGATCACGGCCTTGAGCTTCATGGCTCCGCTCCTTCCGGCCTCAGCCGGAGACTGCAATCGCTGTGAATGAGAGAAGGGCCTCGACCGCGTGGTGGATGTCCAGGCCGAAGACGGTGACCCAGACTCCGGAAACCGCGGCGAGTGCCAGGGCAAAGGGCAATACGCGTGAGCGCGGGGCTGAGCGCCCGGTCATCGCGAGCAGGGTCGATACGCGTCTCGACAGACCATGACCGGCGAATCCGAGACCGTTTGAGAAGGCGAGCTGCAGCCTTGAGGCGGAGACGAGAGCCCGTGCCACGGTCTCTCCTCCGTGCTCCGCTGCCGCCGCCGCGTCACACGCCTCCTCTGCGGCCGCCCGGTAGGCGTCCCGAAATGTGCGGGTGAGGAGTGCGGCCGAGAGCAGTCCACCGAGGTTCAGTAGCGCGAGCGCGAGCGCGTCACGCCGCCGCAGATGGGCGGCCTCGTGGCTCAACGCCGCGAGGAGTTCGTCGCGTCCCAGGTGGTCAGCGAGCGCGCCGGAATACACGATTCGGCGTCGCCAGAGGCCGGCAGCGAGGAGGAGGCGAGGTGCCCCCGGGACGCGTCGGACGTCAAATCCCTCGCTGCACTCGTGGCTACCGAGGCGCTCGAGCGCCACCAGTCGATGGTGGCAACGAATCGCCGCGATGCCGCCTCGCGTCGCTCGCGCGGCCTCACCTGAAAGAGCAACGGCGCCGAGCGCGACGAGCCAGAACGGCAGCGATGACACATGGTCCAGACAAACGTGGGCCAGCCAATTGTGAAATTGACAGTGGTCGAACATCAGGCCGGCCCGAGCCATGATCGACGGCAGCGCGGTCGCGCCAACGACCGAGACGACGATGAGCGCGGGCGAAAATCCGAGCAAAAAGATCACGTCCGCGCGTCGTGACGGCCGACACGCATTCAGACCATTTGCAAACGCTCTCAACAGAAGCAGGCTTGTCGCGTTCGCGATGACGCCCACGAGCGCGCCGATCCCCGCACAGGCCAGCCCGAACCAAAGGATCGCCATCACGCGTTGTCCTTGCGGTGCCGCGCGATGAGCTCTGAGAGGTGCGAGAGCAGCGCCTCATCGACCTGCGCCGCCGCGTCCACGAACGCCGCGAGGCCGGTCTCGCCGTGCGATCGAAGGATCTCCGTCGCGAGCCGGTCGGCGAGGGCACGCTCAAACTCTGCTCTCGAGACGGACGGCTGGTAACGCCACGCCATCCCGTCCTTCTCCCGTTCAAGAAGCCCCTTCCGGTGCAGGCGATCCAGCGTGGTCATGATCGTGGTGTAGGCGCGCGCTCGGGTCCCGGTGAGGTGATCGCAGACCTCACGCGCGGTCGCGGTCGGCAGCACCCAGGCAACGTCCATCACCGCGGTCTCCAACTCGCCGAGCGGCTCGAAAGTGGCTTGCCTCTTCATGCGCGCTACTCT
>SHZC01000234.1 GCA_009692505.1 Myxococcales bacterium
AATGTGCCCCCAGCTGGACTCGAACCAGCGGCCCCAGGTTTAGGAAACCTGTGCTCTATCCACCTGAGCTATGGAGGCTTGAGACGTCAGTACTTCACGAGCGCGTTTACCGTCCGCGGGGCGAGGCGCGCGGCCCCTTCGAGAGCGAGGAGCTCGATGAGGACCAGGACGCCGACGACCTTTGCCCCCTGCCCTTCGATGATTCGGCACACGGCCTCGGCGGTCCCGCCCGTGGCGAGGAGGTCGTCGACGATGAGGACGCGGTCGCCTGGAGCGAGGGCGTCGGCGTGGATCTCCAGCGCGTCAGTGCCGTACTCGAGCGCGTATTCGGCCCGCCGAGTCTCTCGAGGCAGCTTGCCGGGCTTACGAGCGGGCACGAACGGCAGGCGCAGGTGCATCGCCACGGGCAGACCGAAGAGGAAGCCCCGCGACTCGATGCCCACGATGTGGGTCGGCGCGCTCGGTCCGGCCCACTCGGCCATCGCGGCCTGGACGTAGAGCATGGCCGTAGGTGAGGCCAAGAGCGGCGTGATGTCGCGAAACAGGATGCCCGGCTTGGGGAAGTTCGGGACTTCGGCGATCAGGGAGTGGAGGTCCATCTTGGCCGCACCTTCAGCCTCATCGGGCTGGCAGAAGTTCGAGGGGGTCGTGGGCTTCACCGGCCACTCGCACTTCGAAGTGCAGGTGGGGACCGGTGCTTCGGCCTGTCATGCCAATCTCGGCGACCGGCGCACCTTGCCGCACGGCCCCCCCGGCGTCAACCCGGATGCCGTCCACGTGGGCGTAGACCGTGACGCTCGCGCGACCGTGCGACGATGTGTGCTCGAGGATGACGAGCTTGCCGTACCCACCGCCGCTGTCGCCCGCGAAAGAGACGGTGCCTGAGGCTGCGGCGAGGACGGGGGTGCCCATGGGTGCCGCGATGTCGATGCCGCGATGGTTGCGCCCCCACCGGGCCCCAAAGCCGCTCGTCACAACGCCTGCGGTGAGCGGCCACCGGAGCCCCTCCGCCTCGGGCGCCGGCGACACACCGACGTGGCTCACCTCTCGCTGTCGCCGGGCCCTTTCGACGACGGTCTCGACGCCATACAAGAAGAGTCGCTGCCCGACCTCGAGCCGGTCGGGATCGTCAAGTCCATTGACTTCTATGATGTCGTCGAGCGCGAGGCCGTGTCGCTCCGCGATCGCCGAGAGGACGTCGCCGGCCGCGACGGTGTACCAGACGCCGACCCCATCGGTGCCCGCGCCTGACCGTGGACCTCCACAGGCGACGGCGAGGAGCGCGCAGAGGACGAGCCCGAGACGCACGCCCCCGAGACGCATGCCCACCACGGTCACCGCAGCGTGAGCCCGGGTATGGCCACGTCGCACAGCTCGCGCAGATAGGACGTATGCGTCATGTCGAGGTAGATGGGGGTCACCGCGGCGACGCCCGCAGCCATGGCGTCGCAGTCGCTGCCCTCGATGCTGTGGTGCCGGATGTCGCTGCCAATCCAGTACATGGGTCGACCCCGGGGGTCCTGTTGCGTGATGACGGTGTGCCCGTAGTCGCGAAGGCCCCCTCGGGTCCAGCGGAAGCCCGTCACCGGCGCCCCGGCCGTGTCCGGCACGTTGACATTGAGCAAGGTGCGCGCCGGTAAGCCCCGCTCGAGGACGAACGTCGCGATGCGCGCGGCGAAGTCAGCGGCCGGCTGAAAGTCGGCACCCGCCCGGGCGGAGAGGCTGACGGCCACCGAGGGTATGCCCATGATCGTGCCCTCCATCGCCCCGGCGACCGTGCCCGAGTATGTCACGTCGTCGGCGAGATTGGGCCCGTGGTTGATCCCGCTGACAACGAGGTCGGGGGCTCGCGGCATGAGGTTGTGGACGCCCAAGAAGACGCAGTCGGTGGGCGTCCCGTCGCAGGTGAAGCGCGACGGTCCACACGCTTTGACGCGCAACGGGTGGTTGAGGGTGATGGCGTGCGAGACGCCCGAGCGCTCGCGGTCCGGGGCCACGACGAAGACCTCACCGAGGTCGCCCATCGCCTTGATGAGGGCCTCGAGGCCGGCCGCGCCGTACCCGTCGTCATTCGTGACCAGGATGAGTCTGCGGTCCGTCATGTCACCGTCCCGAAAAAAAGAAAGGCCGCGAGGTGTAAACCTCGCGGCCTTTGAGTCGGGGTGAGAGGATTTGAACCTCCGACCACTTGCACCCCATGCAAGTGCGCTACCAGGCTGCGCTACACCCCGAACGGGCGCGGAAACCTACGCAGGCTTCCCGCCAAAGTCAACGTTTCTTTCAGCCGTTGATCGAGTTCTTCAGGACTTGGCTCGGTTTGAACGTGAGCACCTTGCGGGGCGCGATCTTGATCTCGGTGCCGGTCTGCGGATTTCGACCGACCCGCTCCTTCTTCGTGCGAACGATGAAGTTCCCGAAGCCGCTGATCTTGACCTTCTCACCGCGCTCGAGCGTGCACTTTATGGTCTCGAAGACCTTCTCGACGATCTCCGCCGAGTCCTTCTTCGAGAGGCCCCCAACATCGCCGTAAACACGTTCGATGATGTCGGCTTTTGTCATGGCCTTCGACTCGGTCATCGGAGGGTCGCCCCAAATTTTGCGGTCAGCTCAGTTAACACGCGCTGGACGACCCCGTTGATCTCGTCTTCCGTCAGGGTCCGATCTCGTGCTCTCAGCCGGAGCGACAACCCAAGACTGTACCTGCCGGGGCCGACAGACGTACCCTCGTATATGTCGAAAATCGTCGTGTCGTCAATGAGTTGCAGGCTCAGCGCCCGGATGGCGGCGAGCACGTCCGCGCTCAGTGTCTGCGTAGGGACGATGACGGCGAGGTCCCTTCGGACCGCCGGCACGCGCATGAAATCCTGAAAGGCCACCGGGCTGGCCGGTCGATCAAGGAGCGGCCCGAGGTCGAGTTCGGCCACGAAGACCGGGGCGTCCAACTCCAAGGCGCGAGCCGTGGCCGGGTGCAAGGCGCCCCCTCGCCCCAAGGCGAGATCGTGCAAACCAACCCCCAAGTTGGCGTCGGCCAAACTGACCTTTGCCGAGAGCCCTGGATGCAGGAAGGCCGGCGTCTCCCCGGAGGTCCAGACCGGCACCCGCCCGACGGCGACTTGAACGAGCTCGTCGACGAGGGCTTTGAGATCGAAGAAGTCGTAGGCCCGGGCCTTGCCACTGAAGTGCCCAGCCGGCGACCCACACAAGACGAGGGCGATGCGCTCGGACTCTCGCGGGCGCTCGCCTTCAGGTCCGGCCGCGAAGACGCGCCCGACCTCAAATGCAGCGAAGCCATCGGCTCCGTGCCGCAAGTTGTGGGCGACGTTGGCCATGAGCCCGGGCAAGAGCGTGCTGCGGAGGACCGAGAGCTCCTCATTGAGCGGGTTGTGCAAGGCGACCGGCTCGCTGGCATCGAACGGGGACAACCGGGACCGCGAAACGAAGGTGAGGTTCAGCGCCTGGTGGCAGCCGCGGGACTGAAGCAGGCCTCGCAGCAAGCGGAGTCGGGCATCCCGAGCGTGGCCCGTTCGCGCTGAGAGGGTCGCCCGGGCGGGGGGCGTGGGAATCTGATCAAAGCCGATGTACCGCGCGACCTCCTCGATGAGATCCGCGGCCTGCGTGACATCCGGTCGCCAGGTGGGCACGACGACCTGCCAGGGCAGCTCGCCCGAATCCTGCACATCGGTCTCGAAGCCGAGGCGAGTCAGGGCGACGCGCTGCGTGCCTGAATTGAACGTCGTGCCGAGGAGCCGGTTGGTCCGGGCCGGGCGGAAAGAGATGGAGACCCGCTCGGGCGTTGCCCCCCGTGCGTCCACGCAGCGCGGGTCGATCGACGGCGAAGTCCCGGCGGCGCTGAAGTTGGCGAGCAGGGCTGCGGCGCGCCGCGAGGCCCAGTCGGTCAGAGCGGGGTCCACGCCTCGCTCGAACCGATGGCTCGACTCCGACCGGAGGCCCAGTCGCCGAGAGGTCGCTCGGATGCCCTTGGGCTCAAACCACGCGCTCTCGAGGAAGACGTCCGTCGTATCGGCTGAGATCTCCGTGTTCAGGCCCCCCATGACGCCCGCGAGCGCCACGGGCCGCTCACCGTCGCAGATGAGGAGATCAGTGGGGCAGAGAACGCGCGACTGACCATCGAGCGTGGTCATCGACTCGGGCTCCCGGGCGTTTCGAACGACGATCTTCTCGCCGCTCAAGCGCCGCAGATCGAAGGCGTGAAGCGGCTGGCCGCACTCCATGAGGACGTAGTTCGTCACGTCGACGAGGTTGTTGATCGGCCGAACGCCGACCGCCTCGAGACGACGTCGCATCCACAGGGGCGAGGGCGCGACGCCGAGACCGCGGATCACGCGGCCGATGTATCGCCCGCAGCTCGACGGCGCATCGATTTGGAGACCGATGTCCAAGGTCGAAGGCGAGGTGCCTTGGCCGACGTCCGGCCGAAGCAGCGGCTGCCCGAGGACGGCGGCGAGCTCCCGCGCCACCCCCAAGTGGGACAGAAGATCGCCGCGATTGGCCGTCGGGCTGGTCTCCAGGATCCAGTCTTCAAGCCCAAGGACGGCGGCGACGGCCTGCCCGAGCTCCATTGAATCGGGCAGCTCAATGATCCCCTCGCTCTCCGTGGAGAGGCCCAGTTCCTTTTCGCTGCACAACATCCCGTGGCTCGTCTCGCCCCGGATCTTCGACACCTTGATCTCGAAGTCGCCGGGCAGCCGCGCGCCGGGCAGGGCCAGCGCCACGTTGAGCCCCGCGCGGCAATTCGCAGCCCCGCAGACGATGCTGAGGACCTCACGGCCGGTGTCCACGCGAGCGACTTGGAGCTTGTCGGCGTTGGGGTGCCTCACGGCCTCGAGCACGCGGGCGACCACGACGCCGCTGAACGTCGGCTGCAGGTGGACCTGGCTCTCGACCTCGAGCCCTAGGGTCGTCAGGCGGCGCGCGATCTCTTCGGCGTCCATATCGAGCGCGACAGACTCTCGCAGCCAGTTGACGCTGAGCTTCATACTGCACCTCCGGCGACGAACTGACGGAGGAACCGAGCGTCGTTCTCCCAGAGATAGCGGATGTCCGTGATGCCGTATCGGATCATCGCCAAGCGGTCGACGCCGAGGCCGAACGCGAAGCCCTGAACCTCCTCGGGATCGTAGCCCACGTTTCGAAGCACGTTCGGGTGCACCATCCCGGCGCCGAGCACCTCCATCCACCGCGTGCCCGTCCATACGTCGACCTCGACGCTCGGCTCGGTGAAGGGGAAGAAGCTGGGGCGGAAGCGGACCGGGCGGTCGTCGCCGTACAGCGTCCGAAGGAAGTGGGTCAGCGTGCCCTTCAGATCGGCCATGGTCACGTCGGTGTCGATCCAGAGGCCCTCAATCTGGTGGAAGACTGGGCTGTGGGTCGCGTCGGCGTCGCAGCGGAAGACCTTGCCGGGCGCGATGATGCGGACCGGCGGCTTCTGGCTGAGCATCGTTCGGACCTGCACCGGGCTCGTCTGGGTGCGCATGAGCAGGCCAGCCACGAGGCCGTTTTGCAGGTAGAAGGTGTCCTGCATATCCCGCGCGGGGTGGGACGCCGGCATATTCAGAAGGTTGAAGTTGTAGTCCTCGGTCTCGACCTCCGGCCCGTCGGTGAGATCGAAGCCGAACTGGCCGAGGAGGTCGACGAGATCGTCCATGACCTGCTGGACCGGATGCGTGGCGCCGATCTCCGAGCGGCGGCCGGGCAGCGTGACGTCGACGCGCTCGGTCGCAACGCGCGTCTCGATGGCTTGCTGCACGAGTCGGAGCCGCGCCTCTTCGAACAGGACCTCGAGGGCGAGCTTCGTCACGTTGATGAGCGCACCCGCCGCCGGGCGCGCGCTGCCGTCGAGCTTGCCCAGAGCGGCCAAGAGGGGAGACAGGACGCCCTTCTTGCCGAGGACGCCGGCGCGGATCGGGACGAGCTCGCTCTCACGGGCGATGCTATGCAGCGTCGACCGCGCCTCCCGCTCTATGTCGGCGAGTTGACGCTGAAGCTCGGCGAGCGCATCGGACATCGGTTTCTCCGTTCAAGTAGACCGGACCGAGTCGGATGCTTTCGCCGCAGGAGCCCGGCCTTTGGGGAATGGGGGATGTGAGGCCTAAAGGCTGACGAGCCGGCCGCTAGAGGATCACAGCGCGGCGCGAGCGACCTGGACCACGGCGCCGAACGCCGAAGGATCATGAATGGCCAACTCGGCGAGGACGCGACGATCGAGGAGGATGCCAGCCTTGTCGAGACCGTTGACGAACCTGCTGTAGGTCAGGCCATGGAGGCGCGCGGCGGCATTGATGCGGATGATCCACAGCCGGCGGAACGCGCGCTTCTTGGCGCGGCGGTCGCGGAAGGCGTAGCACAGGGCCTTCTCGACGGCCTCTTTGGCACTGCGGAA
>SHZC01000034.1 GCA_009692505.1 Myxococcales bacterium
GGCAGTTATCGTCGAGGTCGTCGTGGCCGTCGTCGTCGTCGTCGTGGTCGCAGACGTCACCCGCGAGGTCGAGGTCGAGATCGGCCTGGTCCTGATTGGCATCGATGAGGCAGTTGTCCTCGTCGTTGCCTACGTCGTCGCCGTCCAGATCGAGGTCGCAGGCGTCGCCCTCTCCGTCGAGGTCCAGATCCTCCTGGAGGGCGTTGGCATCGTCAGGACAGTTGTCGAGGTGGGCGCCGACGCCATCCCTGTCGAGGTCACCGCCCTCACCGACCCAGAGCAGGGACCGCGCCGTCAGCTCCTGCCACTTCCCCATGAGCGAGACGGGCTTGAACGGGTTGAAGCCCACCCAGGCGATGCGCCCGGCTTCGTTCGTGCGAACGGCCGACAGGACCGTGAGATCGGTGTTTTTTATCAGCAGGGTGGCGCCTGCGTTCAGGGCCGCATCGCCGGCGCAGAGGGAGTCGCAGCCCACCTGGGTGATGTCCTGCACGATCGGGTGGTCCGGCACGACCGTGACGCCCTGAGTCGTGGGCGTGTCCAGTCCGCTGTCGGTCACCCCGACGGTCCGATAGTTCAAGCTCGTCCAGGCGCCGGCCAGCTCGGTGGAGGCCTGCTGCGAGGTCGAGGCCTCGACCACGCCGCCACCGGAGTCGACGTAGGCGGCGAAGATGTCCCCGATCTCCGCCATCCGGAGTTGGCCGCAGTCTTCAACCGAGATGAGCACGGCCACGTAGGGCGTAAGCTGGTTGACGTTTTCGAGCAGGTCGAGATCCAGCGTCGCCACGAGGTGAGCCGGCATACGGGCCGCCATCGCGTCGCGGAGCGGAATGAGATCGCGCGTTGCGTCACAACCGACCACGAGGACAGAGTCTGCGGCCCTCACCTCTCCGGCGAGAAACGAGAGCGAGCCTGTGAGCAGGAGGCACGAGAGGCGTCTAATGATCGGTGAGGTCTTCATCGCCGGTCAATGTACGGCCCTTCCACTGGTCTTCGCCAATGTCGGGCCAATGTCTAAACGGCGAGGAGTCAGGCCGTCCGCATAAGATCAGAGCCGCGTTCCGCAGACCATGATCGGCGCCTGACTGACGCAGTCGGTAAATCCGCAGCCGCCTCCGTTGAAGCCGATGGTGAACGTGCCGCAGAAGTGGTCCGCGTCGGAGAACGAGCCGGCGAGGGTGTACGTCTCGGTGCAGCCCAAGCCCCCCATGCCCGGGATGACCCCAACCGCGACGAAGTTCCCGTCAACCGGGGGGGGCGCCTGCACCATGACCTGCGGGGCACCGCCGATGCGCAGCTCAGCGGGGGCCATGGACAGGGAGAAGACGAACTCCGCGATGTTCACGGTGACGATGTCGAGCCCGTCGAACCCGCAGGCGTAGTTGACATCGGGCAACGCGTCGAAGCGGCCCGTATAATACGGTGGCACGACGACGCCCTCGGTCTGGCAGGTGGAGTTGCAGCCGTCGCCGTTGATCACGTTGCCGTCGTCGCACTGCTCCATCCGCCCACCGTCTACATAGCGGTCTCCGCAGCGGGACTGCCCGCAGACCGCGCTGAGGCAGATGGCCCGGGGGTTATTGACGCAGACGGCGCCGTTCGGCAAAGCCACGCCCTCCCGACACCCGCCCACCGCGTCGCAGAGCTCAGAGCCGTCGCAGACGTTCATGTCGGCGCAGCGTCCGTTGTCGGGGGTGTGGTCGACGCGATCGGCGACCTCGTTGCAGACATCCACCGTGCAGTTCACGGCGTCCGGCAGCACGGGGGCCACACCGGCGAGACACCCTTGAGCGACATCACACTGTTCGACGCCGTTGCAGAAGAGCGGATCGGCGCAGCGTGCGTGATCGGGGACGTGTACGACGCGATCATTGGCCTCGTCGCACGTGTCCACCGTACAGGCCTGCATGTCGGCGAGGACCGGGGACATGCCGAGCTGGCAGCCGCGCACGGCGTCGCAGATCTCGTTGCCATTGCAGTAGAGGCCGTCGCCGCAGGCCGCGTCCAAGGGATCGTGCGCGATGCGATCGGTGGCCTCGTCGCATCGCTCACGCGTGCAGCCGATCGCGTCGTCCGAGACCGGGGGCGCGCCGGCCTGACAGCCGATGGCCACGTTGCACGTCTCGACGCCGTTGCAAAACAGCGCGTCGACACAGCGCGCGTCCACGCCGACATGGGTTACGCGATCCGTGACCTCATCGCAGTCGTCGTCCGTACACGCGAGGCCGTCGTCCACGCGAACCACCGGGCCGTTGACACATCCGACGCCCGGATCGCAGACCTCAACGCCGGTGCAGTAGAGGTCGTCATCGCACCGCTCGTGGTCGGGCACATGGCGCACCTGGCCGGTCTGATCGTCGCAGGTGTCCACCGTGCAGGCGATGCCGTCGTCGAGGTTTGCTGCCCCACCCAAGACGCAGCCTTGGCCCACGAGGCAGACCTCCGCGCCGTTGCATCGCTCCCCGTCGTCGCAGCGTGCGGAGACGGGCGAGTGCACGACCTCGCCGCGCCCCTCGTTGCAGGCGTCGTCGGTGCAGTCGAAGCCATCATCGAGGGTGCGTGCCGACCCGGCTCGACAGCCGCCGAGGACGTCGCAGAGCTCGTCGCCGTTGCAATAGACCCCGTCGTCGCAGCGTGAATCGTCAGGTCGATTGACGACCGAGCGCGACACCTCGCTGCAGGCGTCGATGGTGCAGCCCACGCCGTCGTTGACCGCGAGTGGCTCACCCGCGCCGCAGCCGCCCACGGCATCGCAGCGCTCGACCCCGTTGCAGAACGAGCCGTCGTCGCAGGGGCCATCGTCGGGCGTATGCGTGACGAAGTCGGCGGCCTCATCGCAGGCGTCGAGGGTGCAGGCCACCGCGTCGGACACGTTCTGGGCCTCGCCCACGCGGCAGCCGTCGATTGGATGGCAGAGCTCGAAGCCGTTACAGAACTGCCCGTCGTTGCAGCGCGCCGGGCGGGGCGTATGGGTGACTTGGCCCAAAAGCTCGTTGCAGACATCGAGCGTGCACTCCACGCCATCGTCGGTCATAGGGGCCGCGCCGCCGCCGCACAGGCCGTGCTCCACGTCGCAGAGCTCGGCCCCATTACAGTAGATCGCGTCGTCGCAGTCGTCGTCGTGTTGGCACGGCGGGCGTGGTTCGCAGTCGTTTCGGAGGCTGCACAGCTCGCCGGGCAGGCACCGGCGATGGTCCGGCACGGCGCGGCAGTCCCCCGCTTCGTCGTCACAGCGGTCGACCGTGCACGCGACGGCGTCGTCGCAGCGAATCGGCTCGCCCGGCCGGCACTCGGCGTCGATACATCGCTCGAGGCCGTTGCAGGGTGAGGCGTCCGTGCAGTCGAGATCGATCGAGCAGCCGATACGCAGGAAGCAGCCCACCTTCGCGTCGCAGGTCTGGCCGGCGGCGCAGAGGCTGTCGTCGGGCAAGACCTCGCACAAGGCGAGCTCCGCGTTGCAGACGTTTGATGTGCAGGCGATGTCGTCGGCGCACGGCGGCTCAGCGGCGGGCCGGCAGCGGCTCAGCTCGCATCGCTCGAACCCATTACAAAAGACGCCATCGTCACAGTCCTCGGGGTTGCGGCACTCGACGAAGAGGTCGGGGCCGAGGTCGCGACTGCCTCCGTCGGTCAGGTGCCCCCCCATCTCGCCGCCGCCCTCTCGAACGGGCAGATCCGGCGCGATTGAGAGGCTATCTAAGAAGGGTACGGCGTCGCCCATCGTCAGATCGGGACGCGGCGTGCTCTGGTCAAGCAGCATCCGCCCGCTGTCCTCCGAGCCCCCCTCTCCGCCCGAGCCTAAAGCCCGGTCCGCGGCGGCGCCGCCCTCACAGCCGGACAAGAGCGCGGCGGACAGGACGAAGAAAATCAGCGAAGACTCTGGCCTCATCACTGACCCCGCCTTTATCAGCCCGTGCTCTCGAACGCCGCCTTCAGCCGCTTCTCGATGGAGCCCTTGAGCTTGACGGGGTCAACCCCGACGGCCCTGGCCATGAGGCCGAGCTTGACGATGACCTTCACGGTCGAGGCGGTCACGTCGATGCCCCCGGATACGCCGGTCCCATTCAAGGTCCCCGACCCGCCTCTCCAGTCCACCTTTACGCCGTACTTCGACAGCATCTCCTCGAAGCCGCCGATGCGCTGCTTGGCCTCCTCAATGCTGAGGCTGTGCTTCTGCTCGACTTGAATATCCGCCATCTCGGCCTCCCATGCGTCAATCGGGGCCGTCGTCCCTTGACGGCCGTAGACCTCGTCAATACCCTCCGCCGCCCATGTTGGATAGCCTCAGCAAAGGTTTTCGATCGGTAAAGCACCGCTTGCAAGGCAAGCGTGAGCTCACCGAGGAGAACATCGAAGAAGCCCTGCGCGACATCCGGGTGTCGCTGCTCGAGGCGGACGTAGACTTCAAGGTCGTGCGCGGCTTCATCGCCTCGGTCAAGGAGAAGGCCGTCGGCGAGGTCGTGCGCGTCGTCGCCACCAAAGACGGGCAGCGGCTCAGGGTCAACCCCGGTGACCACTTCATCAAGCTCTGCCACGAGGAACTCGAAGGCCTCATGGGCCCGGTGGACACCACGCTGAAGTACGGCGCCGGAGTGACCAAGATTATGATGGTGGGCTTGCAGGGGTCGGGCAAGACGACCACGGCCGGCAAGCTCGCCAAGTATCTCATCAGCAAAGGTCGCAAGCCGCTGCTCGTCGCCGCGGACATCTACCGCCCAGCCGCCGTCGATCAGCTCAAGGTCTTGGGGCAGCGCTTGAGCGTGCCGGTCTACCACGAGCCCAACCAGACGCCGCCCCACATCTGTCAGGCCGCGGTGGACTTCGCCCGTGCCAAAGGCCGAGACGTCGTCATCTTCGACACAGCCGGACGCTTGGCCATCGACGAGCCGCTCATGCTCGAGCTCGACGAGATCAAGAAGCGCACGCGCCCGGACAACATCCTGCTCGTCGTCGACTCCATGATTGGTCAAGACGCTGTACGAACGGCCAAGGTCTTTGACGAGCGACTCGACATCTCCGGCTTCGTGATGACCAAGCTCGACGGCGACGCACGCGGCGGCGCGGCCTTGTCGATCAAAGCGGTCACCGGCAAGCCCATCAAGTTCCTGGGCATGGGCGAGAACCTGGAGGCCCTCGAGGAGTTCAGGCCCGAGGGGCTCGCCAGCCGGATCATGGGCTTCGGCGACGTCGTCGGGCTCGTCAGCGACTTCGAGAAGGTCGTCGATCGCGAGCAGGCCGAGCTTGACGCGAAGAAGCTGCTCTCCGGCAAGTTCAGCATGTGGGACTTCCTCGAGCAGATCCGGGCCATCAAGAAGATGGGCCCGCTCAAGGACCTCATCGACAAGCTGCCCTTCTTCAGCGACGGCCTGCCCGAAGGCGTGAACATCGACGACAAGGCCCTCGTGCGGATCGAGGCCATCATCCAGTCGATGACCGCCCTTGAGCGGGAGAAACCCGAGCTCATCGAGAAGCAGCCTCGACGCGCGCAGCGGATTGGCAAGGGCTCGGGCATCCCCCCTCAGGAGGTCACTGATCTCGTCGTCCGCTTCAAGGCGATGCGAAAGATCATGGGGGCCATCGGCTCGCCGGGCGGCGGCAGCCTGCTCAATAAGCTGCCGGGGTTTAAGCAGTTCGCCCAGATGCAGCAGCTCAAAGGCATGGACATCGGCAGCCTCATGGGCGGCATGGGCGGCGGGATGCCCGGCATGGGCGGCATGGGGCGTCCCGGGATGCCCGGCATGGGGCGTCCCGGGATGCCCGGCATGGGCGGCATGGGGGGCCAGATGCCCTCGGCCGAGATGATCCGCGAGATGCTGCCGGGGCTCCCTCGTGGCTACCTGCCCCCGGGCACGCCGGGGCTTGGCGCCCGGAAGTCGGGCGAGGCGGCGCAGGCCAAGAAGGAGGCCGAGCGCAAGAAGACGAAGGCCGCCAAGGCGAGCCGCAAGCAGCAGCGCAAGAAGAAGTGAGCGAGGAGAAGCCCGCCGTCACCTGTTCAGCGCATCTGGACGTGCCGGCCGTGGCCCTCTGCTTCGGCTGTGGCAAGGCGTTGTGTGATACCTGCCGCTCGGTCGGAGACGATGGCTTGGCGCGGTGTGCGGCCTGTGTGGCCGAGTCCCATGGCCCGGTGGCCGATGCCACTCAGGCGCCCTCGAAGCGGCCGGAATCAGCCGGCATCACCGTCTCGCTCTCCCCCTTGCCGCTCGCTTGGGAGCGCGACGATGGGGCTTCTGCGATGCGGGCCTTGTGGTCGACGTTCATTGAGCTCTGCTTTAACCCCATGGGTGCCATGACCCGCCTGCCCCAAGCCCGCGGAGACCTCGTCGCGCCCCTAATCCTCTCGGTCCTCTGCGGGATCGTCGGTCACGTGGCGACGGTCGCCCAGGCGTTCGCCTTCTCCGATCTCGACGTGCGCCTCAGAGATGAGCTCCTGCCCCAACTCCAGCACCTGAACCTGCCGCCCGCGGCCGTAGGGCTGCTCGCCTTACCGATGCTGCCCTTGGGGCTCACCGTGCGCCTCTTCGCTGTCGCGATTGCGGGCCACGTCCTGCTCGGCCTGATTGGGGTCCGTCGGCAGAGCTTCGAGACGACGTTTCGGGTGTACGCCTACGCCTCGGCCGTGGCGCTGCTCTCGGTGCTGCCCGGCTTGGGCCCCTTTCTGTCGATGGGGCTCGTCGTCCTGCTGACCATGCAGGGCCTTCGTATCAGCCATGGCGCGACGCCCGGCCAAGCGGCCGTCGGGGCCTTGCCGTACCTTGCCCTGCTCATGCTGTCCCTCTAAGACTCGAAGAACCGTCGGCGAAAAATGCGCGTCCTGACGTACTACGCGAACCTCAAGTCCTACCGGGACCGCGTGATGATGCTGCGCCGCGCCTCGGAGTCCCTGGAACATATCCACCTCATCGTCGGGAGCGGCGAGGCTTCAGAGGTCGACGCCCTTCAAACCGAGCGCTTCACGATCGACGTCGCCGCCCCCAGGATGCGAGGGCGGGCCCTGCTGCAGTTGGCGGCCTTCAACGCGGTTTCCGAGGCGCAGTCGAGGTTCGACTTCGATCTCATTCACGATACGCAGGGGTTCCTGATTCCCGTGCTCCTGGCACAACGCGCCCTACGTCTGAGGCGGCTTCGGGCTCCGTCGCCGGTGCTGCTGACGTCGTCGTTTCTTGCGGCGAACGAGTGGTACGACGACGTCCGCAAGCAGCACCCCTACCGCCCGCTCTGGTACCAAAGATTGCGTCTCCAGACCCTCCTCGAGGAGCGGATCGCCGTGCGCCTCTCGGACGCCGCGACGGTCTTCGGCGAGGGCTACATCGAACCTTTTGCCGCCTTTCATCATATCGAGCCCGCTCGCGTCTTTAGCGTGCCCAACTGCGCGGACAACGAGCGTTTCTTCCCCGAGCCCCCGAGGCCCGCGGTGCATGGCTTCGAGGCCGACGCGAGGCTGCTCCTCTTCGTGGGCAACGTCTTTCGCTACAAGGGCATCTTCGAGCTGCTTACAGCCTTTGCGGCCCTGCGCCCCGACCACCCGAAGCTGCGCCTGCTCGTGGTCGGCCCCATGCACGATGAGGAGCGGGCGCCGATCGCCGAGGTCCGCCGCCGCCTGAATCTCTCCGACGACCTCGTCCGCTTCGTGGGTCGCGTGGAGCGGGACGACCTTCGGGCCCTCTACAATACGGCGAGCGTCTTCGTCCTGCCGTCGTACTTCGAGGGCTCGCCCCGAGTGGTCATCGAGGCCATGGCCTGCGGTTCGTCGATCGTCACGACGGACGGGCACGGCACGCGCACGCTCGATCCGAAGGGGTCCTTCATCCGGTTTGTGCCCCGCGCCGACGCGGACAGTCTCAGAGACGCGGTCGACGCGCAGCTGCGTGAGCCCGCCGACATGACACGCGCTCGCATGCAGGCCGCCCGCGAGCGCTACCTCAGCGGACATACGCCGGACGCCGCCGCCGCCGCGCTCGTCTCGCTGTACCGGCGTCTGGTGCCGACGTAATTTCGAAGACTGCCTATCCCAACATCGTTGAAGCGTGCCGATCACGATGCTCAGGGTGCAGCGGATCCCATGGGCGGGCTTGGATCCATTGGGCGGGATTGCTGAAGATGGACAACTACGCGGCTCTTCGCGTGTCATGATGCGAGTTCCACCCAACCTGATTGGAGCCGTGTCGGCGGGCGACGCGGCGACTGTCAGGTCGATCGGGCACGACCTCAAAGCCTCGTTCGGCCAGACAGGTGCGGCCAGACTACAGGCGATGGCCATCGAGTTGGAGACAATGGGGGGGCAGGGCCAGCTCTCCGAGGCGGCGGAGATCGTCTCAAGCATGGCCTCTGTTTTCACCGCGTTGAAGGAAAGAATCCAAGAAGAAGGATGAGCGTGCGAAGGTGGGCCGACGTGAAGACGCTGACCAGACCCCGCCGCGTCTTCTTCCTTCAGCCGCTCATCCCCCACTATCGCGTGCCATTCTTCGCGCGCCTGTCGCGGGTCGATGGGCTCGACCTCCACCTGCACGCGAGCCTTGAACAACCGGGCTCGACTCTGAAAAGCGACGGACGCGCGGTCACGGAGCTCGGCTGCGTAATGCATCCCTGCCGGGCCCTCGCCAACGGTCAGCTCTTCTGGCAGTCGGGCCTCTCGATCCCCAAGCACTTCGGCCGCGGGGACGTCGCCGTCATCCCGGGCGCGCCGCGATTCCTGTCGAACTACACGGCGGCGATCGAGGCCCGCCGACGTGGGGTCTCGCTCCTCTACTTTGGCATGGGCTTTGGCCTGGGGGAGGACGCCAACGCGGTCTCTCTGAAGCTCCGGCTGCGACGCCTGCTCGCCCAACGTTTCGACGGCGTCATCTTGTATACGGAGCGTGAGGCCGAGGCTTATGTGGCCGCGGGTCTACCGGCCACAAAAGTCTGCGGCATGAACAACGCGCTGGACATCGAGCCGATGCTCAACGCGCAGGCCGCCGTCGACGCGGTGGCCCTCGAGGCCTTCAAGGCGCGCCTTGACCTCGTCGGTCGTCGAGTGCTTCTGCTCGTCGGGCGCCTCACCCAGAAGGCCCGCGGCGCGCTGCTCGTCGAGGCGCTGGTCCATCTGCCCAAGGACTACGTCGCCGTCTTCATCGGGGGTGGTGAGCTCGAAAACGAGCTGCGCGCCCTGGCGATACGCAAGGGCGTCGAGGCCCGCACACGCTTCGTTGGGCCGCTTTACGATGAGGGCCAGCTCGCCCCCTACTTCCTCACGGCGGACCTCTTGGTCTATCCGGGCAGCATCGGCCTGAGCATCCTGCACGCCTTCGCATACGGTCTGCCCGTCGTCACCCATGGCGATGAACCCGCGCAGTTCCCCGAGTTCGCCGCGTTGAGCAAGGGCCAAAACGGCGACACCTTCGAGGCGGGTGATTCAGGCGCGCTCGCCTCCACCGTGCTCCGCCTCACGCTCGACGTCCCGGGCCTCGAGAGGATGCGTGAGGGCGCTCGTGAGACCGTCAGACACGCTTGGCATATCGACTCGATGGTCGACCGCTTCGTGGGCGCCATTGAGCGGGCCGGTGGTCTGAATTGACTTAGTCGGTGGTCTGAATCGCCCGCCGCTTCTTCCAGTAGGAGAAGCCGAGGTAGCCGAGGAGGCCCACGACAAGCAGCCCGCCGATGATGGACCGCTGCCACAATGCGGCGGTCTCGAGGATGACCGTCCAGTTCTCGCCGAACTTCACGCCCAGCAAAATCCAGACGGGCACCGAGACGAGCGCGGCGAGGGCGTCCATGAGCAGGAAGCGAGGGAAGGCGAAGCCCGACAGCCCGGCCGAGAGGAAGACCGCCCCCCGAAGCCCGGCGACGAAGCGCCCGAAGAAGACCGCCCAGTTGCCGTATCGCGTGAACCAACGCGCGACGCGGTCCTGCCGTGAGCGGGTCAGGATGCGCGCCCACCAGCCCGAGATCTCGGCGGAGCGCGAGATGCGGCGGCCGATGAAGAAGAGGCAGGAGTCGCCGAGCAGGATGAACAGCATGCTCAAGCCGAAGTGGGCCCAGACGTTGATCTTGCCCATGCCGGCCATGACGCCCCCGAAGATGAGCGGGATGTCCTCGGGGATCGGCAGGCCCAAGCCGGCGAGCATGAGCGCGACCGCGATCCCCACATAGGTGAACTCCTCAAGGTAGTTCGTCAGCCATTCCATGCGTCTTACAGTCGCCTCAGAGGTTCTTCAGGAGGCGAGCGGCCCGGTCGGCTTCTCGGTCCTTTTGCGTGGGGACAAAGGCGCGTCGCTTAGCGTCGACGGTGTCTCGCCGTTCCCGAAGCTCGGTCATGTACTTGAAGACTTGGGGGCCGACGTCGCGCGAACGGTAAAGCAGGTTGACGAAGCCGCCGTGGCCCCGGCTCGGAGGCTGGTGGAAGACCTCGAGCTTGACCTCGCGGGTCTCGAAGACGTCAAGCACGGCGGCGCCTTTGGTCTCCGCACCTCGGTGGGACTTGGGCGTGCCGTACTTGCCCTCGATGAGCTTGAGCAGGAGCAGGGCGTCGTCGGCAAAGGCCGCCTCGAAGGGGACGTCGAGGTCCGCACCGTAGAGGCGGCCGTCAAAGAAGTGCAACAGGACCCTGCCGTCGAGGGCGTCGAGCTTGACCCAGTACGACAGCGCCGAGAGCCTCGCCTTTATGGGTGCCTCCTGTCGCGCCTTCGCCCCTTTCTTCGCGGCCTTGCGGGCCTCGAATTGACGGTCGCGAACCTCGAGCTTCAGGACCGTCCGCTCGAAGGAGAGACCCTCGGTGTAGAGCTCCGGCCGAGGCCGGCCCGCCTTCAACTGTTTGCGGACCGAGGCCTCGGACTCACCCCAGGCGAACCCACCGTAGCCGTCGGTGTCAGACGTGGGCTCGGCGGCCTTCGCGTCTGCCAGGAGGGGACCTGTGAGCATGACGCCCAAAGCGAGGCCGCACGCCAAGGTCAGGAGTCTGAGGGTCGGATTCATGCGGGCGGCATGATCGGCGCAGCCTCGTCGCGGGTCAACGCGGTTGCGACCGGGAATCGACGACCGATACAGTGAAACCATGCTGAAGCTGATCATCGCCTTCGTCTTGCTCGGTGGAGGGTTCGCCTGCGGCTTCTATGCCGGCATCCAACACCGCAACCAACAACTCGTCGACAACCCCCAACTCTTCCTTGAGGAGTACGGCAAGGATCTGAAAACCAAGGCCGGTGCCGGGCTGAAGAAGCTGATTGACGCGATCGGCACCGAGTGAGTCTGGGTTTGAGGCTCGCGGTCGTCGCGTTCATCGGGGCGTGTACGCCACAGGAGGACCGACCGCATGTTCCGCCGGAGACCCTCGAGCCGGACGCCGACTTGGCCTTCGTCAACGATCAGGACCGCGACGGCTTCGAGCCCCCGGAGGACTGCGACGATCAGAACCCGCGCATCAAACCCGGCCAGGCGGACCTCTGCGGCGACGGGATTGATCAGGACTGCACCGGGGCCGATCTGGACTGCGCCGAGGTCGACAACGACGGGGACCGGCTGTCCGAGAACCAGGGCGACTGCGACGACGACGACCTGCTCATTTATCCGGGCCAGCTCGAGAACTGCGACGACGGCAAAGACGACGACTGCGATGGACGGGATCTCCTGTGCACCGAGGTCGACATGGACGGCGACACGTTCTCGGCCATGGAGGGCGACTGCGACGATACGCGCGCCTACCGTTTCCCGGGCGCGCGTGAGCTCTGCGGCGATGGTCAAGACGACGACTGCGACGGTCGGGATCAGCCCTGCCCGACCAACGACCAAGACGAAGACGGCGTGCTCGACGCGGACGATGTCTGCCCGGACGTCCCCGATCCGTTCCAGCCCGATCGCGACGTAGACGGTGTGGGGGACTTCTGTGACAACTGCCCGACCGTCGTGAACGTGGACCAGCAAGACGGCGACGGCGATCGGCTCGGCGACGCCTGCGACGAGGACGTAGACCGGGACGGAGACGGCTTCACCTCGGCGGAGGGCGACTGTGACGACGCCAACCCCGATGTCGCGCCGAGGCGAGAGGAGGTCTGTAACGACCTCGACGACGACTGCAACGGCTTCGCCGACGATGACTGCCCCAACGACCACCGCAGCCCGCTCATTCGGGTCGCCGCCGGGGACTCGCTGCTCGGTAGCCAGGACGCCGATCCGGCCGAGTGCCAAGGTGAGCAGGTCGACGAGAACTGCGATGAGGTGCCACAGCGCACCGTCTCAATCTCCCCGTTCGATCTCGAGGTCGCCGAGGTGACCAACGCCCAATATCGGGACTGCCTCATGACCGGGCGCTGCTCTCTGCCCTTCCGCTCGCCGAACATCGTCTCGTCGCTGCGCTTTGAAGATCCACAGTTCGACACCTACCCCGTGGTCTTCGTTAGCCAGGTCCAAGCGGAGACCTACTGCGCGTTCGCCGGTCGCCGCCTGCCCACCGAAGCGGAGTGGGAGAAGGCGGCGCGCGGCCGTGACCCCTTGGCGCAGCGACGCTACCCCTGGGGCGACGCGGCCCCGGACTGCCTGCGCACCAACCTCTCCCACTGCTTAGGCTCACCGGAGCCCTCCGGCAGCCGCCCCGGAGACGCGACAGACACGGGCCTCTTGGACATGGGAGGCAATGTGCACGAGCTCGTCTCGGGCTTCTACGATCCGAACTGGTACCGCGTCCTGCGCGACGGGGCCGTGGACCCAAGCCCACCGATGGTGCCCGACGAGCGACGCCAGGTGCCCCTCAGGGGCGGCGCCTATGAGAGCCCGGCGGCCTTCTCGACCTTGTCCTATCGCGGCTTCCGCGCCCTGCTCGGCGACCGAGACCGTCGACCCGATGTGGGCTTCCGGTGCCTCGCGGAGCTCTGACCCGCCTCACTCCTTGATGGCGAAGTCGGTCTCGGCGAGCACGGTCCCACGAAAGCCCGTGGTGATGACGAACTTGTAACGACGCTCGACCTCGAAGGTCTCCCGTCGAAGCTCCATGAAGCTCGCGAGCACGCGGGTACCGCGGTCGCCGGGATAGATGGGGAACGTGTCCTTCATCTCGAGCCCCTCGGTGACATCGTAGACGGTGCCCGTGAGCTGCGTGACGGCGATGGGCTGCGCGAAGAAGGCCATGAATTCGATGGGGATCTTGTCGCCCTCGCCGAACTTGAAGCCCTTCATGTCTGTGCGTTTCATGAACGTGGCCATCTCGGCCTCGGACTTGAACCGTGTGGGAAACGGCCGCTGTGCGAGGATGATGCGGCCCTTCAGCACATCGGCTGCGGCTTTGCCCTTGGCCATCGCCACGCCCGTCGGCAGAAAGGTCGTGACCACACAGGGGCCCGCCGCGAGACACATCATCAAGGCCAATCTTCGCATGGGGCGGGACTGTAATGAATCCGGAACCCGACGAAAAGCACCGCGTGTGTTCTTCACCAAGCGAGGGGTGCTGCGAACCCGCCGCAGATCTCCAACGGCACGTCGCAGAGCCGTTCGCGGCACTCGGCGCAGTCCACGGCATCGTCGTTGAACCCGCAGGGGATGATGCATAACGCGCCCACGCAGCTCACCCAGGCGCCGTAGCAGCCCGAGCATCGGGCGGAGAGGCCCGTCTGCGTGACGACACAGGCGTTGACGCAGGGCTGCTGCATCATCTGACCCAGGCAAGCAAGCCCGCACGCGCTCCCTACGTCACGCCAGCGGCGGTTCTCACGCATGACGGTGTCGTCCGCGTCGTTGGTGCATGCGCCCTCGCCGACCTGATGGGGCGCGGCCGGATCGATGACGCAGTGGGTCCCGAAGCAGAGCATGTCGGCAGCACCGCAGTCGTCATCGGTGCGGCATTCGGGCTCGGGCGGCGGCTCGGTGGCCGGCGGAGGCCCCTGATCGGGCTCGGGCGGCTGGGCCGACGGGACGGCTGACGGATCGGGGACGTCGGGTGGATCGGGGGCGTCGGTGGGCGGGGCGGTCGGCACCAGCGGCGGCTCGGTGGCGGGCGACGGCCCCTGATCGGGATCGGGCGGCGACGTCGGCGCGACGCTCGGTGGCAGCAGGGCGGCGTCGAACCTCGGCGTCTCCCCCGGCTCAAGCGGTCTGAGATCAGGCCCTCGAGACACACCCCGATCCTCGACGAGGGCGTCCACATCGGCGGCGACGACCTGCGCGCAGCCCACAAGACAGAACCCAACGAGGCAGAGGAGCCGAGCAATCATGCAGCCCTCATAGCGGAACCGAGCGTCAGCGACAATGCAACCCGCCGCGTTCTTGACGGTCGACCGACCGCGTTGCATAGGTCAGGGCCATGCGCGCCTCTCTCGTTGGCTACCTCGTCGCTGGCGTCCTCGCCGGACTGGTCGCGGGCGGCTTCGACGCGTCCACCTCGACAACCGACTTGTCTGGCGGCGATCAGGGTCTCCTCTTCGTCGGGACCATCGCGAGCCTCTCGATGCTCGCGAGCCTCCCGGCTTGGCTCTTCGGCTTGGTCTCGCCGCTTGTGCCCGATGAGCTTGGGCCGCTGGCCCTTCTGGGATCCAGCCGACGTCGGTTGTTCCCGCAAGGAGATGATCCCCTGCACGAGCGGTCCTTCCTGACGGCCGCGCTCCTGACTTTGTGGGCCTTCGTTGGGCTCTTGTCGACGCTCTTGGCGAGGGTCGCCGAGCTCACGCTGCTGCGGGTTCAGTCGCCGCTCCTCTCGGCCCTGCTGTTGACCCTCGCTGCCGTCATCCTCCTCGCGCTCGGCCTGCTCGTGGCCACCCCACTGCATGCGGCCTTTGGTCGCGCGTTGGAGCGATTCACCCTGCGGATCCCACGCGCCGCGCCGCTCTCGCACCCTGGACTCTGGGCGGTGCTCGGCCTGCTCTACGCAGCGCTTCGTCTCGTCGTCTGGCGGCGCGAGAACGACGAGACCTGGGACGCGCTTGATCTTCGCCCATTCGGCGGCTTCGCCCTCATCTTGGGGGTGCTCTTCGTCGTCGGCCCGATCCTGCGCCTCTTCTTTCTTCACCGGGGCGGGATGGCCCTTCTGCTGCCCGTAGTTCTCTTCCCGTTCGGCGCCCTCTTCGCGCTGAACCTCAGCCTCAAGAGCGACCCGGCGCTTCACGCGCTGACCACCGCGACGGGGGCTTCGAGGCTCACGCTCAAGCTCATGCGGCTGCCCTTCGACCGCGACGGCGACGGCTTCTCCGCCGTGCTGGGTGGCCGGGACTGTCGCGACGATGATCCGGCGATTTCCCCTGGGGCCGTGGAGATCGTCGGCAACGGCCTGGACGAGGACTGCGACGGCGAGGATCTGCTTGAGCTCAGCCGTAAAGAGGACGGCGAAGCCTCGGGCCCGCCGAACGCCGTACGGTCGAGCCAGCGGCACAACATCGTCCTGTTGACCGTGGACTCGCTCCGCGCCGACCACCTCGGCTTCCTCGGATACACACGTCCGACCTCACCCGCGATGGACGCGCTCGCCGCAGAGAGCGTCGTCTTCGAGCGCGCCTGGGCCACATCGTCGAAGACCCCGACCTCGGTCCCCTCGCTTCTGACCGGCAAGTACCCCTCCGAGCTCATCCGCGACGGCGAGCACTTCACGACTTACGGCAGCGAGAACCTCTTCCTCGCCGAGGCACTCCACCTGCGGGACTACCGGACTTCGGGTTTCCCGAGCCACTGGTACTTCGAGCTCAAGTACGGCCTCGGTCAGGGCTTCGAGACGTGGAGACCCTTCTTCACCGCCGAGCGCGACATGGAGAAGGTCGAGACCGCCGAGCCCGTCGTGAGCGCGGCGCTCAGGCACCTCGACAATGTGCTGACCCCCGACCCTCACGCGCCCTACTTCCTGTGGCTGCACCTCTTGGACCCCCACAAGAACTACCTGGCCCATGCCGGCCTGCCGGCGTTTGGCGACAAGCCGCGCCTGCCCATGGACAAGTACGACGGCGAGATCCGGTACGTCGATGAGTGGGTCGGGAGACTCTTGTCCGCGCTGCGTGAGCGGCCGGATTGGAACCGAACGGTCTTCGTCTTGACCTCTGACCACGGGGAAGCCTTTGGCGAGCACGGCTATAGCTTCCACGGGCATGGGCTGCACGAGCATCAGCTCCGGGTGCCCCTCGTGATCCGCCTGCCGGGTGCCCCTCCCAGACGGGTGGCCACGCCGGTCAGCTTGATCGATCTCATGCCGACGCTCCTCGAGCTCAGCGGGCAGACCGACTGGTCGTCGCTCGAGCTCCGGGGTCGCTCGCTTCTGCCCGCGTTGACCGGCGGGGAGCTCGACGCCCGACCGATCTTTGCCGAGACCCCCAAAGGGCCACACAACCCCCAGCGTGAGGCCTACATAGAGTGGCCTCATAAGATCCTGCATGAGGGCGAAGGCGATCTGTACCTGCTCTACGATCTCCAGACCGACGCGCGGGAGAACGACGATCGCTATCGCCACGATCCGGAGCCGGCCTTGAGGATGCGGGACGCCCTGAAGCGTTTTCGGAGCGAGGAGATCGCCGTGCGCGGGCCCGAGGCGACCGTATCGTCACGGGCCGAGTGACGAGGGCGTCGCCGTCGGCTCCTGAGACCCGGCGCCGCCTGCAAAAATGAACGCCGTGACCAGCGGATCGGGGTGGCTCCGGAGCTCGTCGGGGCTGCCGATCGCGAGGATTCGGCCCCGGTGGATCATCACGATCTGATCGGCGATGCGGAACGTCGACAGCATGTCGTGGCTGATCACGATGGAGGTGATCGGGAACGCTTCCTGCGCCTCGACGATCATGTCGTCCACGCGCCGCATCATGATGGGGTCCTGGCCGGTCGTGGGCTCGTCGTAGATCATGATGTCGGGCTTCGTGATGATGGCGCGGGCGAGGCCGACGCGCTTCCGCTCGCCGTTGGAGATCTGAGCGGGGAAGCGGTCGAGGAGGTGCGGCACCTTCAGGCGGACGGACACTTCCTCCACGGCCGCGTCGATCGCCGGTCGCCGCAGCCGCCGCCGTTCTACGAGCGGGAACGCGATGTTCTCGCGCACGGTCAGCGAGTCGAACAAGGCGGCCCCCTGGAACAACATCCCGATTCGGGCGCACACCTCGAGGAGCTCTTTGCCCCTGAGCGTTTGGAGGTCTTTGCCGAAGACCGAGACGTTTCCGCGATCGGGTCGCAGCAGCCCGGTGATGTGCTTGATGAGGACGCTCTTGCCGGATCCCGAGCCGCCGATCACGACCGTGACCTTGCGCTCGGGGATGTCGAGATCGACGCCTCTGAGGACGTGGTTGTCCCCAAAGGACTTCTCGAGTCCGCGGATGGACACAACGGACTTCGCGCGCACCTCGGTCGGCGCCGCGCTCGTCTCCGTCGGAGGCGCGCTCGGCTCACGGCCCATCCGCTCGGTGACCGCGCTCCCCATAAACGCGCGGACGCGGGGGCGCTCGTCTCGGCTCACCTCGTCGAAGGTACCCACCGAGACGATCTTGCCGTCGGCGAGCATCGCCATCGTATCGGCGAGCCGTCGGTTGCTGGCCATGTCGTGCGAGATAATGACGCTCGTGATGTCGAAGACTTGCCGCGTCCGGAGGATCAGCTCGTCGACGAACTCGACCATGATCGGGTCGAGGCCGGTGGTGGGCTCGTCGAAGAGCACGACCTCCGGGTTGCTGATGACCGCCCGGGCCAAAGCGACCCGCTTCTTCATGCCGCCGCTGAGCGTGGCCGGCAGCGCGTTTTTGGCCTGCGCCAAGTCCAGCATCGCCAGCAACTCGTCAACCAGCTTGTCAATCTCGGCGGAGGGCAGCCGCGTATTGTTCGCCAACGGAAACGCGATGTTCTCAGCCACGGTCATGGAGTCGATGAGCGCGTAGCTCTGAAAGACCATCGTGCACCGCTTCCGCAAGTGCGTTCGCTCCCGCTCCGAGGCCCGGCCGAGATCGACGCCGAAGAGCTTGACTTGACCCTCGTCTGGCCGAGTCAGGCCGTTCATCAGGCGGAGGAGGACCGACTTGCCGCTGCCCGACTCCCCGACGATGACCGTGGTCTCACCCGCCTTGATTGAGAGGTTGACGCCATCGAGCACGGCCTTGCCGCCGTAGTGTTTGACCACGTCCAGAAGCTCGATGACCGGCTGCGTCTTCGGCCAACGCTCGACCTCCGGGAGGAGGAGGTTCTTTCGGACGGTCTCGCTCATTGGGCGCGGACCTTGTGCTCAGCGAAGCGGACAGGTGTGGTGCCCGAGGGTCTGCGCCACCGAAGACCCGCCATCAAATGAGGAACAGCGCGGCGAAGAAGGGCTCGTCGGCCTCGAGGGTCATCGGACCAAAGAACGGGAGGCGCTGGACGACGACGTAGGGCGTCCCGGCGATGCCTTGGCCCACGAGCCCCTCGATGACTTGCCGGCTCATTCGGACGGACATCCCGGCGGGCGCCGGCGCCTCTCGGGATGGCGGGCAGAAGCGCGAACTCCCCACCCCTGGTCACGGTGAGAGCCTCTCGCCCAGCGACGACGCCGATGGTCTGGGGGATGCCCAGGGCAGCCGGCGCGAAGTCGCAGGTCGGCGTGCCCAGCGCGAAGTAGGTGTCGCCCCGAGCCGAGGTGGGCAGCAAGAGCGAGGCGTCGGACGTCCGGTTGTAGCCACAGCAAACGAGGTTGTGCTGAGCGGCGACGATAGGCTGCGTGGCGTTGACCCGAATCGCCCCGGCCCGCAGACCGTTGGTGGCGCAGCCCTGATCGGAGAAGACCGCCGCGTTGCAGGTCTGGAGGACGCCGGGTCGGACCGCCCGACATCGCTGGGCCCCGTCGTGGAAGTCGCCCCCGTTGGGTCCGAGATCAGGCTCGGGCTGCAGACCTCGGTTGGCGTCGATGGGGCAGTTCTCGAGCTCGTCGGACACGCCGTCGGTGTCGGCGGCGTCTGCGGTCTCGCCGCCGCGGCCCTGGTCCACTGAGGGCGTGCCCCCCACGGCACCCTGCTCCTGGATGTTGACCGGCTTGGGTTCCTCCGGGCTCGCGGGGGTCGTCAAGCAGCTTGACGAACCGGCGAGGACGCAGCCGACGAGCGCGAGCGGGCGGACCATAAACAGAACCTCCGGGGCGCGCAGGCTATCGCTCGCCCGGGGGGGGCCGCAATCGCTCGAAGGCGCGAGGTTCGAGTTCGTCGATCGTCGCCGCGGCCTCGAGCGCCTCGATGAGCAGCGGGCCGAACGCCGTCTCGTGCCTCTGCGCCACGAGAGCTCCGGTCGGCAGCCGTCGCCAGTCGGCGAAGGAGACCTCGAGCCCCCCCACCGGGAGGATCTTCACCCACATCCTCCATGCGGAGGGCAGGCTTGTGCCGTCGAAGAGCAGGAGGTAGGCGTCGCCGGGCGTCGTGCCCCCGCTGCCAAAGGTGAGGAGCAAGTGGTCGCCAAGGGGGCCCGGCTCCGTTAGAGACTCACGTCTCGTCCCGGCATCGAAGAGCCCGTCAAACGGGAAGAGCCAGAAGCTGTCGTTCACAAACGCGCTGTGCGCCTCGGTCAGGGTCTCGGCCAAGCCTTGTCCAAAGAGCTCCCGACCGTCCTCGAAGGCCCGTCCGCTGAGAGGTTGCGTCTCCATGAGGACCTCCAGCCGCCCCTGTCGCCACCGGACCCGTCCGGCGTTCTTGTCCCAGAGCCAGTCGTTTGCTCGGAGCTTCCAGCGCAGCGCGCCGGTCGAGCGCCAACCGGTCAGGCCGACGGCGACCTCCAGGACGCGCGCCCGAGCGTCGGCCTCAACCGACGACCCGGCACCCTCGGGGCGGGAGCGGTGAAGCGCGAACCCCGCGACGAGCACCGCCAATCCCAAGGCCAGCACGAGAAGTCCTATGACCTTGAGCCCGCGTGAGGCGCCTCGGTCGCTTGCCACCGCTGTTGTCAGAAGCGCGCGCCGAACGCCAGCGCGAGCTCGACCTCATCCCGATTGAACCAGCTCACGTTGACGATGCCGTCTCGAAGGACGTTGCTGCCCTGCTCGATGGAGGTCGTCAGGGAGTATCGCTCGAGGAAGACGTAAGCCACGTGGGCCTCGTAGTCATAGCCCTGATTCCAGGCGCCGCTGTCGGCGTACAGGGAGGCGTGTTGGTCGACGGCGTCGTATTGTCGAAACCAGGTCCACCCTCCGGAGGCGCCGAGCGTGAGGTTGCCCAGCTCGTCTCCGAGATCGAGGAGCGTGTAGTCGAGGCCCAGATGGCTACCGAACTCCCACTGCGTATTCATCACCCCATCAATGCCGGCGCGCTCGGCGAAAGCGTGCGCACGATATCGGGCGTTGGGAGAAACAGAGGCGGTGAGACCTGAGACAAGCTCCATGGACAGCGAGAGGGTGTAGCCGACCGCGACGTAGAGGTCTTGCCTGGAGCTGGCGCGTGACGTGGGCAGGGCAAACGCGAGCTCATGCGTGACGTCGATCGACTTGGGGCCGACCGGCAGGGTTTGCCCATAACTCAGGCCCAAGGTCGTATCCGTGAGCCGAAAGCCGGACTCCTCGGGCTGAGCCACGAACCGCTCATTGAGCCCGAGGCGAACGGACACCTTGCCGCCGGGGAAGACCTCAGCACCTCCCCCCAGGCGGTAGGCCAGCGACTGGTCGCCCCCGGAGGTGTCATCGGTGACGAGCAGGCGCCCATACCGCAACCCCAGGCTGGCGCTCCACGGCTTGCTTGGGGCCGCAGCCTCGGAGGCGACCACCTCTGAAGGCGGCGTCTCCACGGCGTGCGCCGACGCAAGCGGCGCGACGACGCAGACGAGCAGGAGCCCCGAGGATGAACCGAGCCTCACGGTCAGAAGCCGACGAAGTTGTTGAAGTACTCGTAGTACGCCAACAGGATCTTCAGGCCGAAGTTGTCCTCGTCGCCAGAGGCGTTGGAGTTGAGAGACTCGTTGTACTCGCGCATGAACTGATAGCTGACCGGGCTCCGGGAGCGGTCGGCGACGAGGTGCCAGCTCCGATCGGCGAGATACGAATAAACGTACTCCTTGCCGTCGTGAACGAAGATCTGAGGGGCGTTGTCGCTCCTCGTCGCGTCGGCGATGGCCCCTTCGTGGAACTCGGCCTCGAGATCCTCGGCGCGATTGAATCGCTTGATGGCGATGCGGTCGCGGAGCTGGATATTGCCGACGAGGTTCGAGTTCGTGACCGCCGCGAAGATGTTGAGGGCGTAGTACTTAAACCAAGGGAAGGTGTCGTAGTTCGCGCCCAACATATTGTCGAGCACCCGCTGCGCGAGCGCGTCGTTCTGTGCGCCGAAGGGCGCGTCGTACATGGCCGCGTAGGTCGCGACGTTGGGGTTGTAGGCACTGATGTCCTGCAGATCCATGAACGCGAACGTGGCGAAGAGCTTGTCGAGGATGATGCCCACGCGAATGACGTCGCCGTAGAAGGGGTCGAACTCCGTCTGGTAGTTCCGGAAGGCCGCGGGCTGATTGATGATCGCGTCGTAGAACGCGATGTTGATGCCCACGGCGGCGGAGATGTCGTTGTAGAAGTCGACGGAGATCTCGTCGTACTCCTGATCGGTCTTCACGCTGGCCGTCTCGTCGGTCTGTGCGTCGACCTGATCGAGTCGCTTGAGGACCGACTGCACGCCGCCGCCGCCCCAGTCGAAGATGGCCAGGTGCCACATGCGCTGGATGGAGAAGACGGCGTCGTACACGGAGTAGGCGTAGCCGCTCGTATCCCAGAACTTGCGCCACGCGCGCTTGTTTCGCAGCTCGTAGAGCCAATCATATCGCTCGATGGCGTTTATGGCGATCTGCGCCGGGGTCACGCCGAAGTCAAAGGCGCGGCAGAGCGGCGAGCGGCCGCGGTGCTCGTCGGTGCAGTACAAGACGTCCTCGGCCATCGCCTCGGTTCGGGCCGCCTCGTTGCCGTAGATGTGCTGGATGGCGAGCTCGTCGTAGCGACCCCAGCCCTTCGGGCTTGAGGCCTCCTCGATGGGCGAGACGTAGTCCATGACCGAGGCCGACGTCTCACCGGCGCGCATGTGCTTGGCGTCGACGCTGCCGTAGAAGTTGTGGCGCAGCCCGACGTTGTGGCCGAACTCGTGAATGGCGACCTTGTAGATGATGTCGTTGACGACGCGGCTGCTGAACTCGCGGTCGCTCTCCCAAGTGTTCCCATTGCCGGGCCGGGTGATGCAGCGACGCGAGGAGAGGGCGGCGGCCGTGATGGCGTCGTTGGCGTCGAAGACCTCGATATTGGTCAAGGCGAGGAGCTGCTCCTCATCCTGAACGATGCGGTCCCGCAGCCCGCGCCAATCGCGGAACTCGTCCATGAAGTTGACCTGCGCCTCGATGCCCTCCCGAGAGCCGAGCGCGTGGGGCCCAAAGGGGTTCAGGTTCGCCTGAATCGCGCCAAGCTTCTTCTCGAAGTCCGCCACGGCCGCCTTGTTCTCGATGAGCTCCTGCATGATCCGGGACTTGCCGCCGGTCATCCAGACAAAGGAGTTCCAAGCCGGCTCGGCGTAGCGGAGCTCCGGCAGGAGTCGATGGAAGTTCTTCGCGAAGTCGGGGTGCGTCGGCGTGGGGACGAAGTCCTCCTTCTGGGCGGTGACGTCCTCGTCGGGCACGTTCATCACGCGGCGCATCTCGTTGAACAGCGCGGACGTGAGCCGCGGACGCTGCTTGCAGGTCTCGAGGCCCGCCGTCGCGACAGCGAGGCACGCGGTCTTGGCGTCGGCGTCGGCCGCGCTCTCGCACGCCTGGTCAGCCTGGGTCTTCTCGAAGGTGCAGCGGCTCTCGTCGCCGGGGGCCACAGTCGAACCCTCAGCGCAGTCAATCTCCTCCCAGGCCTTGTCTTCCTCGGGCTTCAGGCGCGCGCCGGTCGTCTCGAGGAAGTTCTCCAGCGTGAACCGGTAGTAGTCCATGCCGATGTTGTAGAGGTTGAGGTTGGCGTTGAGCACCTCGCCCGTCCGGGGATCGGCGGCCGAGGGTCCGTAACCGAGCAGGCCCCGGGTCGTGTCGATGTCGTGGTGCCACTGAGCGAAGCTGTACCGCATGTCCCCGACGTGGCGAATGATGCCGCCGTCGTCGAACTCGACGAACTTCAGCCGAATCGTCGCGCCGGCCTTCTCGAAGACGGCGTTGGTGGCCTCAGCGATATGGCTGAAGAAGGGCTTGTACCGCTCGGGGAAGCCCGGCTGGAAGTAGAAGGTCATGTCCGCTCGCGACGGATCCCATCGCTTGGCGAAGGCGCGCGCGCCCAGCTCTCCGGCCTCATGGTCGGTGAACAGGTTGAGGAGCTGGAAGACCCCGTACTTCTTGTTGCGGAGCTCCTTCTCGCCGATCTCTTCGGGCTCGTAGCGGAGCTTGAAGACCTGATCGTCGCCTTCGCCCACGTACGCGCCGGTCTTGGGCCGCGTGAAGGAGTAGTGGTAGCGGATCGTGGACGTCCCCGTGCCGTTGGCGAGGGTCGTCATGTTGTAGCAGCCGCCCTGAACCGTGAGCAGGTAGGTGCTCTCCAGCTCGAAGCCGAAGGTCTCCTCGCCCGTCGACGAGCAGGTGCCCTCTTCGGAGGCGGTCGCGGCGAGGGCCTCGCGAGCGACGACGACGTCGGCCTCGAGCGCCTGAATGTCTGCATCCACGGCCGCGGAGAGCGCGGTCTGGGCGGACTTGTAGCCGGCCAAAGCGGCCTCGTACTTCGCCCGACGGCCCTTGTACTCGGCCTCAATCTGGGACTCGGTGCAGGCCGTCTGCCAGCGGTAGGTGTCCGGCACGAGGTGCGTCGCGACCGGGGTGGCGCATTCGTGCAGGAACTCGCCGTAGAACCAGGCGACCGAGGTGATCGGCTCCATCGAGGTGCTCGCGAAGTCCATCTTGAAGGTCTGACGGACCTCCCAGTCGGCCTCGGTGTTCTCCTCAAGGTAGTTCGTCCGCTCCCCGTCGAGGCTCTCGCGGAGCTTGACGTCGAGGTGCTGTCCGGCGAACTCGAAGAGCACGTTGTCGTCGGTGTCGGCGAGGTTGTCGTTGGGGTCGAGCGGGCGGTCCTCCTGCAGCCGGCGACCGTCGACGACCTGCAGGGCGTCGGAGCGGAAGCGGAACTGGACGAGCATCGGATCGCTCTCGAAGCCGGGGAAGGCGTAGTCGCCCACGACGTTGGGCGAGCTGGCGCCCACGACCGTCACCCGATACAGCCACTGATCGTCACCGGCTTGGGTGAACTGATCGTCGGGGTTCGTCAGCGCGGTCTTGTTGAGGTAGACGTTTTCATTGGCCAGACCGCTGCGGATCGGGCGGTGCTCTACGCACGCAGTGGCGAGCAGGCTGGCCGAGGCGGCGGCAAGGAGGCGGTACTTCATTGGGGTGTTCCTGCTCATGCTCAGCGCCACACGTTGACTTGAGTGGCGCGCCCGGCGTTGGTCACGAAGCCCACCTGATGAACAAGTGAGACGACCTCATCGAGCACGTTGTCGTTGATCGAGGTGTTCAAGACGATCTCGCAGTCGCGGTAGGCCTTCTCGCCTGCGGTCGCGGCGAAGACCTCGAGCTTCTCGCGGATGTCGTCGCCGTAGCGGATGGGCAGGCCCGGGCAGAGGTCGACGGGATGCTTGAAGCCACCCTCGGCGATGCGACCGATGCGCCCGTCCCCGGTGACCCAGAAGACCATCGAGGTCTCCTTGCCGCCGAGACGCACGACGTTGGCCGGGACAAACTCATAACGCTGTCCACGGATCTGCTTGAGGTAGCCGTTGCGGTCCTCGATGGGGCTGCCTCGAACCACGAACGGGACGAGGTTGAGCTCCCCGTCCGCATCCGGCACGGCGATCCGGACGTCGAGCGTGCCGAGCTGCCGGTCGAAGTCATCGACCTTGATGCCCGCCTGATTGAGGCCAATCTTGTTGTCGGCGAGTTCGGCGAGGTCGATCCCGAAGTACGGGGACTTACCCGGCTCGAACATATTGGGCCTGGGCCGAACGAACCCATTCCACGCCGAGAAGATTCCGTCGATGGAGGAGAGGCCCGTGCTGACGTCGATGGCCGTGAGCGCGTCGAAGTTGATGCTGAACTGAACGGTCATTCTGTAAGGCACGCCGTCCTGCACGAAGTTCGCGAAGCCGACCGACCAGCGGCGGTCGTCGGTCGTGTAGAAACGCTTGGAGGCGTAGGCGGCGCTGGTCTGACCGTGGCTGAACACCTCGAGGAGCGCGTCCGTGAAGGGCTCGACGATCCAAGTGGCCTCGATGACGTTGGGGCTCAGCGCGGCCCGTTCGTCGGCGGACAAGGTGTTGTAGAGGGCGCGAACCTGGGCGACGACCTCGGCGATCCAGTCCCGGTCCGCCCCGCGCACGGTGTAGATGATCTGGTCGATGGCCCGGGGCTCGTCGGCCTCATCGGTGAGCAGGCCGGCCGGAATTTCCAGCTCAAAGCGAGCGAAGGGGTGCGTGTTTGCCGGCACGCTGGAGGCGTCACGCTCGGCGACGGAGGCGTCAGCTGCAGCGACGGCGGCGTCAGCTGCGGCCACGGCGGCGTCGGCTGCGGCCACGCCGGCATCAGCCCCGAGGCCGAGATCCGCGGCTACGACGCCGGCATCCGGCTCAACGACGCCCCCGCCGATGGCCGGCACGTTAACCGCTTCACGCAGGCGCTGCTCGAGCTTCTGCTTGAAGAGCTGCGCGATCGTGCGGGGCCGGAACTCGGCGAGCGGGGCTGTGAGGTTCCGGCTCCAGAACATCCCGTAGAGCGAATCGCTCGCGGCCGGTCGCTCGCCATCTTTCAGGACGGGCTGAGTCGTGATGTCGCGCATGAAGCTGAACGTCGCCCCGTTGAACTCGACGTCCACGCCGTCTCGTTGGGAATGCACATTGAAGTTCGCCCGCTGAAGCACGGGGCTATTGACGTCACCGATGCACCGGGACACGAAGTCCCCGAAGGTGAGCCCGTCCGCCAAGCCCAAGGTGCAGCCCTCCTTGGACGTGCTCGTGAAGGTCGGCGCGAGGGTGTCGGCTTCGGTGCCCAGGACGACCGCCGTCTCGCGCTCGAAGGGGGCGATACGCACCGGGAACACCGAGGCGGCGGTCAGGTAGCCGTCCGGCGTGAACACCAAGATTAGGCCCGAGTCCGAGAGGTCGATGCGGGTGACGCGGTCCTGAAGAAAGATGACGTCGCAGACGTTCGCCGCAGTGCAGTCAAAGCTCTCGTCGAAGGCCGCGTCGCCGAAGAACTTCTGGCGCACCATCCGGTAGACGGCCGTGACGTTCTTGGGGTTGACCCAGGAGCGAGGGTTGCCCGCCGCGCTCGCCTGGTCGGCGTACTGGTCGAGCTCCATGCCCTCAATCTTCAAGCGGTCACGCAGCTTGAGGCGCACGTTGACCTTGCCCATGCTCCCGTCGGCCTTCAGCCCGTCGAAGTCGCCCTCAAGCGTGCCCTGGTACTTGGTCAGTGCCAGCTCCTGGACCGCGAGGCGCGTCTCCTGATCGAAGAGGAAGACGACCTCCTGCTCGGCGCCCCAGACGAAGCCGTCGGCGTACTCGGCCGGGTCGCAAAAGGCGCCCTCGCCGATCAGATCGTCGGCGTGCATCGGTCGATTGTCCGGCGTCCACATCGGCACGCCACCGATGGACTCATTGGGGATGATGGGCTCGAGCACCATGCGCTTGACGAGCTGATCGTTGTCCTCAACGTTGCAGAACCTCGCCCGGCCGGTGTCGTCGCGGGCGTCGTCGTCGATGACGTACTTCTGTTCGCCGGCCTGGGTGAACGGCGAGTTCTCGTCGAGGCCGTTCTGAGAGGTCGGGTCGCCCGTATTGGGCGTAAAGACCTGCTTGGGGCCATCTTCACAGGCCTGAGCGGCGCAACCGAGTGCGACGACCAAGGCGAGCTTGCGCGTGATCATAATTCCATCTCCTGCGGGGACCGATGCCCCCAAAAAAGGCGCGCATGATTGCACACAGGGGCGCGCCTCCCGCAAGTCGGGCGGGGAGATTTCGCGTAGGCTGGCCGCTCAGTGGCCCGTGGCGTGCAAATCCACCTCGGGCGCGGAGGCCGCGAGCCAGTCTTCGACCTCGCGCCGATAGACCGCGAGATTGACTTCGGTGTCCGCCTCGAAGCGCATGACGAGCACCGGCTGGGTATTGCTCGCCCTCAAGAGGCCCCAGCCCGAGGCAAACGTCACCCGCGCGCCGTCGATGTCCAGAACGGGATAACGCGAGCGGAAGTGCGACACGGCCCGCGCGACCACGTCGAACTTCAAGTCGTCCGGGCAGGAGACGCGCAGCTCAGGCGTGGTCACTGACGGCGGCAGGCTGTCGAGCAGCATGGCCAGCGAGTCTTCGGACCGGGACAGGAGCTCCAAGAGGCGGGCCCCGGCGTAGACCGCGTCGTCGTAGCCGTAATAACGATCGGCGAAGAAGAGGTGCCCGCTCATCTCGCCTGCGATGAGCGCGCCTCGGTCCTTCATTCGGGCCTTGATGAGCGAGTGGCCGACCTTCCACATCTCGACCTCGGCACCACGAGGTGTCAGATCGGCAGAGACCGCCTCGGAGCACTTGACTTCGCAGACCACCCGCACCCGCTCGGGCGCGCGCTCTCGAACGATGTCGCGCGCAAAAAACGTGAGGAGTTGGTCGCCAAAGATCATCCGGCCCCGCGCGTCGACCGCCCCAATCCGGTCGGCGTCCCCATCAAACGCGATGCCCAAGTCGGCGCCGGACTCGAGGACGGCTGCTTTGAGATCGGTGAGGTTGGCCTCGACCGTGGGATCAGGGTGATGGTTCGGGAAGGTGCCGTCGAGGTCGCAGTACAGCGCGATGACCTCGTGACCGAGGGATGTATAGACGCGCTCGGCCGTTAGGCCACCCATGCCGTTGCCCGCGTCGATGACCACCTTGAGGCGGCGGCCCGGGCGCAGACGGCCCTCGAGATCGGCGTAGTAGGCCGGCAGGACATCGGCCACCGACCACGCGCCCTCTCCCGTCTCGAAGTCCGCCGCCTCGATGAGCTCGCGGAGCCGCTGGAGCTCTGCGCCATAGATAGAGCCCTGCCCCAAGGAGAGCTTGAAGCCGTTCTCGTCGCCGGGGTTGTGACTGCCGGTGATGACGACGCCGCCCTGCACGTCGAGGTGATGAAGCGCGAAGTACAAGACGGGCGTGGGCACCACCCCGATGTCGACGATGTCGATGCCGGTTGCGCGGACCCCTGTCGCGAAGGCCTCGAAGATGCGAGGGCCGCTCTGTCGACAGTCTCGGCCCAGGGCGACGAGACGAGCACCGGCCCGGCGGACGTACGTCCCGTAGGCCCGGCCGAGCGACTCGACGAAGGCGTCGTGCAGGTCCGACTCGGCCTTGCCCCGGATGTCGTACTCACGAAAGATCCGCGGGTTGAAGTTCATGGGGGGGCTCCGCTCTTATAGGAGATCGTCGCGGCCGTCCGTCTCGAGGCGCGTGACGACCCGCCGGACGTCCTGAACGCGGTCGCGGTGGCAGATGAGGAGCGCGTCGTCCGTGTCGACGACGACGAGGTGGCTGACGCCGACGAGCGCGAGCAGCCGTCGTCCGCTCCGAACGATGTTCTCATGGGCGTCGACGATCACGACCTCGTCTCCGTCGGCCCCGACATTGCCGAGCGAGTCGGCCACCCCAAAGTCGGCGAGCGCGGCCCAGTGGCCCACGTCGTTCCAGCCCATGTCCGCCGGGATGACGCGGACGCGGTCAGCGTGCTCCATCACCCCGTAGTCGATGCTGATGGACTCCAGCGCGGCGAACTCGGCCTCGGTGACACGGACCTCGTCTGACGTGCCCAAGACTGCGGCGATACGGTCCAGCGCGGCACCGAGTGCCGGGAGGAACGTGTGGATGTCTGAGAGCACCCGCGCGGCCGTGAAGAAGAACATCCCGCTGTTCCAGAGGTAGCCCCCCTCGGAGAGGTAACGCTCGGCCACGGCCCGAGGCGGCTTCTCGACGAAGCGGCGCACCGCGCAGACCTCGACGCCCTTGCTCGTGGCCTGAGTGTCCTCGCGGTTGTAGTGGATATAGCCGTACCCGGTCTCGGGGCGATTTGGGCGGATGCCCAGGGTCACGATCTCGCCTGCGAGCGCGCGCTCTGCGGCGGCGGCGACCAGCCTGCGGAAGGCGGCGGCGTCTTCGATGTGGTGGTCGCTTGGCAAGACGGCCATCACGGCCAGGGGATCAGACCTGAGGAGATGGATGGCGGCGAGCCCAACACACGGCGCGGTATTTCGGGCGCAGGGCTCCGTCACGATCCATGGGTCGTCGAGCAGGCTCCGCAGGACCGGCACATGGCCTTCGCCTGCCACAATGAGCGCGCGCTCCTTGGGGATGAGCGGGCTCAGCCGCGAGAGCGTCTCCTCGATGAGCGTGCGTCGCGTCCCGATGGCCAGAAACTGCTTCGGTCGCTCTCTCCGGGACAGCGGCCAGAAGCGGGTGCCCGAGCCGCCGGCCATGATGACCGCGTAGAGGCTCACGCCGACTCGCCGCCCGTCTCAACCCAGATCCGCAACGACGGCAGCTCGCTCTGCTCCCACTCAGGCGAGGTCCGCAAGACGAGAAACTGCCGCAGGAGCGCCTTGAGCATGACGTCGAGCTGCTCGATGAGGGCCATGCGCTCGTAGAAGAGGTCGTCGTCGTCACGCGACAAGACGGCCGGCAGCTTGACCGACGCGGTGGTGAGGTCCGCCCGAAGGACGAAGCCCCAGTCCTGGGACGCGCGCACGATACGGAGCTTCGCCTCGTCCGCCATCTTGCCCAAGCGCAACGCGGTGCGAGCCTCGAGGGAGGACGCGGGATGGCCACCCTTGAAGAGGTTCTCCTGAGCGTTGACCGTCGGCGCGGCCACGGTGAGGCGGTCGTCGAACCACAGCTCGAAGGGGCCCACCTCTCCCCCACCCTCGAAGACGCCGCTCTGGAGTTCGCTGCGGTACCAGAGCCAGGTCAGGAACTCCGGGCCCAGGAAGCTCGTGCGGTTGATGAGATCGATGATGTCCATCAGCGGCCCCCAGAGATTTCGAGGGAAGCCGCGAGACCCGTTTCACCAGAGATGAAAAACGAGGGCTGAAGCGTCGCGAGCGCGGTGACGACCTCGTCGGATACTCCGAGCGCCCCGTAAGCCGCCGCGGTGTACGCCGTGTCCGAGCCCAGGGGCAGCTCGAAGGTCTGCTCGAAAAGTTCTTGGAACTCGACGTTGACCTTCTCGCTCCCGCTCCAGAACCAGACGGTCTGACGCTCGAGATTCCAGACGAAGTCGACGGCTTTGATGGACGGCAGGATGCGCTTGCGGAGCTGCAGCTTGACCTGCTCTTTGATCTCGGCTCGCTGGTAGCGGTTGAGCGACTCGAGGTTCTGCGCGGCGATGACCCGGCGGCACTCCAGCTCGGCGTGAATCTTGAGCGTAGGCCCCGCGACCTTCAGCGTGTCGACCCGCATGGAGAGCGCGAGGTAGTCATTGTAGAGGTACAGGCCCTCGTGGAGATCGACGTCTAGGGGGAAGTGCGCGCTGCACCAGCCCACGCCGCGCTCCTCCTCGCCTTTGGGATCGATGTCCTTGGCGGAGAAGTCGGCGATGCGCTGCGGGAACCGGTCCCGCCAGTCGTCCGGCAGAGGGGCGCGCACGAAGTACTGCCGGTATGTAAGGCTTCCATTGAAGGCTCCCAACGCCCATCCTCCATCATCGAAATCGGTCGCGGACTGTAGCAGCTTGCGGCGATTCCGATGCGGGGTTTATGTTCCGCGCCCGGATCGGTTAGGGGAGTAGACCATTCTATGGTGCAGCGGTTGTTCATCGTGTCCTTGGCGGTGCTCGTGTGGTCTTCGGCGGCTTGGGCGCAAGAGGACGCCCCTGTGGCCGTGCCGCCGGTGGCCCCGGACTCGGCACCCGCCGCGGCTCCTTTTCGCATCGTGCTGAGCCCCGAGGCCCGCCTCCAGCTCTCCGATGCGGATCGCGCTCGAGCGGCGGCCCTCGAGTCGGAGGGGCAGACCCTGTACGCGAGCGGCCGTTATAAGGAGGCCATCGAGAAGTTCAAGCTGGCCTTCGAGATCACCCAGAACCCCGGGGTTCTCTACAATATCGGCCTCTCGCATCAGCAGCTCGAGAGCTGGCAGGAGTGCGTCGGCTACATGGAGCGATTCCTCGAGAAGGAGGCGCCCGGGGCCAAGCGTGATCGCGCGGAGAACACGCTGAAGAGCTGCGACGCCCGAATTGAGCGTGATCAGCTCCTGATCATCGAGTCCGATCCCTCCTCGGCGCGGGTCTTCCTCGACGATCGCAGCAAGGGCGTGCGCGGCAGCACCCCGTTTCGCAACTACGTCCGACCTGGCCCGCACACGGTCTGGATCGAGATCGACGGATATGAGCCCATCGAGCAGACCATCGAGATCCAGCGGAAGGAGCCGTTTCGCATGAACCTCTCGATGCGAGGCATCCAGAACCTCGGATATCTTTATGTCGACAGCACGATTAACGGCGCCACGGTGTTCATCGACGGCAAAAATATCGGCCTGACGCCCCTCCGAGAGCCGCTCGCGTACGGCGCCGGGCGTCACCAGATCGTCGTCGATCGGGACAGCTATACGCGGTTCGATCAGCACGTCTCTGTGGAGAAGGGCAAGATCACGACGGTCGACGCCTATGTCGTCCGGACGGAGTTCGTGAGCACCTGGCGGTCGAGCACGGGCTGGACCGCAAACATCCTGGGCCTGCTGCTCGTGGGTGGCGGGGTCGCCGCTTGGCAGCTCTCCGAGAGCAAATTCAACGATACGCAGGAGTTCAAGGACTTCGCCCTGTACGAGAAGATCGGGTACGGCGCCGGAGGTGGGCTGCTCGCGCTCGGCACGACGCTCATCGTCTGGGATCGGCTTCGCGACCGCATCGACGATGAGCATCGCAACCTCGACTACGGTAAGCCCGCCGTCGTGCCCAAGGGGCAGGCGACGCCGACGCTGGGGCTCGTTCCGGGCCCAACGGGGCTCGGTCTCGGCCTCGGCTTGTCTTTCTGAACCGTCTCGAAAGGCCCCATCGACCCATGAAGTCGCTTCGCCTCGCTCCTCTGGTCCTCGTCGGTGTCGTCGCTTGCTCGAAGGGCATAGATCCCCCGGCCCCGTCGAAGGTCGTCGCCTTGAGCGCCGGAACCTTCAAGATGGGCGGGGCTGACTTCGACCACTGCGCCGCCGAACGTTCGAAGCAGAGCACGACGCCGAACTGCGACCCCGAGGAGCAGTCGGAGAACCTTCACCACTCGGTCAAGCTCGAGAAGTTCTGGCTCGACGCGACCGAGGTCAGCAACCTCCAGTGGCGACACTGCGAGGCGAACGACGACTGCGTAAGGCCCGACTCTACCGAGGCCGGGGGGTCCGCCCCGGGCCTCCCGAAGATCAAGGACTACTACCGGGGAGACGCCTTCGAGAACCACCCGGTGCTCGGCGTGTCCTGGGACGCCGCAAACGCCTACTGCGCGCACGTCGGGGGCCGACTCCCAACTGAGGCCGAGTGGGAGTACGCCGCGCGGAACGCCGGGAGCGGTGACCACCTCCAAGGCCTGCGCGAGGTCGCCGAGAACTGCCAGAGCAATAAGGGCAAGCTCGCCTTGGGGGAGTGCAGCGACAAGCTGCCCGCCGCCGTTGGGCAGAGCGTCGCGGACAAGACCACCCAAGGCGTCTACGACCTCGCGGCCAACGCCTGGGAGTGGGTCGCCGATGAGTTCGACTACCTCGCATACTGCGCAGATGAGCAGCCCGACGGCACAAGTGTGAAGTCGCACTTCTCCGATCGCCGCGAGGGGAGCGGCTTTCCGCAGTACCGCGGAGACGGTCCACCCTCGGGCCTCGTCATTGATCCGGCGTGCCTCGCTGCCGACGGGTCCACCGACGTGGACCCCCTCGTCGACGGCCTCCAGGGTGGGGAAGGCGGGTTCTTCGGCGGCTGTGCTGACCGGGTGGAGCGATGCATCGGTATCTGTCGGGAGACCTATGACGGGGACGAGGACGACGATGATCACGGCTTGGCGCGGGCCCGGGACGCCTATGTCGGCGCGATGTGTAAGGCTCGGACGCTGGCGACCTCCATCGGCGTCGAGAGCTGTGCAGGGGGCCAGGACGTGGCCTGCGCGATGCTCAACGATGGCGCGCTCGAGGCCTGCACGAAGCTCTGTGACTGCGAGGCCTACTTCGAGGACCGCAAGGCGACGACGCCGTCGAACCTGAACGGCTGCACCAGCGGCTGCCTCAACGATTATCGCGGCTGCGCGACGACGGGCACGACCCTGCCTTTCGAGGCGATGCGCTCCGCCTGCGTGGAAGAGTCGGTCGGCCTCGCCTGCCTCGATCTCGACGCTCGCACGGACACCACGGAGAACAAGTTCAGGCCGCGGCCGGTCTGCGCGGTTCGAGGCACGACCGAGATGCCCTTCGAGGCGAAGGAGGCCCACCGCGCCGCGGGGGTCGGGAGCGTGCCCGAAGCTCATGTCGTTCGCGGTGCCCACTTCCAGGACATCGGCCTCTGCGGGCTGCGGGCCTCGCGGCGCGAGTTCCTGAAGACGGGCGAGACGCGCT
>SHZC01000035.1 GCA_009692505.1 Myxococcales bacterium
GGGACGGTGGTCGTGGCGGAGACGCCCGTGGTCGTCGAGCACGGTCTGGTCCGGCTGCTTCTTCGGCGCGGCTTCGACCCGAGGACGCTCCGCGAGGTCCTCGACGCGCTGGACCCAGTCCACGGGGCGAACCGGTGATTCCGGCGGGCGTGGAGATCTTCGTGGGCCTCGTGCCCATCAACTTGCGCTGGAGCTTCGATCGCCTGGCGAGCCTCGTAGAGGCAGAGCTCGGTCGGGTGGCCCGGAGCGGTGCGCCGTTCGTCTTGTTTGGGAAGCGACGGAACCGGGATGTGCATTTTCTACAAGCGATTGGACTCGGCGCTGTTCGCTTTACCGGATCCGCTGAGCGGCGACGGGCAGGGCGTCGAGGTGCCGTCCCATGTGCTCGACGAGCTGCTCGATGGTGTCTGCGTGGAGCGGAAACCCACGCGTAAACGCGGCTCGGCGACCCGCGTGCACTGACTGAATAAGCCATCATAATGTGATGAAAATGAGGTCAAACCTGCTTACATTCATGATGCAACAGGCAATATTTGTGTCGCCTTGATTGCCGATAAAACAGGTCTGCTAGAGAGTGTCGAGCTCGCCGAACTCCGGCGGCAACTCGCGGCTTTACAGGTGGAGGTCCGGGAGATCGCGGCCCAACGCGACACCTTCCGGGCCCGACAGACCCACCTCAAACCCCACGTCGAGGCGTTCCTCGAATGGGCCACCGTCGAGTTCGAGAAGGTCAAAAATGTCCGCGGCGCATTGCGTGACGCGCTCGGCTACACCGTCCGGCAGCGCGGCCCGCTCACCGCGTTCCTCAACGATGGCCGGCTCGAGATGACGAACAACAGCTCCGAGCGGGAGCTCCGACTCATCGCCGCCCTCCACGAAGCTCCACAAACTCGACCCCGATCTGTACCTGCGCGAAGTCATCCGCGTCCTGCCCCATTGGCCCAAGGACAGAGACCTCGAGCTGAGCCCCAAGTACTGGGCCGCGACGCGCGCCCGCCTCAACGTCAGGCAGCTCGCCAATGAACTCGGGCCCGCTGGATGTTCCGGATCAGCCCGCCGAGGCGGCGGCTGAGGAGTGCGCTGCGGAGTGATCGCGTTGCGTGCATGGGCGGAGCATCGCGCGGGCTGAAGGGTGGCGGTAGACGGGGTTCGGGCAGCGGATACGAACAGCGACGACAGCCGAGGCCGTTGGGCGGACTGCGGCCCGCATCAACGAGGAGATCGCGCGCCTGCGCCACGCCGGGACCGTCACACCGCAGCCGCCCCCGATTCGGAGGTAGGGTTTGGGTGCCTCGCGATCTCTCCATGAGCCGACCTAGCTTCGCTCACACAAGCAGGCCTACAATCGGTCGGATCCATGATCACTTCTCTCCGCCAGTTCTGCCTCGTCGCCCTGGTTCTGGTGGGGTGGGGGCCGGCGACATCGGCGTGGGGGCAGACTTCGCCGGACGATGAGGCCGCCCCTCCGCCGGTCACGGACGAAGCCGTCACGCCCGCCCCCGAACCTCTGGCCCCGCCGCCGCCCCCCGTTCCGGCCACCGAGGCCACCGAGGCCCCGCCGCCGCCCCCCGTTCCGGCCACCGAGGCCCCGCGGAGTTGGCGGGGGCGAGACACGTCGCAGATCGGCGGCCCGCGGATCATGATCTCGGACGCTCGAGGTGAACTCTCGCCGGGAGGCGTCGGCGCGTTTGCGGTCGCGCCCGACGGCACCCGCCACTCCCTCTGGACCGAATCAACCTCGGAGACAGTCGGAAAGCAGACGATCACGCACTCGGAGTTCCTGTACCGGGTCGAAGGGGGGAGGGCCCAGAGTCGGCGCCAGGTGATCGGGCGTTGGAGTTCCAACCAAAAGTACCCGACGTCATGGACAGGTCACGCGGGCCGGATCGGACAGGATGGTCGCTTCTACGCGCTCGCGAGCCGACAGAGCGGCAGCGAGAAGAGCTATCGGAGCGCGCTGATGCTGCTCGTGGACGGCGAGCCCACGCAGATCCTTTACGACAATCTGAGCCTGCCCATCGGCGAGGCGCACTTGCTTCTGGACGCGAACAACCGCCCCATCGTCTTCTTCCGGTCGGCCCTCAGGTACCAAATCGAACGCCTGTCCGGGCGGAGCCAGACCGCTCCGATCTTCGACGGCGCCGACTACGACTGGTCCGTCGCACGGGACGCGACGGGCTGGGTCTATGTCTCGGCCTATGATTACGACCAACGCGCCCTCGTGGTCTTCGCCGCCCGCGAGGGCGTTTGGAAGTGGCAGCGTATCGAGGCGGATGGTCGCGAGTCGGGGTGGCAACACTCGATCGCGGCCTACGGCGACGAGGTCTTCATCCTGACTTACTACCTCCGAAATACCTTCAACCGGGGTCTGAATGTCGTGGTGCTTCGTGGCGGCGAGCTGGTGGACAAGCACACTCACTTCCGTGCCGGGGGGGCGAACGGGGGGTGGTCGCCATTGCTCGGGATCGGCCGGACCGGACGCGTCCTGCTCTCCCATCGGCAGAACGAGCAGGAGGGCACCGCCTCCATCGAGCGTTTCGGAACGATCGCCGACTTCCTGGCGCGGCGTGTCGAGGACACCGGTGACTGGGACGACGAATACAAGAGCTGGTCGGTCTCCGTCGCAGGCACCCCCCGATACCGCAACTGGCACGTCGTCGCATCCTATCCGAGCGAGAAGGACGCGCCCCTTCGCTTCGACGCGAAGTATGAGTACGACCCGGCAATCGAGCTGGGTGGCTCCGCCGAGGTGCGGCTTGGGGATTGGAATCTGGGGCTCATCTACCTGCAGAACATCGCCTCACAGCGCCTCGAGGACGCCGCCGGCAAGGCAGCCGCGACCGGTTTTCGGATGTTCGCCGGGTGGGTCGGCATCGACCAGCTCATCTTCGGACACGATCTGAAGCTGTCCTCGAGCTTCGGCGACTACCGCGGGACGTACCGTGATGACAACGGCGTGCGGGTCTCCAAGACCCCGGTGACTGAGCTTGAGGTACGTCTGCTGAACCAGTGGCGCATCGGCTACGGCCTCGCGTACCGCGACTATGGCTTGACGCTGCCGTACTACGTCTACGTCGCCCCCGAACAGGAAGCACAGTACTTCCTCTTCGGCGCGGGCGTGGCCGAGGCGAAGGTGAAACGGTACGAACTCTTCGCGGGTTACTCGCGCGTCGACTACCTGACGCGATACGAGAATGACTTCAACGGCATCGACGTGGATATTCGAGCCGGGCTCGGGCTCTCCCTCGTCTCCTGGCCAAAAGTCGTGATGGGCTCGAAAGAGATTGACGGCACGGGGGAGCTCGCCGCGAGCGCCGCGCTGAAACTCGGCTACGTCGTCTACCATCGCTTCCACTCCCTTCAGGGAGCAGGGTTCGTCGTGCGGGCCGGTTACGAAGCCAGCTGGATGGGCAGCGGCTTCGACAACGACGCCCCGAGCGAGCGCGAAGAGGACGAAGACGACGAAGATGACGAATTGGAAGACGAGAGCACGGTGACTCTTGCCGCTCACCACCAGTACTTCCACGGACCGTACGTGTCCCTGGGACTGGTTTACTGAGCGCCCCGCTCATGCGGGGTCATTCGTTTCAAGTCGGCTCGGCGCGCGGCGCAACCGCCACAGGCGGGGAGGACCTCCTACGGAGACGGCGATTCGTCAGGTAGGTTGACGATCCGTGCGTCCTTGCCGGTGATGTATGCATCGGCCATCGACACGAGCCAAACTAGGCCCAGGCCGGCCAAGGCGATGTTGGTGCGCTGGTAGTTCGTATTGGCGTCGGCCCGGCGTCCAACGGCCTCCTTGGAGTTGCCCGTGTACTCGTCTGCCGCTTGGCTCGCAGCGACGCCCGAGGCGACGGCGGTCCCGGCGAACGCGACGGCGCCGACCATGTACCCGACCCCACGAAACGTGTCCCCGTTGTAGATCTGTCCCCAGCCGGGCACGGCCGTCGAGCGCAACATCGCCCCGAGCGGCGACTTGACCTCCACGGCATCTGCGTTCAGCGCGATCAAGCCGGCGCGGGCGATGGACTCGTCGGCGGCCATGAGGACCTTGCCGGACTCCACGTCCACGATCCGTGCGGTCACGAGGTAGTCACTGCCGGCGTCGCCGATCGAGCCCAAGACCACGCAGTTGGCGCCGATGAGCTTGCCAGCGCTGACGGCGCCGTCGTTGGAGACTGTGCCCCCTTCGGCGCGCCGCACCTCACCGACCACTCGGTCTAGCCGTGAGCGCTCGACCTGGAGGATCCCGGGCTGGATGACGAGGCGTCCGGAGAGGAGATCCGCGCTCAGGTTGCCGAGGGCCTCGATATCTTTGGCCTGGGTCGTGGCGGCGAAGGGCATGACGGCGACTCGTCGAAGCCCCGTGGGGTCCGCGCTCCGCAGCCCCGAGCCGAGCTGAAGCGCGAGACGGTGCATGCCCGCCATGACAGGATTCTTGGGTACGGGCAAGGCCGCGAGCGACGCAGAGATGGCCCCGCCAGACGGCGTGACGGACGGCTTCACAGGGGGCGGCGTGGGGGGCTCGACGGCGGGCGGCGGAGGCAAGGCGACGGGCACGGGCACGGCCACGATGACGGGTGCGGCGATGAGCGGCAGGGGTACGACGACGGGCACCGGGAGAGGGGCCGCGACCGGCGTCGCCTGAGGACCCGCGAAGCTCACCGTCTGGGACTTGCCCGCGGCGATCGTCAACTGCTCCGACTTCTTTGTCCCGTCACCGAACACGGCCTCGACCTCCGCTTTGCCGGCGAGGATCTTCAAGGGGGCGAAGGGCGTCGTGCCCGCGAAGATCCCGCCGACCGAGATCTTCGCGCCCTGAGGCTCACTCTTGACCTCGACGGTGCCGGTCTGAGCGCCGAGCGCGTTCAGCTGGTTGCGCGCCCGCCCAGCGACCCCGGCGCCCGCGGTCTTGTCCGCGGCGATGGCCTCGTAACACTGAAAGGCCAACGCGGCATGGCCGAGCCTGAGCGCTGCCACTGCGACGGTCTCCAGCGCGTCGGCCCCACCCCCGGCCGCGTAGGCCTGCTTGCCGGCGTCGCACGCCGCCTGGAAGTCCTTGGCCTTGAACGCCTGCGCCGCACGCTTCAGGGCCTCGCCCGAGGTGGCCTCATCACGTGGACCCGGCTCGGCCAGACCCGCCGGGCCGGCCAACGCGACGGACGGGAGCGCCATGAGGAGGAGGAGCATCAACGGGCGAGAGAGAACGCGCATTTTGTACACCTGACCTTGCGAAGAGAGAGGGCATTGTCGGCCTCCGGGCCGATGAATGCGAGTTCGTTCGGTTCGCCTCGGGGTAAGAGTTTTCAGCTGCCGCCCGTCCGCGCATTCGTCGTATGTTCCCGGCGTGTCCTCCACCCGCTCTCCCACGCAACGGGGCGCCCGCATCGTGGGCGTGCTGGTGCCCCTGGTGCTGGCGCTCATCAGCGCCGCCGCCGCTTGGCGCGTCTACGCCGAGGCAGGCCAGGAAGATCGCCAGCGATTCGAGCGACTCGCCGACCATGCCGCGTCTGTGATCGAGGAGCGCCTCAGCGATCTGAGCGATGCTGCGTGGTCCGGCCGGGGCCACTCTCAGGCGTCTCACTCGGTCGACCGCGAGGCGTGGCGGGTCTATGTGAACGCGCTCAACCTGGACGGGCGCTCTGCTGGGCTATCGTCGCGCTGACCGACGGTGCGTTCGTCTACGATCGCGAACAGTGCATCCAGGCCGGCATGGACGCCTTCCTCACCAAGCCCTTCGACATCGACGATCTTGCGAAGATGCTGGCCACCGTGCTCAATCCGACGGGGCTCACGGGCGCGGAGCCTCGGACGGGCGGGTGAAAGTCATGAAGGTCAGCGTGCTGTTTCTCTGCGTGGCGAACTCTGCGCGCAGCCAGATGGCCGAGGCGCTCGCCCGGCACCTCTACGGTGATCGCCTCATGGTCGAGTCCGCCGGATCGAGGCCGAGCCGGGTGAACCCCTGGGCGATCGCAGTGATGGCCGAGCTGGGTCTTGACCTGAGTTCGCACCACTCCAAGGACGTCGACAGCCTCAACGGCCGGCGCTTCGACCTCGTGATCACCCTGTGCGAGGACGAGGTCTGCCCGGTCTTTCTCAACGCCGTGCGCCGCCTGCATTGGCCGCTCGAAGACCCCGATCGCCGGGACGAGACGCGCTCGCCGGACGCCCGCCTCGAGGCCTTTCGCCAGACCCGAGACGAGCTCGCTCGCCGACTGCGGGCCCTCGACCTCTCGTCCGATCAGTAGACCCGGCCGTAGATCCCGTATGTCGCGATGACCGTCTCGAGCAGGTCGAGGTGGTTGGTGATCGCATAAGCCGAGCGGTAGTACTCGGTCGCCAGCCGATCGTTGAGGGCCTCGTCGGGGCCATCGTAGGTGTAATAGGCCTCAAGCGCGCTCTCATAGGCGGTCGACAAGCTTCGGCCACGCTTGACGAGCTTGACGGCGCCGGTGTCGTCGGGCTGAAGGATCTGGCAGCGGGTCTCCGGCTCGCGGCAGCCGCCCGCCGGCACGCAGAGCTGGTCGCCGTTACAGGTGGTCCCTTCGGGGCATTCGTCCTGGCCCAAGGTGCAGCGCTGGACGCAGTACCCTGGCACACCTGCTCCGTCGATCGGCGCGCACATCGTGCCCGTCGGGCGGCCGGTGAACCCCGCGCACTGCTGGTCGACCAGGCATTGTCCGCACGCAGGGGTCGAGCGATCGATGCCGTTGTTCACGTCGCAGCGGGGCTGAACCGCGGCATAGGTCACGCCTCTGAGCGGATCGGTGAAGGTCACCTGCTCGGAGGTCGCCGGATCCGTCTCGATCGCGGTGCCGTTGCCGGGACGGAAGACGTTGAGCTGATCGTTGAAGCGCGTGCTGTATGACGAGGTTGTATACAAGAAGCCGTAGTACAGGATGTCCGTGGCGAGCATGAACGTGGAGTCGGTCTCAACGACCGGCGACCAGTTCGCTGCCGGCACGCAGGCCCCGCCCTCGCAGGTCGAACCACCCCGGCAGCGCCCTTGCTGGAAGTCCTCGCCACACGCGCCGATGAAGTCCTCGCAGGTCCGACGTCCGGACGGCAGGCAGTTGCCGAGGACGCACGCGGTCCCGTTGGGGCAGCTCGAGGCGTCGTCGGTGCAGTCGAAGAGGCAGACTCGGGTGTCGCCATAAGGCTGGCAATAGACGCCGAGGCGATCGCCTGTGTGGCCAGCGCACTCCCCGTCGAGCGCGCACGGCTCGCAGAGACCGACCGGGCCTGCGCCCGTCGAGCCCTCCTGAAGATAGGTGCCCCGCTCGGGGTCGAAGTACTGCCCCGTCTCGTAGTCATAAGCCCGCGCGATGGGCCGATACTGAAGCTCAAGGTCGGTTGAAGACCCGCCCTCGGGCACAGACGCGCCGACGGCCGTGGCGTCCACCGCGCGAGGGGCAAACGTCGAGTAGTCCTCGGCGAGGACGGCGTTGAGCAACTGCTCCATCTCGTCGGGAAACCAATCGTAGTAGCTGATGCTGTAGGTCCCGGCGTCGCCCTCGAGGCCGATGGTATAGGCGTCGGGATCGACGAGGGCGAGCACCGCCGCGTAGGTCGTCCAGTAGTGACCGGCCTCGAAGGGCTTCCACTCGAAGTAGTAACCGGCGTCCCCGTCGTAGCGGGAGAAGCGTCGGCGGCCCGTGCCGGGGGCGATGTTGAAGCGGTCGGAGCCAAGGACGCAGGCGGAGTCGCTCACGATGTCGCCGCCTTGTTGGGTCGGCTCGTCGCTGAGGTTCATGAGGCGACCGGTCTGCGTCTCGCAGTAGGTGCCGTAAGGCGGCGTCGCGATGGCCTCGGCGAAGAGGTTGAAGCCGGCGTTGATGGCCAGTTCGTAGGTCCGATCGAAGACGTCGTCGAAGCCGTAGGGCGCCAGATACCAAGCCTGGAAGATGTCGCTCAGCGGGAGGAAGGTGTTGGCGTAGTAGCGGTACAGCGGGTCGATGACGTCGAAGTAGAAGCGGTCGCGCCGGAAGTTCACGAAGGCGTAGTAGGCCCGGTACTCGTCGTTGATGGAGCGGGTCATCTCGAAGGGATCGGCGCCCTGATCGAAGACGCGGCAGCTCAGGAGGCCGCTCTCCCACTCATCGGAGCAGAACATGTAGGGGACCCGCACGGGCCGGTCTTCGCCGTCCGCCGCCCGTGCGTCGAGATAGTCGGCATACCTCATGAGGGTTCGACCGGACTCGGACAGATCGTCGAGGGAGGGGAACGCCTGGGCGACGGTCGTATAGTGGTACCGCTCGAGCACCGCGATGCTCGGCAAGCTCGGGTCCTCGTAGAAGCTCCCGAACTCCTCTTGACTGAGCAGCGCGCCGGCCTCACCGAGCTCGTCTTTGCGCTTGCCGAAGACCTCGACGTAGCCGGGCAGTCGGGCGAGGCACTTGCCTTCGACGGCGTCGGTTGAGGGGTAGTCGTCGCACTGGGAGCCCGTGACCTCGTAGGTGCCGGCGGTGTACCCGAAGATGAAGGCGGCTTCGTCGTACTTGCCGAGGCCCGTGATGTCATTGGCCCAGCTGAAGCCGTAGTCCATGATCGAGCTGTATTGGTATTGCCGCATCTGCCCCTCGCTCTGGGCCGGCGTCAGCTCACTCTGGGCGTAGATGTCGCCGAGCGAGGTCGAAGTTGAGAGCGTCTCCTCGCGAAGGCGCCAGTACTCGTCGTCGTAGTTGAGGCTGTCGTAGCTGCCTTGGAAGTTGTGCCGCAGGCCCACCGTATGTCCGACCTCATGCTCGGCGGTGCTGGCGAAGATCTCCGCTCGAAGCTCGCGCCAGATCGTGTCGTAGTCCGTGCGGCCGGCGTACTTGCGAACGAGGCCCTCGATGTTCGGCTCGAGCATATCGGTCATGTCGGCGTTGTGGGCCCTGGCGCGGGCTTGTCCTCGGGTGCGGGCCTTGAGCGCGTCGGGGCTCGTCAGGCGCGTCGGATCGAAGCGGTCGCGGAGGGCCTCGGGCAGGTCGTCGAAGGCCATGCCCGTGCGCGACTCGACGAGGCGGCGGACCTCGCTGTTCTGCAACATCGGGGTCTGACCTGCGGCGCGCGCGGCGGCCTGACGTTGCGTCACCTTGCCGGCGTCGAAGGGTCGGAGGTTCTCGCGGCGAACCTGGGGACGGGCCGGCTTACGAGGGCCAGAGACCGGCCGTCGCACGGAGGCGGCGTTCAGCTTGGGGTCATGGTCTTCCACCGTCTCGAGGGCCTGAACGCGGGCCTTGACCGACTCCGCGAAGTGCCCGCCGTAGGTCAGCGTGTCGAAGTCCAGGTCGTCGTTGAAGAAGCGAATCACGTCCAAGGCGTAGCCCGCCCAGGTGCTCACCGATGAGCCGTAGACGTAGGCCTTGCCGGAGATGATCTCCCCTGTGAGCGGATCGGCCGCCGATGGCCCGTAACCCAAGAGCCCCTCGAGCGTCTCGGTGTCGATCCAATGGAGCGTCGAGTAGCGCAGATCCCCCATTCGAGGCGCGAAGCCGGGCTCGCCACAGGCTGCTGGGTCTCCGGATACGACGGGGTTCTGGCAGAGGACAAAGACGTCGGGCATGTCGTCGACGGCGGCCTCGACCTCGCCTTTGGCCGCGGCCACGGCGCGTTTGCCGGCGTGGCTCCATTGGGCCATCGTCGCTCGCGCCGCCTCGAGCAGGAGCGAATCGTCGGGGAACTCGGGGCTGAGATAGTAGGGGACGGTGTGCACGAGACGCTCGGGCACGGGGATCAACTTGCCGTCCGCATCGGTCGCGCGCTCGAAGATCCGGTGCCGCTGGATCAGGTACTGACGGCCGCTGTCGACGAGGCCTCGCTGCTCGTCATAGGTGAAGCGCTCGCTCCGGAAGTACCCGAAACGGCTCATCATTTGGTCGTCGTAGTGGAATGGCTCGTAGCCTGAGTCGGCATTGACGCGGGAGAACGAGGTGCGAATCTTGACCTCGGCCGAGGCGCAGTCGTAGGCCCCGAAGCCGGCCCAGGTGTACCAACACGCGTCGAGGTCGGCGTCGAGCACGAGCTTGCCGAGCACGTCGAAGTAGCTCATGGCCGCGTCGGGCGTCTTGGGGTTCACCTCGGCGTAGAAGGCGTCGGGGCCCCCCTCCTCGGCTTGCACGAAGCTCGACGCGCTCACCGTGACGGGAACGTAGGTCTCCGAGTCGTCGGCCCCGGTGACGGTCAGCATGGGCGTGATGAAGTCGAAGTTTATGAGCTGGCTGCGCGACCAGTCGACCCGGATGTAGGCCCGCTCGAACCACTTCCGGTCGTAGTCGTTCTCACTGATCACATTGCTCTGCTCGCCGGACTCGCTGGCGTACTCCCGCGTGATGTCGAAGTGGGACAAGATCGGATACGCGGCGAGCGGGGCGTCCTTGCCGTCGAAGGGGACACCCGTGGAGGGGTGGTCGGCGCCGGGGATCTGGGGGTAGCTCCGGTAAGCGACGAGCAGCGACTCCTGCACCTCCCAGCGCACGCGCTCGAGCTTGCTCGTCTCCCCCATGAACGTGACGCCGGAGGTCGGGGGGACCTCAACGACGGTCTGGAGGACGTGCCACTCCCCCTGAAGATCGGCCTTGCGGATGAAGTTGCCCTGCGTGCGATCGATGTCGGCGACCGGCTCGGCGCAGGTCACGAACGCCAACGCAAGGAGTGAGGCGAACACGGCGCGCCTGACGAGGCTGGAACGGCTGGACATACGGACCCCCTATCGTCCGCCGAGATCGCATATCTCGGGGCAAACGGGAATACGCGAGTGACTTTCCACGAACAGCTTGCCGCTGCTGCCCGCCTCGTATATATGCCGCGCCCGCTATTTCCCAAGCACGGAGTACAGATGAGAACGCAGAGATGGATTGGTGGCTTGACTGCCCTGCTGGCTGCCCTTTGGGCACCCGCGGCCCTGGCGAGCGAAGCGACCCTGGTCATGCCGACGTTCACCCCTGAGCAGAGGACGATGCTGATCTTCGGCATGGGCGTCTGTGGGCTGGGCGTGATCTTCGGAGTCGTCATCATGGACCAGCTTCGGAAGCTGCCGGTTCATAAGTCCATGGGCGACATCTCCGAGCTCATCTACGAGACCTGCAAGACCTACCTGATCACCCAGGGCAAGTTCATCCTGCTGCTCGAGGTGCTCATCGGCGGCATCATGGTCATCTATTTCTCGCAGTTCGCGCACGACGCCAAGGGCGATCCGCTCGGCTTCGGGAAGGTCGCAACGATCATCCTGTTCAGCCTCGTCGGCATCGCCGGCTCCTACGGCGTGGCTTGGTTCGGCATCCGCGTCAATACGTACGCCAACAGCCGCTCCGCCTTTGCCAGCTTGGCCGGCAAGCCCTTCCCGACCTACCAGATCCCCCTGAAGGCCGGCATGTCCATCGGCATGCTGCTCATCAGCATCGAGCTGGTCATCATGCTCGCCATCATGTTGTTCATGCCCGCCGACTACGCGGGCCCCTGCTTCATCGGCTTCGCGATCGGCGAGTCGCTGGGCGCCTCGGCGCTCCGCATCGCGGGCGGCATCTTCACGAAGATCGCCGACATCGGCTCGGACCTCATGAAGATCGTCTTCAACATCAAAGAGGACGACGCCCGGAACCCCGGCGTTATCGCCGACTGCGTAGGCGACAACGCCGGCGACTCCGTGGGCCCCTCGGCCGACGGCTTTGAGACCTACGGCGTGACCGGCGTGGCCCTCATCGCGTTCATCCTTCTTGCCGTCGAGACCCCGCTCCACGCCGAGCTGCTCGTCTGGATCTTCGTGATGCGCATCGCCATGATCCTGACCTCGGCCGCCTCGTATTTCATCAACGGCCTCATCGCCAAGGCGAAGTTCGGCAACCGCGACGAGTTCAACTTCGAGACGCCCCTGACGAGCCTGGTGGTCATCACCTCCGTCGTCTCGATCATCGCCACGTTCGGCATCTCCAAGTGGCTCATCCCCGAGATCGACGGCGACCTCACCATGTGGTGGAAGCTCTCGCTCATCATCTCCTGTGGCACGGCCGCCGGCGCCATCATCCCGGAGCTCGTCAAGGTGTTCACTTCCACGGAGTCGGCCCACGTCCGTGAGGTCGTCACGGCCTCCGAAGAAGGCGGCGCCTCGCTGAACATCCTGGCCGGTCTCACGGCGGGCAACTTCAGCGCCTTCTGGATGGGCATCTGCATCGTCCTGCTCATGGGCGTCGCGTACTTCGTCTCGCTCGCCGGTCTCGACGGCCTCATGGCGGCCCCGGCGGTCTTCGCCTTCGGCCTGGTGGCCTTCGGCTTCCTGGGCATGGGGCCCGTGACCATCGCGGTCGACTCCTACGGTCCCGTGACCGACAACGCCCAGTCCGTCTACGAGCTCTCGGTCATCGAGACGATCCCCGGCATCAAAGAAGAGGTGAAGCGCGACTTCGGCTTCGAGCCCGACTTCGAGCGCGGCAAGCACTTCCTCGAGGCCAACGACGGCGCGGGCAACACCTTCAAGGCGACGGCGAAGCCCGTGCTCATCGGCACTGCGGTCGTCGGCGCGATGACGCTGATCTTCTCGATCATCCTGGTCCTCGGCCAGGAGGCGCTGCTGAAGAAGGGCGCCGCCAACGCCATGGATGTGCACGCGCAGATCCTAGAGGTCACGCCCCACCTCTCGCTGCTCAACCCGCTCATGCTGCTCGGGCTCATCACCGGCGGCGCCATCATCTTCTGGTTCACCGGCGCGTCCACGCAGGCCGTGTCCACCGGCGCTTACCGCGCGGTCGAGTTCATCAAGCAGAACATCAAGCTCGATGGCACCTCCGAGAAGGCCTCCGTCGAGGACAGCAAGCGCGTCGTCCAGATCTGTACCGAGTACGCCCAGAAGGGGATGTTCAACATCTTCCTGACCCTGCTGCTGACCACGGTCGCCTTCGCGATGTTCGACGAGTACTTCTTCATCGGGTACCTGATTTCGATCGCCATCTTCGGCCTGTACCAAGCCATCTTCATGGCCAACGCTGGCGGCGCTTGGGACAACGCCAAGAAGCTCGTCGAGGTCGAGATGAAGGCCAAGAACACGCCCCTGCACGCGGCCGTCATCGTCGGCGACACGGTCGGTGACCCCTTCAAGGACACCTCGTCTGTGGCCATGAACCCGGTGATTAAGTTTACGACTCTCTTTGGTCTGCTCGCCGTCGAGCTCGCCATCCAGATCGACGACACCTCGATGCGATACGCGATCGCCATCGCCTTGTTCTCGACCGCCTGCATCTTTGTCTGGCGCTCGTTCTACGCGATGCGGATCGGCAACGACGCGCCCCTCGTCAAGCCGAACCACTAAGGCCCGGCCCACCCCGTGTCGAGTCACCCAGAGGACGCCCGGAGCTCCACGGCCTTCTTGGCCCTCGGTGCCTTGGGCATCGTCTACGGTGACATCGGCACGAGCCCGCTCTACGCGCTCAAAGAGTGCTTCCACGGGGCACACGCCATCGCGGCGACCCCGGACAATGTCATGGGGGTCCTGTCGCTCGTCTTTTGGTCTTTGACCATCGTCGTCGCGATCAAGTACCTCAGCTTCATCTTGCGCGCCGACAACCGGGGTGAAGGCGGCATCTTCGCGCTGCTCGCCCTGATCCCTACCGGTGACCGACCGGGTCGGCGCATGCGCGGGCTCATCATCATCCTCGCGGTCTTCTGCGCGGCCTTGCTCTACGGCGACGGCATCATCACGCCGGCGATCTCGGTCCTGTCCGCCGTCGAGGGCCTCGGGGTGGCCACCAAGGTCAGCCCCACGAGCATCGTCCTCATCACCTGCGGCATCCTCGTGGTGCTGTTCTCGGTCCAGCACAAGGGAACGGCCGGCATCGGCAGGGTCTTCGGCCCCATCATGGTCATCTGGTTCGTTTGCCTCGCGAGCATGGGGATCGCCGAGCTTATCAAGAACCCCTCGGTGCTCGCGTCGGTCGACCCCCGCCACGCCGTCGACTTCTTCGTGCGAAACCGCATGACCGGCTTCGTGGTCTTGGGCTCCGTCGTCCTCTGCATCACCGGGGGCGAGGCCCTCTACGCGGACATGGGTCACTTCGGTCGCAAGCCGATCCAGCTGTCGTGGTGGGGCCTGGTCTTCCCCGCGCTCCTGCTCAACTACTTCGGCCAAGGCGCGCTGCTGCTCCGCGACGCCAGCCCCGCCACCCTCGCCAACCCCTTCTACGCCATGGTGCCCAAGCTCGTGCTGTACCCGATGGTGGCGGTCGCGACCGCCGCCACGGTCATCGCGTCTCAGGCCCTCATCTCGGGCGCGTTCTCGCTCACGAGACAAGCCATCCAGCTCGGCTACATGCCGCGCATAAACGTCCATCACACGAGCGGTCAGACCGAGGGCCAGATCTACGTGCCCTTCGTCAACAGCGTCATGGCCGTCGCCTGCATCGCGCTCGTGCTCACCTTCAAGAGCTCGAGCAACCTCGCGGCGGCGTATGGCCTCGCGGTGACAAACGGCATGATCATCACCTCGCTCGTCTACCTCGCCGTCGTGGTCTACGCCTGGAAGTGGCCGCTGTGGAAGGCCTTGCCTCTGGTCGCCATGTTCCTCGCTTTTGATCTCGCGTACTTCGGCTCCAACCTCCTCAAGTTCATGGACGGGGGCTGGTTGCCGATCACGATAGGGATCCTCCTGCTCCTCGTGATGGTCACTTGGCGGGACGGCCGCGCGGCGATGGCGGCGTCATTTGCGCTCAGACCGTTGCCCTTCGACCTCTTCCTCGAGGACGTGAAGCAGCAAAAGCCCCACCGAGTCCCCGGCACGGCGGTCTTCATGTTCAGCTCACCGTTCGGCACCTCGCCGGTCCTGCTGCATCACCTCAAGCACAATCAGGTGCTGCACGAGCAGGTGGTCATGCTGAGCATCTCGGTGGCACATGTGCCCTTCGTTCCGGCCAGCGAGCAGCTTCGCCTGGAGGAGCTTGGGGAGGGTTTCTTTCGGCTCACGGCGAACCTCGGGTACGCCGAGTCGCCTCAGGTGCGGACGATCATGACGATGGCGACCCAGCTCGGCCTCTCGACCGACGCAGCGAAGACGAGCTACTTCCTGGGTCGAGAGACGCTCCTGACCACGGGTCCATCCCGAATGTGGCGGTGGCGAAAGGCTCTCTTCGCGGTCATGGCCAAGAACGCGCAAAGCGCGACGGCCTACTTCGGCTTACCGCCGGGCCGGGTCATCGAGCTCGGTATGCAAATCGATCTCTGACATGGGCCCCACCGACCTCTCGCCTTGGGCGATAGCGCCCTTCGTCACGCTGCTCCTCTGCATCGCGCTCCTGCCGCTCCTCGCCCCTCACGCTTGGGAGAGAAACCGGAACAAGGCCCTCGTCAGCGGGGGGCTCGCCGTAGGCTTTGCGGCTTACCTCATGGCCACGACGGGGCATGCGGGACGGCTCGAGCTTTATCACGCCTTGCTCGACTACGGCTCGTTCATGGCCCTGCTCGGCGCGCTCTTCGTCGTCTCGAGCGGCATCTTCGTCCGGGGCTCGCTGTCGGGCTCACCGCTCGGCAATACGCTCCTGCTCGCCATAGGCGCCGTGCTCGCCAACCTCGTCGGGACCACCGGCGCGTCGATGGTCCTCATTCGGCCTTTCCTGCGGGCCAACCGGACTCGACAGGACCGCACCTATCAGGTCGTCTTCTTCATCTTCATCGTGTCGAACTGCGGGGGACTCCTGACGCCACTCGGCGACCCGCCGCTTTTCCTCGGCTTCCTCAAGGGCGTGCCCTTCGAGTGGACCCTGCGCTTATGGCCCCAGTGGCTCTTCGTCAACGGCGCGCTCCTCATAGTATTCAACCTCCTTGACCAAGTTCGCCTCTCCCGCGAGGAGAAGGCCCGCCCGGGCAGTCAGCTCGAGGACGCCCTCGCCCACGAGCCGCTCGGCCTCGATGGCGCTCGAAACATCGGCTTCCTCCTGCTCATCGTCGCCTCCGTGGTCGCCAAGGGTCAGGGGCTGTTCAACGCCGGGGCGCCGTGGCCCTTCGGCGTCCACGAGAGCCTGCTCCTGATCATCGGCGTGCTGAGCCTCAAGACGACGCCGCCGAAGGTCTACGCCGAGAACCGCTTCAGCTTCGGGCCCATCATCGAGGTCGCCGTCTTGTTCATCGGCATCTTTGTCACGATGGTCGCCCCGCTGAAGATCCTCAACGCCCACGGCGTGGCCTTGGGGCTGGCGACCCCCGCGCACTACTACTGGGCGAGCGGAGTGCTCTCGAGCTTCCTGGACAACGCGCCCACCTATCTCGCGTTCGCTGCGGCCGCGGCCGGCCAGTACGGTGTCTCGGTGGATGGCGGCCCCTATCTGGCTACGCTCCTCGACCACGGCCCTGCGGCGGCCTCTGTGCTCGCGGCCATCGCCTGTGGCTCCGTGATGATGGGGGCCAATACGTACATCGGGAATGGCCCGAACTTTATGGTCAAGGCCATCGCCGAGGAGAACGGCGTCTCCATGCCCAGCTTCGTCGGCTACATGGCCTGGTCCGTCTCGGTGCTCGTGCCGCTCTTCGTGCTCGTCACGCTGCTCTTTTTCTGAGCGCGAGATTACCCTCTGCTCCCCAGAGCGTGAGCAATCAGGAGCATTCATGAAGGCGCAGTTTCTCTCTCAGCTCGCCGCCCAGACCGAGGCCCTGAAAGAGGAGGGTCTCTACAAGGCCGAGCGCGTCATCCTCTCGCCGCAGCAGGCCGAGATTCGGGTCGGCGAGGGTCCGGCGGTCTTGAACCTCTGCGCCAATAACTACCTCGGGCTGTCCAACCACCCGGAGGTCATCGAGGCGGCCATCGCGGCGCTGCCCAAGTACGGCTTCGGCATGTCATCGGTCCGCTTCATCTGCGGCACCCAGGACGTGCACAAGCAGCTCGAGGCCCGCCTCTCCACGTTCCTCGGTACGGACGACACGATCTTGTATGGCTCGTGCTTCGACGCGAACGGCGGCCTCTTCGAGACGCTGCTCGGCGAGGAGGACGCGGTCATCAGCGACGCGCTGAACCACGCCTCCATCATCGACGGCGTGCGCCTCTGCAAGGCGAAGCGCTTCCGATATCGCAACAATGACATGGCCGATCTTCGAACCCAGCTCGAGGCGGCCCGAGGCGCTCGTTACACGCTCATCGCCACCGACGGCGTCTTCTCCATGGACGGGGTGCTCGCCGATCTGAAGTCCATCTGCGATCTGGCTGACGAGTTCGGCGCGCTGGTCATGGTGGACGACTCCCATGCGGTGGGCTTCGTCGGCGCGGAGGGTCGAGGCACGCACGAACACTGCGGCGTTTGGGGTCGCGTCGACGTGCTCACGGGCACACTCGGCAAGGCCTTGGGCGGCGCGTCCGGGGGCTATACTTCGGGCCGCCGCGAGATCGTCGAGTGGCTGAGGCAGCGGTCAAGGCCCTATCTGTTCTCGAACTCGCTCGCCCCGACCATCGCCGCCGCGTCGCTCGCCGTGCTCGACCTCCTGGAGCGTGACGGCTCTTTGCGGGCACAAGTCCACGAGAACGCCGCTTACTTCCGCGAGCAGATGCAGGCCAAGGGCTTCAGGCTCGGCGGCGCGGGCCACGCGATCATCCCCGTCATGCTCGGCGACGCCCGACTGGCGCGTGACTTCGCCGACGCCATGCTGCGCCACGGCGTCTATGTGGTCGGCTTCTCGTTTCCGGTCGTGCCTCAGGGGCAGGCCCGAATTCGCACCCAAATGTCGGCGGGCCATACACGTGCCGATCTTGACCGCGCTTTGGCCGCCTTCGAAGAGGTCGGTCGGGCGCTCGGAGTCATCACATGAGCCAGACCTCTATGCGGGCCCTGATCAAGAACAAGCGCGAGCCGGGCATCTGGATGGGCGAGGTGGCCTTCCCCGAGGTTGGCCCCAACGACGTCCTCGTCCGCATCCACAAGACGGCGATCTGCGGGACCGACATCCACATCTACAAGTGGGATGAGTGGTCGCAGCGGACCATCCCCGTCCCGATGCACGTCGGTCACGAGTTCATGGGCACCGTGGCCGCGGTGGGCAGCCAGGTCAAACACCTGGCGTTAGGGGAGCGGGTGAGCGGCGAAGGTCACATCACGTGCGACTTCTGCCGGAACTGCCGCGCCGGTCGGCGGCACCTCTGTCGCAACACCGTGGGCGTCGGCGTCAATCGGGCCGGAGCCTTCGCCGAGTTCCTGAGCATCCCGGCGGTCAACGTCTTCTCGCTGCCTGAAGGCGTCACCGACGAGGTCGCAGCGTTCCTTGATCCGCTGGGCAATGCGACGCATACGGCGCTGAGCTTCGACCTCGTGGGCGAGGACGTGCTCATCACGGGCGCTGGCCCCATCGGCATCATGGCCGTGGCGATCGCCCGGTTCGTCGGCGCGCGCCACGTTGTTATCACGGACGTCAATGACTACCGCCTGGGCCTCGCCCGGCAGATGGGCGCGACCCGAACGGTGAACGTGGCGCGGGAGTCCATCGAGGACGTGACCGCCGAGCTCGGCATGCGCGAGGGCTTCGACGTGGGCCTGGAGATGAGCGGCAACCCGGGGGCCTTCCGGCAGATGCTCGCGACGATGAACCACGGCGGCAAGGTCGCGCTGTTGGGCATCCCACCCTCCGAGACGGCCATTCAATGGGACCACGTCATCTTCAAGGGCCTGGTCATCAAGGGCATCTACGGCCGGGAGATGTTCGAGACCTGGTACAAGATGTGCGCGATGTTGCAGAGCGGGCTCAACATCACGCCCATCGTCACGCACCGCTTTGCCGTCGAAGACTACGCGCAGGGCTTCGAGATTATGGCCTCGGGCCAGTCCGGCAAGGTCATCCTCGACTGGGGCGTCGGTCCCTGAGCGACCCTTAGACATGCCGGCGTTTGGGGCCGTTCCCATCGAGCCCGTCGATGAGAGCGGAGCTTGCCCGCGCCGCTTCTAGAGTCGCGCTTGAGGCGCCGAGGGGGGGGCTTCGGGCGCAGGCACCGGCGGCGTGGGCTCGGGGGCGGGCGTGACCACCGGGGCGGGTGTCGCCTGGAGCTGCCGCGCCTCGATGCGATCGAGCTTCTCGTCCATCTTCTTCAACTGCCGCGTATTTACGCCGAGCGGGAATCCGAAGGTCAGCGTGAGGACCAGGAACTTCGCTTTGGAGATGACCTCGACGTTGGCGACGTCGGCTTGGTAGACCGACTGCTGATAGTCCAGTCCAGGCATGAAGTAGAAGTCATCTGTGCTGATGCGAATGCCGCCGGCGACGCCCGTGGTGATGAACTTGCCCTCCAAGGCCCCCAGGCCGTCCTTGTCTTTGCCGGTGACGCTAAGATCGAGGTACGTCCCGTACACGGCCCCGTTGAGCGCGATGGTGTTGTTGAGCTCGTAGGTGGCGATGAGGGGCAACGTGGCGTGGAAACCCTCGATCAAGACGAAGGTCCGATAACCGACCGCGGGCGCCACCGCGACGTGGAGTTTCGAATCGAGATCGCCCACGAACCGATACTTGACATCGAGCTCCAGCATCATGCTGCCCAAGGCGACGCGCCCGCCGAGCTCCAAGTTGTGTTTCACGCCGGAGTGAAAGGCGACCTCGGGGATGACATTCGGAATGGAGAGGATGTCGCCGCCCGAACGAGTGGGGGCGATTTCGGCGCTCATCGGAACTGCTTCGGTCGTGACGGCAGCCTTGATCTTGGCGGTCGTCACCCGAGTCACATTCGCCGTGAACTGAATGTCGCTCTGCCCAGGCTCAAGCGTCCGTGCCGTGCGGTGCACCCCGGCAGACCAGCAACCCGACATGACGATGCCAACGAACACCAACGACCACGGATACAGCCGACTCAACATCACTGACCTCCCCAACACGTGAGCGGTTGTCTACCACATCGTGCCCATGCTGACGAGGGTGCGGTGCGAGAAGATTGGGCTGCGGTCCCCGTCTAAACCCATTGCGGGCACTGGTCCCCGCGCCGCGCGGAGGGTGCGACGCCTCTTTGCGGTAGACGAAGGCTGAGATGGCCTTTAGGACGAACCTCGTAGCTTCTTGATGGTCGTGAGGACCAAGGCGCCATTCAGCACCGCGATGCCGAAGAGTGCGATGAACCTGATCGCCGCGCTCAGGTTCTGAAACTGTCCATCCCATTGCACAACGTAACCGGATGGCATCTGCGACTTGGTCGCGGACCGGGGCCTGTGCCTCGCGTCTCACGCTCGCCGGTGGGTCCGCGATCTGAATGCTCGCGATCTGCCCCCGCGGCACGAGCGGACCGCTCCCTGTTTCATCCAACGCCGCGTCGTTCAGTGTTGACGAAATCGCCGTGCATCACCGCGTTCGAAGGGCCGCCAGCTCGGCGTCTGAAGCGACCCACCGGGGCCCGGCAAGTTGAACCATACGCCGTCAATCGCCGCGTCCGTCGTGCCCCTCAGGACGTGGAAGTCCTCGGCCGGCATGAAGCCCTGGCCGATGAGCGCGACCCGACGACCATCGGGGTGTTGGGCGATGTCGAGCAGGACGACGACGTGGCCGGGACTGCCCCCTTGAACGAAGAGGTCACCCGCGCGGAGGTCGGCGTCGGTGGGGACCGCGGTCGTGTCGAGCCTCAGCGACCGGCTGCCCGCGTACCCGAAGACCAGGTTGAGCCATCGTCTAAAGCTTGGGTGATCGGCGCGTCGGGCGATGCCCTGCCGTCTCTGGACCCCTCTGCCCACGGCGATAAACGTCTCGCCGGAGACGAAGTCGGCGAAGGTCGTACGGTCGCCCGAGGTGAAGTGGTAGGCCGCCTGTTGCCCGCGCCCGGTCGCGAAGAGCCACTCGGCGTGGAGGCGGATCGCCGAGTCGGCGCACTGCTGAAGATCGCGGTCGCCCACATCGAGCGCCACGATCGCCGCCGCTGGCCGGGACAAACGCTCGCCGTCGAAGGCCAGAACGTTCGTGCGGTCGGGAGACAGCGGGAGGTCGCGGAGAAAGTGAGCGAAGCCACCCACGTCCACGGGCACTCTCGCGAAGCCAAGGGGGGGGGTGAACCGGCCCGACAGCGCGACCGTTGGCCCGGACGTCTCGTCGAGGTGCCAATACGGATGGGGCGGCGGGGCGAGCAGGATCGCGAGCAGCGTCAAGATTGGTATCACGGCCTCCATCGGCAGACACGATACTCCGGATTGATTGTCTATACCGACCGGACGGTGTTAGCACTTGGCGATGGCCAAAGAGACTCGGCAGAAAATCCTCGACGCAGCAGCCCGCCTCATCACTCGCGACGGCGCGCCGAGCTTGACCCTCGACGGCATCGCGCGCGAAGCCGGCATGAGCAAGGGTGGGCTGCTTTACCACTTCGAAAACAAGGAGGCGCTCCTGTCCGCGCTGCTCGACTTGGCCGTAACGGTCCTGAAAGGCACGCTGGCCGAGACCGGTGAGCCCGGGGCGCGGGCGCGCACGGCGTTCGACGCTGCGGTCAAAGAGACGAGCTCCGGAGGGGAGGCGCTCGCGGGGGTGACGGCGGCCCTGTCGAGCCAGCCCGCGCTCCTGTCGGCGCTGCGTGAGGCGGCCAAAGCGCTGCAAAAGCGGGCCGAGAGAGACGGCATCGATCCGGCCGTCTCCACCCTCGTCCGACTCGCCGCCGACGGTCTGCGGTATGGCGCGCTGCTCGGCTACGCGCCCGTGGACAAGGCCATGATGCGTGAGCTTTGCTCGGTGGTCGACGCCATCACGACCGGCGACTGAACACGGCGCGCTACGCCCACGAGCGCGTGTGTTTCACCGCCGCTTCCGCGAGGGCTTCGGTCGCGTAGCTCCCGAGGTCGACGCGTCCCAAGAGGCCTCGGGCCTTCACCCGAAAACGGTCATCGCGACGCCTTACGCCATAGCGACCACCTCCTCGCCCGCTCATCGAGAGACGCACTTCGCGGTCGATGCTCACCTCCTGGAGGCCCCGAGCCGGCAGACGCGCGAGGATGAGCGGAGCGCGTCTGCCCCACCTCACGACGACCTCACCGCCCTCGTTCAGGGCCACGACGCGCTCACGCAGGCCGGCCTGGAACAGAAGTATGGAACCGATGAGCGCCCCGAGCAGCCAGCCGACCGCCTGCATCCTCTCCTCGCTACCCGCGGAGATGGCTTTGACGCCCGGCAGGATCGGCAGCAGCCCAGCGAGCCAGAAGAAGATGAACATGGACAAGAACGACAGCTCCGCATTGAGCTCGCCGACGAAAGAGGACGTCTTGGGAACGGGCTCCTGCGGAGCTTGCGGAGCTTCTGGAGCTCCCGGAGCGTAGGCGTCGACGACCAGGGCGGGCAGCACCATCCGCTTCGGTCTCGGAGCATCGAAGTCCAACTCGAAGAAGACGTCGCTCTCAGCCTCGGCAAGGAGAAGGCGTCGCGGTGCGAGGAAACGCACGAGCCGCAGGTCGTTCCATCGGAGCTCGAGCCAGGCCACGCGGTCCCCGGTCCCGGCGTCATTGACCGTAACCACCGTCACGTCGCCCCCTTCGGCATCGAGGTCTGCCTCGGCGCGCGCTCGCCAGAGCCCGTCCGGTGACAAGATTTCCCGGCCGCCGGCTGGGTCTAAGTGCGGGACGGCGAGCAGCTCACCGAGCTCGGGGAAGTCCACCCTCGCGCCCTCAAGGATTCGCCGCGCCAAGAAAGCATCTACGGGTTCGAGCCGCGGTTGAGCCTTGTCGCGATCGGCGAAGAAGACTTGCCCGTCCACGCCCAGGTACCAACAGCCACCGACCTCGCCCGCGACGATGAAGACGTGATTCTCTCTCGCGAGGGCCTCGGGCCAATTATCACCCCGCTCTGGCGCCGCGGCGTCTGCGATTCGCTGGCGAAGAAATGCCTTGAGGCCTGGCGAGAACCTGTCGGGACCTCGTGGCTGACGTTCGCGCAACGGACGGGGTCCAGCCCAGGTAAAGGGCCGCTTCGCCCGATGGGCTGAGTCGTCAACATGCCACCCCGAACGCTGGAGGGACAAGGACGCGGTTCGTCGATGCGCGCCCCCGGACCCAGCGCCGGACCTTCATGACAACACAGGTGGGTGCTGCGGGGTCTGGTACTTCGTCAAGCGGGTTGACGAATCGGGCGACCTCTGTCCGGACTGGGTCTCCGCAAAGAACGCCCGCTAGGCGACGACATCTTCCGCAGACCGTGCCGAGAAGATGCGCTCTGCCCAGACCGAGAGCGACGGTTCATCGGCGGTCTCGAGGGTCGCTTCGAGCGATCGCGGAATGACCCCAAACTTGTGCACGATGAGGGCTCGGAGCTGGGCGCGCTCACCCTCCACGCGGCCCTCCACGCGGCCCTTGGCCTCGCCCTCATGACCGTCTCCTCCATTCGCCCTCGACCCACGCTCGCGATCGCCTTCAGCGTTTCGGCGGAGATGCCAGACGAAGCGCCGATTAAAGAGTGAAGCAGCCGCACGACTGCGCGCAAGTCTGGGTCGTCTTCCACGGTCGCGCTCGCCACGCGCTGCACCCAGTCGACTGCCCGCGCGCCAACCTTCGCGTCGTGTATCTGCTTGAGCGCCTCTAGCGCGACCGCGCCGATTGGCCCCATCGCTGAGAAAAGCTCTCGCTGCCGCAGCTCGTGGTCCACGGCCGCTCGCCGTTATAGACGACGATGGGCATGACAATCGGCAGCGTCCGCGCCTCCGGGTGATCGCGCCGCCAGGCCTGCCAGAACTGCCCGATGTCATTGAGGACCCGCAGCGCCATGAACGGGTCCCGCTGGCTCTGATGCTCCACGAGCACCCCATGGACAGCTCGGTGAACGCCCCGGTCGCCTCCTCCGAGGCCTCCACAATCGGGACCAGGGCCAGAAGACCAGTCTCGAAGGCTTGTAATGCCTCGTCGACGTAACGGTCCGCCCGCACCGTCTCTTGGCTACGCGACCGCAACAGCGCGCACCGGCCCGACGCGTCAACGAAGCGCCTCCGACGGCGTGCGCCCTCTGAGCGAGCCCCCCCGGGCCACTGCGCCGGGAGTCGAACCACCCCGCAGCGTCACGCAGTCGCCTCAACCCAACGTTACAGACCCCTCGAGGGGCGCAGGGATCACCGAGCACGTCGTCCCGATTCAAGGTGCAATCGCCCTGTGGTCGACTTCGTTCGGCCCTGCGCGCCGGCGCGGCCTGAGCCTACGGTGCCGCCGACTTGCTCACGGGGTGGTGGTGCTCTGCGCCGCCTGAGAACAATCCCGCGAACCTGAACCGGATAATGCCGGCGGAGGGATGGGCAAGTTGGCGGACCGAAGGTGCGTCTCCTCCGCAGGCGTTCGAAAGCTCCCCCCGCTCTCCTTCATCACCCACCTGTCGCGCCCGGCACGCCGCGAGCCGCTGGCGGGCACGATCTCTTGGTCCGCTCCCGAGATGCATCTGGCCTGGGAGACGAGTCAGACTTGGGGCCAGCCGGCCTGGCCGTGGGAAGACCGCTCGGCTTCGCCCCGGTGCAGGCCTCGCAGGCGCAGCGCGGCACCCTCAACGTGCTGGCCTACGATCCCGGCCGCGTCTTCTCCGGCAACAACCCGACCTATGGGGCGCGCGCCCGCTCCTCGGTCTCTGGCGCATTTCTCGAGGCGTTTGGGTTCCTGGGCGAGCTGGCCAATGAGGCAGGCACAGACGAGCTTCGGGCCAGCCTCGCCGGTTACCCGTCTCTGCCGCACGCCAAGACGGACCGGACCGCGCGATGGGGCGACGCCCGGCTCGGATACGAGGGACCCGGCCTCTTTGCAGTTGCCGAGGGCGTAACGAGCGCTGAGGGTCTGCTTCGCCGGTCCGCCGCGGACGTGCAGGTGTCCTACCGCGTCCCCGTGCTGGACGGCCCCTGGCTCCGCAGCGTCTCTCCCGTTGCCCGCTCCGACCGCTATCGCATCGACGACAGCACGGTCTCCCACGGGGGCATCGCCCTGCGTTCACCCGCGTTGTCCCAGGCGTCCACCTGGGACTTCACCGTGCTGACCGCTGGCCTCTCCGCCGAGACCTCCCGCGAGTTTGTGCTCCTGCGACTGGAATACGACCACATCACCGAGTCCAACGACGTGCCCTCGCTCGGATTGGCGGGCCGCGATTTTCGCAACAACGAGCTCCGACTGGAGCTGCTGCTTCGATTCTGAGGAGAGCTGAAATGACCCTGAAAGATCCCCCCCCGGTTCTTGTTCCCCTCCGTGCTTCCGATCGGTCTACTCCCCGCCTGCGGGACCGACGACAAGGAGACCGGTGAGAACGAAGAGGCGGCCGCGCAGGTCTGGCGGGGCGCGTCCGCCGACCACTTGGTGATGGGCGCCTCGGACAATGCGGAGGTGATCAAGGTCGTGCCGGGCACCCATCTGGCCCTCCTGGCCTCGTCCAAAGCGCGCAAGATTTCGCTCCTCTCCATCGAGGAGGGTGCCCTGAAGCTCAAGCGAGAGCGCGCCTCGTTCCCCGAGGACACGGGCGAAGGTGAGTTGACACATGTGGACTTCTTCCCCGACGGCAAATACGCGGCACTGACCCGCACGCGCCCGGTCGTGGACGGCGATGGCGTGTCGACCGACTGGCAGGGTTCGCTCGTCGTGGTGAAGGTCGAGGACACGGACGCCTTCGGAGAGGTGGTCTTCGAGCTCCCGGTCGGGCCCATGAAGCACGCCGTGGACATCTCGCCGGACGGGCGCTGGGCCGATCGGCGTCTGGGACGTGAGCGACGCCGCCGTCCCTCTCTTCGTTCAGGCGGTGAAGGTCGGCCGCGATGAGATGGGCACGCCGACGACCGCGAGCACGGTCGGGACCGAAGGCATCGCCGCCACAGCCGACGGTGCCGCGATCGTCACCGCGAATGAGGGGGAGTCGTCGGCGAGCCTGATTTTGCGGGAGTAAACGGGGCGGTCACGGCTTTCAGGGCCGCAACGCCTTTTGAGCCAAGAAGTCGGGAGATCCGTAGGGCCTCGTCAGTTGTCTGAGAGAACCTGGGGGAGCCGCGTGCGCAGTCATTTATCCGTCGTCCTTTTGGGACTGGCAGCCTGGAGTTGTGAAGAGCAACTTACGGGTCCGGCCCCCACCCTCGAACGCCTGCCCGACCCGCTCTATGTCTGTCGGGCCCAACTCGATACGTCCGTCGTCATCACGGGGACCCACTTCACGCCGCTGCCCTTCGACGTGGCGGGCGTGGCGGGTCTTGAGCTTCCAACTCTGACACTTCACCGCGATCGCCTGCTGGACGGCGCGACGAGCCCGCTTGTGTCCACGGAGTTCTCCGGTCGACCCGAGGGCAAAAACGCCGCGCTGCTGTCCTGGCAGAGCGAGTCGAAGATGACGGTGCTCGTCGACGACGCCTTGGCTCTCGCGCCGGGCCTTCATGACCTCGTCGCCCGGGACGCGGCTGGTCGGGAGGCACGCCTCGACGACGCACTGGTCTCCGTGGAAGCCCCGTCGCTCGTGGGGATCTCCCCGGGCATCACCTGTCTCTCCCAGGGCCCCCGGACCCTCGCCCTCGGCGGCAAGGACTTCCTGAGCATCGGCGACACGCAGCCCACCGTGCCCATCGGCCCGGTCGAAGACCCCACCCGCTTCGAGACCAAGATGCTCAGCGGCTGCACGGACATCGCCCACCCGACCTCGCCGGGACGCGTCTGCACGGACGCGACGATTGAGCTCGCAAGGGACAGCCTGGCACCCGGGGTCTTCGACGTGGGCTACGACAACCCGGCCACCGCTCCTTGTGTCTCCGTCGGGAAGATCCCCCTTCGGGTCATCTCGCCGCCCAAGATCGTCCGCGCCGATCCCCCCATCGCCTGCCCGGCCGAGGGTCCGCGGGAGGTGACCCTGCACGGCACGGGGTTTCTGGAGATTGATGGTGTGGTGCCTGCCGTCACGCTCACCCAGCCCACGGGCGACGCCGTCGCGCTCACCGTCACGGGCCTGAGCGGCGACTGTGAGGAGCTGGAGACCTTCGGCCACGTCGTCCGTCGTTGTGAAGCACTCGCGGTCGTCATCCCGCAGATGGAGCGCCCGCTGCTCGACGCGCCGTTTCTTGCCACTTTTGTCGTCACGAACCCCGAGCCCGCGGGCTGTCAGGACACGAGCGCGACTGTGCTCACCCTCGTCCCGGCCCCGACGCTCGCGACGGTCACACCGCCTCTTGTTTGCAACGAGCAAGCGACAAATGAGCTCGTGCTGACCGGCACGGGTCTCCTGAGCATCGACGGCGTATTGCCCGAGGTCGTCATCGCCGGCGAGGTCGTTATGGTCAACGGCCTTGACCAATGCGAGGATGTGGCGACGGATGGTCGGGTCGTCGCACGATGCACGCAAGCGCGCGTCACCTTGCCGCGCGGCCTCCCCATGGTCGCCCCGGGGACGTTTGTCGCGCCCCCGATCCGCGTCACAAACCCCACGCCCGCAGGATGTAGCGTCGAGACCAACGGAGATCTCGTGGCGACGCCGGCGCCGGTCCTGCTCGTGGCCGAACCTTCGATCGTCTGCCTCGCGGACGGGAGCCGGACGGTCACGTTGACCGGCAGCGGGCTGCTCGACGTGGCCGGGACCCTGCCGACCGTGACGCTCGGGGGCGCGGCGGTCACAGTGGCCCAGCTCTCGAGCTGCGTGGAGTTGCCGACGGAGAACCTCGTGTCGCGAATGTGCGCCGAGGCAACACTAGAGCTCGCGCAGGGCCTCGTCGAGCCCGGAACGCCCGGTCTCTCGGTAGAAAACCCCGAGAGCGCGGCCTGCACCTCGGTCGACGAGCTGCCGATCCGCGTTGTGCCCCCGCCGGTGATCATGACCGCAGACCCGCCCGTGAGCTGCACAGCCGAAGGTCCGAGAGACATCATCGTCAATGGCCTTGACTTTCTGGACATCGACGGCGTCTTGCCCGTCGTCACGGCGACGGACGCGGCCGGGGCTCCGATCTCGCTCGTCGTCTCCACACCTGCGGGTTGCGAGGCGCTCTCCGCAGCCGGTCGCGTCGTGCGCCGCTGCACGTCGTTGACCGTGACGATGCCCCAGGCCGTCCTCGACGCGCCCTACCGACCCACGCTCACGATCACCAATCCAGAGCCGGCCGGCTGCGCCACGTCGACGAGCCTCCCTCTCCTACTGCTTCCGCCGCCGACCGTCGCCGACGTCGGCCCCGCCCTCTTGTGTGACGACGGCCAAGAAGCCGAGATCGTCTTGTCGGGGGCCCACTTCGCGATGATTGACGGCCGCCTCCCGGCAGTGCGGGTGGGCGACGTAGAGACGGTGACGACCTCGGCCACGGACTGCGTGCCCGTTGAAGCGCAGGGCGTGGTCGTCGAGCTGTGCACGCGCCTGACCGCGTCGGTCGATCCCGCCGCAGCCCGCGCCGCCGAGGTCCTCGTGACCGTCACGAACCCGGTCCCCGCCGGATGCAGCGACACTTCAGCCCAGCCGGTGCTCGCCGTGAGCCCACCGCAGATCGCCCTTTTGACGCCGGCTTTGCTGTGTACCGAAGACGGCGCGCGCACCTTCGAAATGACCGGTCAGGCCTTCATCGTCCTTGGAGGTCAATCGCCACAGGTCGAGGTGGGGGGCGCGGTCGCGGTCGTCGAGGAGGTGCGCGACTGCATCGCCCAACAGACGGGCAACCTGGCATGGGCGCTGTGCTCGACCCTCATGGTCCGAGTGGATCAGGGCTCGCTGGTGCCCGGCTTGCTCGCGGTGACCGTGCGTGATCCCGCGCCGATGAGCTGTTCGACGACCTCGCCGGACCGCGTCACCGTGCCGCCCGCCTTGACCATCGCCTCCGTCGATCCGGCCGGGGTCTGTATCGACGCCGGAGATCGCGTGATCACGATTCGAGGCACCGGCTTCTTGAGCTTCGCGGGCGCAGGACCGCAGCTTGAGATCGGCGGACAGCCCTTCGTCGCCGCCGTCGATGATTGTGTCGATCTCCCAGGGGACCAAGCCCTCGATGCGCGGTCCTGTACGCGCCTGACGACCACGATTTCTCGCGCGGCGCTGCCCGAAGGCGAGCAGATCGTGCGCGTACGAAACGCCGATCCCTCGGGCTGCGAGGAGACCGCGGCCGGCCTGTTCTACATTGTGCCCGTGCCGGAAATCCTGGAGGTTCGCCCGCCGGAGATCTGCGAGCGGGCCGAGGAGGTGATCACGATCATCGGGCGAAACTTCACGCCTGTTGCCCGAGTCACTGCGGACGGTGAGGTGCCGCGCGTCACACGGTTCATCGACGAGACGCGCCTCGAGGTCGAGTTTGGGGACGCGCTCGTCGCCGGGACTTACGACCTCGAGGTCTCCAACGCCGATGGCTGCACGGATGTTCTGCCGGTTGGCCTGCTCGTCCATCCCACGCCGCTCGTGTTCTTCATCGACCCGCCGGTTGATTACAACGGCATCTCGATCCAGGCGACGATTTACACCACGGGCCTTGATGCCGTGCCGGAGGACGTCCGATTGCTCGGTCCCAACGGAGAAGAGGTCGTGCTCGATGCTCAGGCCGCACCGGGCCGATTGAACAAGCTCCTCTCGCAGTTGCCGGCCGGGCTCGCGCCGGGGGAGTGGAGCGTGCAGGTCACGAGTCGGCTGGGATGTATCGGCGCGCTGGCGGGGGCGTTGCGCGTGACCGACGATCTCACTGTCGGGATAGAAGCCGTCGATCCGGCGTTCGTTTCGCCAACGGTGTCGACCGCCGTGACCATCCGCGGCACGGGCGTTGAGGTGGGCTTCGTCTCCACGCCGCGCGCCTATCTCAACCCTTCGGCCGCCCTAAGTGCTGCCCGCGCGACGGCCCTGCGCGCGGTTGTGCAGGTCGATGCGCTCCGTTTGACCGCGGTGGTCCCCGAAGGCCTCACGCCCGGCGCCTACGACCTCATCGTCGTCAACCCCGACGCGACTGTCGGCCTCTTGCCGGGCGGCATCACGGTCACCGCCACGGAGCCCCCGGTCATCGACGCCGTGGAGCCCGCGTCGCTCGACGGCAATGGAGTCCAGTCGGCCCGCATCCTGGGTGAGAACTTCGATGTGGCCGCGGGCGGCTCCGTCTCCATGCAGTGCCGCGATCCGGCGACCGGGAACGTCACGTCGGCGAACGCAAACATCGATCGCGTCCAGTCGTCCGACACCGTCGTCGTCGCGGAGCTGCCGGCCGATCAGTTCGCCACCGGCAGCATCTGCCTCGTGATCGTCGTCAACGCCGACGGCGCGTCTTTCCAGTACTCGGCGGTCTCCATCAAGACGCCCGCGCAAAACCTCTCGGCCTGGGAGGCGCAGACCGAGATGACGGTCCCGCGCCGGGCCCTGTCGCTCCTGGCCGGCCGACCGACCCGCACGAGTCGATTCGTCTATGCCATCGGCGGCGACGACGGCTCGACCGCAGGCGCGCTCGACACGGTGGAGGCAGCCGGCGTTGATGTCTTCGGCGACATCTCGGCGTGGCGCGGAGAAGTCCGCAGCTTGCCCGCGCCGAGCACCTTCGCGGCGTCGGCGCGAATCGGACGATTCTTGTACGTCCTCGGCGGCCACGACGGCACGAGCGCTACGGCCTCGGTCAATCGGGCGGAGATCCTCGATCCGCTTGAGACACCCGAGGTCGTCGACCTGGATCTCACGCTCGATGAGGAGGCACCGATGGGACTCGGTCAGGGGCTGTGGCACTACCGGATCTCCGCCATCTTCGGCCCGGCCGATAGCAACAATCCCTCTGGCGAGTCCTTGGCCGGTGAAGCGCTCGTCGTGCAGTTGCCGGCGCTGCCGGGGCTACACCTCACGCTCGAGTGGACCTCGATTCCGGGCGCCGTCGGTTACCGCATTTACCGAACGGAAGCCGCTGGCGATGGCGTCGATACCGTCAAGCTCCTTGACGAAGTGGACGCCGTCTCGTTGCGATACACGGACGCAGGGTTTGACGTGACGCCCGACCTCGTCCCGCTCCAGAACGGCAGCCTCGGCGTCTGGGCCACCGTCGGTGCGCTCTCTACCGCTCGCGAGGCCGCGAGCGCGGTCGCCGTTCGGGGCGCCCTTGCGGGTCGCTGGCACCTCCTCGTCTTTGGTGGCCGGGACTCGATAGGCGTGCTGAACACCTGGGAGTCGGCCACGGTCGACATCGGCCCGACGGGCGCGCAATCCGTCACCCCATTCGTCCCCTCAGCGAGTCCGTTCGGCGCGGGCCGGGCGGAGCACACCGTCGTCGCGGTCACGAACGCCGACGCCCGCGCTGTACCGGCTGGACGGACGGTTCTCTTCGTGGGGCCGGGTCGAACGGATGGCGGCTATACGCGAGAGGTGAACTTCGCGGAGCTGCTCCCAGACGGCGGGCTGACGGCCTTTACGCGGACGGACAGCGTGAGCGGGGACCTCGCCGGCTACGCGGGCGGCTCGGCAAACGGCTTCCTCTTCGCCTTCGGTGGACGCTCAGGGCCGACGGACGGCGGCATCTCGGCGGAGCTCTGCATCGCCAGCCAGGACCCCGGGTGTAACCAGGCCCCGGGCGAGCCAGGAGATCTTCGCGCCTGGAACAACCTCGGCGTGCGCCTCACGGAGCCGCGGGTCTATGCGGGGATGGCGCAAGAGAGCGCGTTCTTCTTTGTCGCGGGTGGCTTCAACGGCATGGCCGTGAGTCGAACGGTTGATCGGACGGTGCAGTGATGAAGACCCGAAACCACGCTCTCGTCTCCGCGGCGCTGGCGACGCTCCCCGGCCTTGCAGCGGCGGCCACGCCTCATGAGTCGGCGGGGTTCGCCAAAGTGGGCCTGGTGCTGACGCCCAAGATCGGCGTGGGCATTCACCAGGTCTTCTCGCCCCTTGAGACCGCGGTCCTCACCGAGCTCGAGCTCGGCTATACCCTGCCGCTCCCCGCGCCGCTCAACCGCGATCTTCAGGTCCTCCTCTCGGGCGGATATACGTCGCCAAAAGCGCAGGGAACGGGCGACCCAGATGGGCGTCTGCCCGGGGGTCTGGCGCCTCGGTTTCAGCTCGAACAAAGTCAAGCGCACCTGACCATCGGGGCACTGTATCGCATTCCTCTGCCCACGCAGAAGGTCCGCCCCTTCGTCGCGCTCGGTCTGCGGACGTTCATGATCGAGACGGTCGTGACGGGCTCGGCGGGCGAGGAGAGCTTTGGCCAACACACGGAGACCGGGACGGACGTGGGCCTCTACTCTGCGCTCGGTCTGGACTACTTCTTTGAGCCCTTCGCCGTGATGGCCGAGGTCCAGCTCGACTACGCCGGCCAGGACCGCCGCGTCATGACCGACACCGGACAAGGCGGCATCGTGACGCTCCTGGGCGTCCGCCTCTTTCTCTGAGGTCTGAGACGTCGGAGAGTCGGGCCAGCGTTCTCAGCTTCGACTTGTCGGGAGCCTCGTTTCACCCAGCCGCATGGAACACCTTGAACTGTTCCAACTGCTCAGATGACACGTTCCGTTGAACCTCCAGGTCGAAGTGAATTTGCAGGTTCATCCAGAATTCAGCGGTCGTCCCGAAGAACTTGGCCAGGCGCAGTGGCGTGTCCGCCGTGATGCCCCGCTTTCCGTGAACGATCTGGTTGATCCTCACGGGAGGCACACCAATGTCCTTGGAGAGTCGGGACTGGCTGATGGACAGCGGCTTGAGGAAGTCCTCGTCGACGATCTCACCAGGATGAATCGGGCCGAGCCTATCGTTGGTGTCCACGGTTCACCTCTTCAATACTTACGATCTCGTTCATGAGTGATAGTCCACAAGTTCAAGGCTCTCGACCCCCGTCGTTCCACGAGAAGCAGAACCTCCAGTGACCGTTGATGCGGATGCTGTACTGACCGGCACGATCCCCCTTGAGGGCTTCGAGTCGGTTCCCTGGAGGAACTCTGAGGTCTTCCAAATTACGCTCAGGGCCCAATCGGTGAGCCGACACAGGTGGTTGCCACAGAGTACGGCACGGACGCGGGCCGCTCGGTGGACTCGCCCAGCGTGACGCATGGCACGCGAAACACCGTCGTCTCCTCGTGGGTGGCTCCCGAGTCGGTCAAGACGTGCCTGATGCCGCTGACAGTCTTCGCTGCCGAGCATCGTTATGCGGGATACAGGATCTCTGTTGTCAGGGGCTATGTATGTGTCTCCACACTTAATACACTCTTCGGTCCTGGGGAAGATGCGATCTTCGGCTTGACGCCAAATCCAGGAGACGCAATCGAGTTCGCGCTGAGTGCATTTGCAGCCGCGGGAGTTACTCATCTCCCACCCCAAGTACCGCCCCACTGGACCCCGGAGGGGAAAGCGGTGATGGGGAGGTGGGTGGCGCGGATTGCGCGTGCACGAAGGGAGATTCCGGAGGCTAACTACGATCTCGCGGTCGTGCGCAGCGAGCTTGGACGGCTTGGACGCCCGATTCCGGGTGACTTGTGAGGGGACGCAGAGTGAACGCGGCCGACGCTCAGCGCCCGGTGACCAGCCGAGGCGCGTTTTTGACCTCCCTCCAGAGCGGGATGCCGAGCAGGCTCGCCGCGGTCCGGGTGAACGTGGTGAATGGCGCGGGCTCCTCGACGACCTGGCCTCGCTCGATGCG
>SHZC01000235.1 GCA_009692505.1 Myxococcales bacterium
CCGGCTTGCGGTTGCTCACGATCCACACGTAGGTGCTGATGCCGGTGTTGTAGAACATGTCGGTCGGCAGCCCGATGATCGCCTCGACCAGATCGTTCTCCAGCACGTAGCGGCGGATCTCGCTCTCGCCCGAGCCCGCCCCGCCGGTGAACAGCGGCGAGCCGTTGAGCACGATGCCGAAGCGGCTCCCGCCCTCCCTCGCGGGCCGCATCTTCGAGAGCAGGTGCATCAGGAACAGCAGCGAGCCATCGCTCACGCGCGGCAGGCCGGGGCCGAAGCGCCCGTTGAAGCCTTGGGTCTCCGCCTCCTTGCGGACCTCCTTCTCGATCTTCTTCCACTCGACGCCGAACGGCGGATTGGAGAGCATGTAGTCGAAGTGCTTGCCGTGCAGGCCATCGGCCGAGAGCGTGTTCCCGAAGATGATGTTGGCGATGTCCTGCCCCTTGATGAGCATGTCCGCCTTGCAGATGGCGTAGGACTCGGGGTTCAGCTCCTGGCCGTACATGACCAGCCGGGCATCGGGGTTGTGGCTGGCGAGGTGCTCGCCACCTACGCTCAACATGCCGCCGGTGCCGGCGGTGGGGTCGTACAGCGAGCGCACGACGCCGGGCTTGGAGAGCGCGTCATCGTCCTCGATGAAGATCAGGTTCACCATGAGGCGGATGACCTCACGCGGCGTGAAGTGCTCCCCGGCCGTCTCGTTCGAGAGCTCCGCGAACTTGCGGATCAGCTCCTCGAACACGCCGCCCATCTGCGCGTTGCTCACCGCCGCAGGGTGCAGGTCGATGTTCGCGAACTTCTCGGTCACCAGGTACAGCAGCCCCGCCTTGGCGAGCTTGTCGATCTGGGTGTGGAACTCGAAGCTCTCGAAGATGTCGCGCACGGCGGGCGAGAACGCCTGCATGTAGGCGCGGAGGTTCTCGCCGATGTGGTCCTGGTCGCCCATGAGCTTCTTCAGGTCGAGCGGCGACGTGTTGTAGAAGAACTGCGCCGACTTCTTGAGCAGAAAAGGCTCGGGGTTCAGGCCCGCCGCCTCGCGCAGCGCCTTCTCGGCGAGCACTGCGACCTTCGTCGATGCCAACACGCAGTCGAGGCGGCGCAGCACGGTGAACGGCAGGATGACCTTGCCGTACTCGGACTGCTTGTAGTCGCCACGGAGCAGGTCCGCGACGGACCAGATGAAGGCGGAGAGGTTTGGGTCGGGCATCGGGGAGGCCTGTCGGCGGGCGAAGTGGCGCGAGGGTATCGCTAGGAGACTATCGACGATAGGCAACAGGCAGGCTCCGTCGCTCGACCGAGTGCGTCTCAAAGTACGCCGTGAGCGTCTGAAGTCGCCGCTCGCTGTCAGGATCCCCAGGCTGGAAGAGGTTGTTGAGCTCCCGTGGGTCGGCCGACAGATCGTAGAGCTCCGTGAGGTTCCGGTGGCGGTCGACGATGAGCTTCATCCCATCCTCGAAGTACATCGCGCGCATGAGGCGCCCCGACTCCAGGACGAGCGGGCGAAAGAGTCGGACGTCCTCGCCGCGGAGCAGGGGGACAAGGCTCTCCCCCATGAAGGTCGCGGGGGTCGGCAGGCCGTAGAGCTCGAGCACCGTCGGGCCGACATCAACGAGCGAGACCGGGATCTGCACGCGACGCGGCGTGAGTCCGGGCACGAGGATGAAGAGCGGCACATGGACCAGCTCCTCGTAGAGCGTCGTGGCGTGCTGGGTCTTGCCGTGCTCACCGAACGCCTCCCCGTGGTCCGCGCTCAGAACGATCGCGGTCCGGTCCGTAAGCCCTCTCGCGGTGATCGCCGCGCGCAGGCGTCCGAGTTGGGCGTCGATAATCGCGAGCTCGGCGACGTACCGATCAAGCTGCGACCCGGTCTTGCCCCCGCGGTCGTAGGGGAAGTGCGCGTCGAGGAAATGCATGAACAAGAAGAGGCCCGCGTCCGTGTCGCGGCCGAGTCGCGCGATGGCGAGATCGACGAGCTCGCGGGCATGAGGGGTGTTCTTGACGAACTTCTCCTCGGTGAAGCCCCGCAGCACGCCGTGCTCATTCATCAGGTAATCGGCGCTCGCGTAGGTGACGGTCGGCAGGCCCATCGCGGCCAAGCGCTCGGGGAATCGGGGCGCGCCATCCTCATGCGGCATAGTCCTGCCCCGCCCGCGCTCGGTCTTCGGCGTCCAGGCCTGCTGGGAGTAGTACCTGCCCGAGAACAGCGTGGTCAGCGTCACATACGTTTGAGAGGCCGGGGAGCGCGCTTGCTCAAACGAGACCGACTCGGCGCGCAGGCGCGTCAGCTCCGGCAGTCGCTTGGCGTATTTCGGGTTCAAGAAGACGTCGGCGCGGGCCGCGTCAATGGTCAAGAGCAGGAGCAGACCGTTGCGGGGCAGGAGGGCGTTTGAACTTGGGGGCACGTCCTGCGCTTCGGCGCGGCTGACGAACCACTGCCGGGAAGAAGCCGGCAGCTCGGCCCCATCGGGGTGTTCAAACGTCGAGACCGTCCTTCGGTGAGCGGCGGCCAGGAAGGGCAGCAGGATCGCGCCGCCCCGGCTCGTCAACGCCGCGCCGACGATGGGCCGAGGCCAGATGGAGACCGAAAACGAGACGAGGGGCACGGCGAGCGTCAGGCAGACGATCCGAACGCGTCGGGATGAGACGGTCGCGCTCAGGAAAGCGGGCTCTTGGGCACCGAGCAGAGACGAGGCGGTCAGCGCGACGCCGAGCACGACGATGAAGACGTGGACCCCGGCATAGTCGCCCGTGAGGACGAGGCTGTTCAGCGCGAGGGTCGTCAGGCCGAGTCCGAGCCCGAGCGGTCGGAGTCGACGGCGGGCGAGGACCAGGCCCAAGAACAGGGCGGCGGGGAAGAGGGCGGCGACGGACGTGACGAGGAGGGCCACGAGGAGCGGCGCGGGCAGGATCGCGGTCGAGAGCCGGTCGGCGAGGTTGATCAGGTCCTCCGGCAGCACGAAGGCGCCCAAGCCCAGCGCGCAGAGAAAAGCCGTGAGGATCGAGAGGCCCGTGCGGTTCCTGCCGAAAGGGACGCCCCGCAGGAGCCGTTCGGCCGCGAGCACAACGACGCCGGAGACGAGGCACAGCGCGAGGCCGTGGCCGAGGTCGTAGGCGTGAAGGGAGAGGCGAACACGGACCTCAAGCGACGGCCCGCTGCTCAAGACCAGCGCGACGGTCGCCACGACCATCGCCAAAGACCACGCGAGCACCGATGCGCTGAGCGCGCTTATTCGCGGTGCCGATTCGCCCACGCCTATCTCTGACTGTCCCAACACGCTGCACCCAGACTCGCTACGGCCGATAGGGGATCACATAGCCCTTCTTCCGGATCTTGTGCACGTCGAAGAAGGTGTGAAGGCGGGACAGCCGCGCCTGATCTTCGGGATCGTCGCTGTCGAAGACGTCGTGAAGCTCCGTTGGATCCTCCTTGAGGTCGTAGAGCTCGACCGCGCCGGTGCGCTGGTCCCGCATGATCTTCAAACCGTCGGGCAGCAGCATGGCCTGCTTGAGCCGACCCTCGGCGCAGATGGGGCGCGTGAGCACGGGATCCTCTCCCCGAAGAAACGGCTGGAGGCTCTGCCCCATGAAGTGTCGCGGGGTCGCCTGCCCCATGAGCTCAAGCACGGTGGGGCCCAAGTCCATCAGGCTGACGTCCTGCGTGATCTTGCGGGCGGCGGAGCCGGGCGCGCGGATGATCAGCGGCACGCGCAGGAGCTCGTCGTAGAGCGTCTTGCCATGTGTGGTGGTGCCATGCTCGCCGAAGGCCTGCCCGTGATCCGACGTGACGATGAGCACGGTCCGCGACCAGAGCCCCGTCGAGACGAGCGCCTCGCGCAGTCGCCCGATCTCACGATCAGCGAGCGCGACCTCCCGGACATACCGCTCGAAGTCCGTGCCGCCTTTGCCCCCGCGGTCATAGGGGGCGTGAGGGTCGAGGTTGTGCGTAAAGACGAAGAGCGGCCCCTCGCCGTGGGTCTTGAGCTTCTCGATCAGGGCGGTCATGACCACCGCGCCCGCCGTGTACTTCTCCCCCTTCTTCGGGGCGACGAACGTCTCCTCCTTGAAGCCCCGAACGATGCCGTACTCATTGACCATCCAGATGGCCGGCGTCAGCGTCAACGTCTCGATGCCGGCCTTCCTGAGCACCTCGGGGAACCTCGGCGTCTTGTCCGCGTGAGGCCATAACCAGGACACGCCCTCTACCTTTCGAGAGGTCCAATACTGCTGCGAATAATACTTGCCGCTCATCACCTCGGCGAGCGTGTAGACCGTCTGCGAGCCGGGCGCGCGGGCCGACGAGAAGTCGACCGACTCGGCCCGAAGCCGCGTGAGCTCCGGCAACTCGCCCGGGAATCGATCGAGCACGTCGGCGCGCAGCGAGTCGATCGCGTAGAGGATGACGATCGGCGGCTCTGTCAGCAGCGGGGGGCTCGTCGGCGGCAGGTGTTTCGCCCGATTCCGAGCTACAAACCACTCGGCCTCCTCGGGCCGGGGGTCGTAGCTTTTCACGCCCGATGTCTCATGCATCCTGAGGATGAAGGGCGCGAGCGCGTCGCCGTCGAGACGGTCGAGCAGGCGCCGCGTCCGGTTCCCCGGAGGCACGACCACCGCAACGACGCCCGCCGCGATCATGAGGACGAGGCCCAGAAGCCACCGCCTGCTCGGGGTGGGTATCGCCCCGGCCAAGGCGGTGCCAGACAGCGTCGCCGCGACGGTCGACAAGAGCAAATGCGCGCCGGCATAGTCCGCGTCGAGGATGAAGTGATTGAGCGCGGACGCACCGCAGGCGAGGCCCACGGCGATAAATCTGAGCCTCGCTCGGTTCAGGAGCCCGCCGCCGAACGCCGCGAGCGGCACGAGGAGGCAGGTCAGACCGATAAGGAGCACGCGGACGAGACCGGTCGAGCCGTGATCTCCGGCCAGACGTTCGGCGGGGCCGAGCAGATCCTCGAGCAAGAGGTATTGCCCGAGCGTCGAGGCGAAGACCCAGAGCAGCGCGAGCCCGACGAGGTCCAAGAGGCGCGGGCTGAGCGGGAGTCGTGACCGACAAAGCGACCAGACCCAGACGAGGGCCAGTGAGACGAGCCCGGCGGCGAGGCATTGACCCGTGTCGAAGCCCAAGGCTGCGAGCCGTGATGCAAGCTCGCTGACGCTGTTCGGCAGGCCGAGGATGAACGGCGAGATGGACGCGCCCACCGCGGCATTGAGGAGCCAGCCATAGACGAGGCCGGGCCGGAGCCCCGGAGACGGACCGTCGGTGGGAGTGGGCATCGTCACGGGCGGCGAATGAAGCCCGGAATGGGTCGTGGGTGCAAGAACGGGGGGAAGGTCAGGTGGCTTGTCTAAGACCGGACGGCTGGGCTTTACACGGCAGTCGCGCGGGCGGTCTAAGGGACGCCGCCGCCGCCCGAGCCGCCCGAGCCGCCGCCGCCAGCCCTCGTGTCCGGCTCGAGGTCTGACCCCGTGCCGTGATCCGCCGCAATCGGGACCTCACCGGCATCCACGCAGCCTGCATCTGTGCAGACGCCACGGTCCGCGTAGACCACGATCACCCGGGCGTCCGTTTCAGGGGGAACCGATACACACCTGGAAACCGAGGTTCAGGCCAGGCGGAACGCGGCGTCGCGTACCAGATGGAGATCGCTCGTCTGCGTGCCGCCCTCCTCGTGAAAGCGCGAGCGCGCCCGTGCCGCTGAACTCGATGGCCCCGCCGGTGAGGTCGGCGGCCGTCGCACAGCCGAGCAGCTGGATGTCCCCCGAGGCGTAGGCCATGTCGGCCAAGAGCGCAGTCTCCTCGCGCTCCGCCTGTTCGCTCAGGTAGACCCGGCCGTCCGGGTATACGCCCGCTGCCGGAGCCGTCTGGCCGTTGCCCGTCGCGTGGCAATCCCCGTCTGCGCGACCACACCACTGATTGAGACCGCATTCGTCGTTGGTTCGACAAGGCGCTTGACCACAGGCGCCCGTGAGCGGGTCACAGACGAGGCCGGCCCCACAGTTCACGTTCGAACACCGATCGATGCACGTCCCGTCGACCGGAGCGGAGTAGTTCGAATCGAGCTGATCGATGTCGGAGCAGACGTAACCGGGCGGGCACTCGTTCTGGCAAGGCGTCGCGCAGAACCGCTCCCGGGTCTCCAGGATGACGAGGCACTCATCCGCCCCGCCCGCAGAGCAGTTGGCGTCGGCCGTCGCAGGGCTCGAAGGGGCACATCACGCCGCTGCACACACCCTCGGGGCAGCCGGAGAGACAGGAGCAGGCGCGGA
>SHZC01000236.1 GCA_009692505.1 Myxococcales bacterium
CCCCCCCCCCCCCCCCCCCCCCCAAGGAGGCAGCTGCCTCCGGGAATCCAAAGGAGGCAGCTGCCTCCGGGAATCCAAAAGGGGCAGCTGCCTCCGTCGCGTTGCCCGCCCACGCGCCGAGGCCTGCGCCGGCCCCGATGGCGTCGGCCCCGGTGGCCCCGCGCTCGGCCCTCGCCGCCGCCGGTTTGTGCCCCGCTTGGGTGAAGCTCCCCTCGGATATGCACCGGGTCGCCTGTGGCCTTTTGAGCCTCGGCTTCGCGATCTCGACGACCGACGCCGCGGTGCCAACCATCCAGATCGCGAGCGGCATCGTCATGCACTGCGTGGCCGATGAACTGGAGCTTCGGCTCGCCATCGCGGTTGATCTCGAGAGTGCCAAGGCGCTCGCGTCGCACCTCTCTCCGGAGGACCATGCCGGGCTAGAGTCCGACCTCCTCGGGGAGCTCTCCAACATCGCGATGGGCTCGCTGACCTCCAGCTTCATGCGCGACTCGTTTGCGTTCTCCAGCGGCCTGCCCGAGGTGCTTGATCCCGTCGCCTTCCGGAGCTTCGGCGCGAACCTCAGCCGGCACGAGTGCATCACGCTCACCGCGCCCGGCGCGACGATTCAGGTGCGCGTGAGCATCGGCGGCAAGCAGGCGACGGTCTTGTTTCCCGCAGCCCTCAGCGAGGGCATGGTCATCGCCAAAGACGTCTACAACGAGAAGGGCACGCTGCTGCTCAAGTCCGGCACGCGCCTCTCCTCGAACACGGTCGGCCATCTTCGAGACACCCTCGCCTCCAGCCAGCTCATTGAGGTCGCCACGGCGGCCGCCGCCTAGGGGGTCGGGCCCAGGGTGTCGGGGGTCGACCTCAGGCGCAGGGCGTTGACGACGACGACGAGGCTGCTTGTGGCCATCATGAACGACGCGACGACCGGCGAGACCGAGGGGAGCCCGAAGGGCACCAGCACGCCGGCGGCCAGCGGGAGCATCAGGAGGTTGTAGCCGAAGGCCCATGCGAGGTTCTGACGTACGACGCGCATCGTCCGGCGCGCGAGAGACAGGGTCTTTGCGAGGGCCCGGGGGTCGTCGTGCATGAGCGTCACACCGGCCACGCCGAGGGCAACGTCCGATCCCCCACCCATCGCGAAGCTCACATCAGCCGCCGCGAGCGCGGCCGCGTCGTTGATCCCATCGCCGACCATCGCCACGATCCGTCCGGCGGCTTGGAGCTCGCGAACCCGCGCGAGCTTGTCGGTTGGGGTCGTCGTCGAGCGCGCCAACGGCAGGTCGAGCGCCTGAGTGACGAAGAGGGCGGCCTCCGGGCGGTCCCCTGTCAGGACCTCCATCTGTAGAGTGAGCGCGCGCAGGGCGGTGATGGCCAGGGCCGCCTCGGGGCGCAGCGTGTCCCGCAGCGTCACGGAGCCGCGAAGCTGGCCCGAGACGCAGAGGTGGACGGAGGTGGATCCCGTCTTGTCCGGCGCGACATCGTCAAGGCTCTTGACGAAGGCGAGCGTTCCCAGGCGCACGACCTGCCCGTCGACCACGGCCGATAGACCCGCCCCCGGCACCTCGACGAGGTCAGTGGCGACGGCTGACGTGCCAAAACCACGTCGCGTCGCAGCGTCGACGAGCGCGACCGCCAGCGGGTGGGTCGAGCCCCGCTCCAGGGCGACGATGAGCCGCCACAGCTCAGCCTCCCCGAGGGTGTCGTCAACAGCCGCAAGGTCGACCACCTCAACAACCTCGAAGCGCCCGAGGGTGAGCGTGCCGGTTTTGTCGAGCAGGACCGTGTCGACCTCGGCGGCCCGCTCCAGGACGCGGGCCTCCCGGAGCAAGACGCCGTCGCGGGCCGCGGTCCCGGTTGCGACGACGAGCGCGATGGGGGTGGCGAGGCCGAGCGCGCAGGGGCAGGCGACGATGAGGACCGCCATCGCGTGGGTGAGGGCCTCGATCGCCGAGGCGCCCGAGAGGGACCACACAAGCGCGGTGAGGCCCGCGAGGCCGAAGACGATGGGCACGAAGATCGCGGAGATTTGGTCTGCGCGGCTTTGGATCGGAGCGACGCTCGCTTGGGCGGCGCGGACGACCTCGACGAGCCGTGAGAGCGTCGTGTCCCGGCCGAGCCCTCGGACCTCGACGATCGCCGTGCCTTGCACCCAGCGCGTGCCGGCGGTGACGGGCTCCCCGACCTCTCGAAGCCTCGGCAGGACCTCGCCGGTGAGCATGGACTCGTCGACCGTGCCTCGACCTTCGAGCAAGAGCCCGTCAACGGCGATCGTGTCCCCCACACGGAGACGCACGCGGTCGCCGCTTTCGAGCTCGGCGATGGGCGCGTCGGTCTCCTCGCCAGAGGGCTCAACGCGCCGCGCGGACCGGGGTCGGAGCGCGAGGAGTGCCCGGAGTGCCGAGCCCGCGTGCCCTCGCGCCCTCGCCTCCAGCGTCCGACCGAGGAGCACGAAGAAGAGGATCATCGCCGCCGAGTCGAAGTAGAGGTGCGGCCCGATCTCGGGCAAAAAAACGACGGCCGCGCTGTAGAAGAAGGCCGCGCCGACGCTCAGGGCGACGAGCGCGTTCATGTCCGCGGCCCCGTGCCGGAGTGCTGCGGCGGCACCTCTTAGAAACGGGGCCGCGCCGACGAACATCAGGACCACAGCCAAGCCAAGCTGTATCCACCGAGAGGTCGTGTCGTGCGCTTCGTGCTGAATCATGAAAAACAGGGCGATGGGTCCGACGACGAGCAGGCGAAGCCCCTCCTTTCGGCGTTCCTGCGCCGACCGAAGCTCGGCCTCGGCTTCCAGATCCGTCTCGTCCCAGACCCTGGAGGCGATGCCCAAAGCCTGAAGCTCGGCGCAGGCGGTGCGCGCGCGGAGGAGCCCCCCGAGCACCCGGATCTCCAGCTCCCCATGCGGCGACCGAACCGCGCCCCCTGTGAGGGCTGGGCGGACACCGACCACCCCCTCGCGTCCGGACGCCCACTTCGAGGCGGCATCCACGTCCGAGACACGCAGCCGCAGCGTGGACTTGGGCACGTCAAACCCCGCGCTCGAGACGGCGTCCGAGAGCGAACCTGGGTTCGAGGTCTCGGCGTCGTACGTCACGGAGAGCCGACCGACGGCGAAGCTGACGTGGGCCTCGAGGACCCCCGGCTGACGTTGCAGGACCTTGGTCAATCTCGAGGCGCAGGCCCCGCAGGTCAGGCCTTCGACCGGCAGGTCAAGGGGGGTCGGGCGCACGAGGGTCACGCCCGAGGGGGGGGTCGGGCGCACGAGGGTCACGCCCGAGGGGGGGGTCGGGCGCACGAGGGTCACGCCCGAGGGGGGGTCGGGCGCACGACGGTCACGCCCGAGAGCCGCGACGTCGACGAAGCCGCCAGAGGATCACGGAGAGGGCGCTCAAGAGGGACACCGTCGGGGATCCGGTAGCGGTCGAAGCGCAGGTCTCGCCCCTGAAGCTCACCTCCTCGCCTTGGACCGGCGTGAAGCCTGAAGCGGCGTCGACCCCAAGGGCAGACAGATCGGCGTCGACTCCCTGGGCGGCGAGGTCGGCCTCAGGCGGAAGAGCGTCCGCGCTCGCGGCGTCCTCTTCCGCTACGAGGGCGTCGGGGACTGCGGCGTCTGCTTCAAGCACCAGGGCGTCCGGCTCCGGCGGAGGGGGCTCCGTCGGCCGATCGGGCGGCGGCGGCGGCGGCTCGACGCAGGCCCCCTCGGCCGTCACGAGCTCGATGTCCTCGCCGTAGTAGAAGTGCAGGATCTCCTCGTAGGACCGCCCCGCTCGGGACAGGCAGTTCGCACCGTTCTGGGACTTGCAGCCCCGGTTGGCGAGGTTGCCTGGATCAACCCACCCCAGCGAGGTCTGCTCGAGGTCGTCGCCGCTTCGCCCCTCGTTGTAGGTCACCCACCGCTCGGTGCTCGTCGGGTCGCGGTCACCCGCCGCCGGTCGACAGTCGGCGGTCGATGGGATCGCGCCGGCGACGTAGAACGCGGCGATGAGGGTGCCGCGGTATCGGAGCACCTGCCCTCGCGTGGACTCGGCGGCCTCGAAGTGTTGGGGCCCGGGCGGGCGGCCACAGGTGTAGACTTGGTCCCCGGTGCCGTCGGCGATGCTGCCCTGGCGACCGAGCTTATAATAGAGATAAGAGCGCGCCGCGACCGCCTGGGCCTGAAGCGCGGCGAAGTCGGCCGCGCCATTCTCGCAGGCCACGACATGGGGCAAGTAGTCGTCCTCGACGGCGACCACCCCGCTGCCCTCGACGTTCGCTTCACAGTAAGCGACGAGCGGCTGCTGTGAGACGCCGAGCACGTCCTCCGATGGACCGGGCTCAACGCCGCAGCCGACGAGCCCGAGGCACAGGGTGGTGCTCAGGGCCGGGCCGATCCACTTCAGGGGCCTCGAAAGTGGGCGCATGGCCCCGCTCAGCCCGCGAGGCCTCTACGGATGCCATAGGCGATGAGCTCGCCGGTTCGGGACAGCCCGAGCTTATGCAGGACTCGCGTGCGGTAGGTGCTCACGGTCTTGATGCTCAGATCGAGCTTCGCGGCGATCTCGCCAGGGGTGAGGCCCGTGGACAACATCTTGAGCACTTGGTCTTCGCGCTCGGACAGGGGGATCCGGGGAGCCTCGGGCAGGGGGGCCACGGCGAGCGAAGTGGGGACCGCCGTGTTCGTGGCCACGAAGTAGGTCGCTCCGCGCGAGATGAGCCCGATGGCCCGGATGATCTCGTCGGGCGCCGCGTCTTTGGTCAGGAATCCAGAGGCGCCGAATTGGCGCGCGCGCCCGGAGTACTGCTCCTCGCCGTAGACGGTCAGAAGCAGGACCGGCAGCCCCGGCCAACGGGCTTTGACGTCCCGCAGGATGTCGAGCCCGTTCCGCTGCGGCAGGCCGATGTCCAAGATGAGCGCGTCCCAGCGCTCGCGCTCGAGGAGCGGCATCACCTCGGCGTCACACGACGCTTGGCCAATGACACAATCCGGCATCTGCTCCGAGATGACGTCTACGAGCCCGCGGCGCACGATGGCGTGGTCGTCACAAATGAGGATTCGCATGGCTCTACTCCGAAATTTCTGGGGCGTCGGGGATCGGGATCAGGACATTCACCGAAGTCCCGACACCCTTGATGGATCGTATCTCCACTATACCACCAACGTCGGCGACCCGCTCCCGAACCCCGAGCAGGCCAAGGCCCTCGACCCGATCTCGGCCATCGCTGGGCACTTCCGGGAAGCCCTGACCGTCGTCCCGAACCTCGAGGCGCAGAGCTCCATCGACGTCAAAGAGGTTGATCTCCACGCTCTGGGCGTCGGCATGACGGACGACGTTCGTCAGCAGCTCCTGCACCACGCGAAAGACAGCGGTGTCCCGACCGGGGCCGAGCTTGCGGTCCGAGATGGGGATGTTCAGCGTGCAAGCCAAGCCCGTCCGTCGGCTCAGCTCGTTGACGTGCGACTCGAGGGCGGCGTTGAGCCCAAGCTGATCGAGCAAGCTTGGCCGAAGCTCCGTGGCGATGCGGCGAGAGGAGTGCAGGGCGGACTCCGTGTCCCGCACGATGGCGGCGCAGAGCTCGATGAGTTCGCTTGAGGCCTCGTTCATGGAGAGCTTCCGGCGAAGGCGCTCGGCGGACAGCTTGATGACCGTGAGATCCTGCCCGATGACGTCGTGCAACTCCCGCGAGATGCGGCGACGCTCGTCCTCTTGCGCCTCACGAATGCGGTGGCCGAGCGCGCGAAGCCGTTCACTTATGGGCTCCTCCGGGTCGACGGAGAACAGGAGCGAGAGCCCTTCGAGGTCACGAAAGATGCGGATCACGTTTCGGCGGCCAACAACCGGGAAGGCGTCTTCGACGACGACCGGCTCTCCACCGTTCAGGGCCGCCTTGCAGGCCCAGTAGAGCGGCTGACCGATCGCTTCGGGCATGAGGTCCCAGAGGTTCTGGCCGAGCAGCTCTCGTGGCGTGCGGCCGAGCGCCTGGGCGGCCGTTCGATTGGTCCGGCTCACGTTGCATTGGCTGTCGAGGAAGATCGCGGCCTCGTCGGAGCGGTCCAGGAAGAGGTTGCCTGGGCTCGGGGGATCTGGGCTCGGGGTGGGCACGGCACGGCGGCTGAGGCTGACCGCGCCGCCCAGGTGCCCACAGAGGTCTGCGATGTGCCTCGAGAGAGCCTCGAGGGACCGAAGCTGGCGCGAGGACAAATCGCGAGAGACCACATCGAAGACGGTGATGTCTCCGAGCGGTTCACCAAGGGGTGTGACGATCGGCTGCCTGAAGCTGAAGGCGAAGATCGC
>SHZC01000237.1 GCA_009692505.1 Myxococcales bacterium
CGGGCAGTCGGCGTCGGCGGCGCAGACCCCGGTGCAGATGCGCGCAAGGCAGAAGCCCGAGTCACAGTCGCGGCCGTTCGCGCAGGGCTCTCCCGGTCCCGATCGCGGTTCGTCGTCCAGAACACAGTCGGAGACCGTCGCGTCGCCGGTATTTCGGAAGCGGCAGACGAGGCCCTCCGCGCAGTCCTCCGGCCCATCGCAGGGGACCACCGGGATTTGGCAAATCGGGGTGCTCGCGACGGCCCCTGCACCGAGCGGGAAGTCCAGGTCGAGGCAGGCATACGGGGCCGGGCAGTCAGCGGCCACATCGCAGGCGCGGGTGCATCGGCCAGCGACACAGACGCCGTCGGTGCACACATCAGGTGAGGCGCAGTCGGACCCGAAGGCGCCCCCGCCGGGCCGGTCGACGCACGCCCGGAGGAGCCGGTCTTCGGTCGGGTGATGGCTCGGTATGCAGGCCTGCCCGGCGGGGCAGAGTCCGATGTCGGCCTCACATAACGTGACGTCGAGGCAATACCCGACCGGCCCTCCGCCCTCCAGCACGTCGGGTAAACAGGTGAGTGCGGCCGGGCAATCGGCGTCCCGCTCACAGAACGCCGAACATGAGCCGCCCTCGAGGCAGAAGCCGTTCGCGCAGCCGTTTGAGCAGACGTCGGCGCTGGCGTCACAGCGCTGTCCGGGCCGTGAAGGGCCCAATGGCCCGCTGCATCGCGTGCCGGACGAGCCGTCGCTCAAGGTCTGGTGTTGGCAAACCTCGGGCGCCTGACAGTCAGCGGTGGCGCGGCATGGCCCGCCGAGCGCGGGCGCGTAGATCGCGCAGACGCCCGCGCGGTCGTCCCGGTGAAGGGTGCGGCGCACGACCCGCTGCTCGAAGAACATGGCCGACTGCTCGAGGTCGCTGTGGTCGAGGCCGAAGAGATGTCCAATCTCATGCAGGGCGATGGACTCGATGTCGCGGACCCTATCGGTGAGTGCTGCGTCCTGATCCGTCCAGTCGAATTGAACCGCGTTGAAGGTGATGTCGGCCTCGGCGACGACCCCGTTGCAGTACGCGCCGACATGCAAGGTGAAGGCCAGCGTATGGTCCGGGCTGACCTCCCGCGGGAGTTGGCGCTCTTCGAAGCGCAGCACGCTCACGTCGTCCGGAAGCGGCGTCTGGCCATCACGACCGTTGGGGTCACGCACGAAGCGCAAGGTGGAGCAGTCCACCTCCCAAGTCGTAAACGCGCGCTCGAGTGCCGCCCTTACACGCATGAACGGCAAGCCCGAATAGCCCGCCGTGTGCACATGGTAGGGGACGTCGAGCCCGCTGGTGAAGCGCAGCGTCGGGCTGCTGGCATCACCCGGATCGATGTGGATCGGCGCAAACCCCGACCCAAAAAACGCGGCGATGAGGACACAGAGGCGCAAGAGGCTCTTGGAACGGTGATTCATGCGGGCGAACTATCGGCGAACGATCGATTCGGATGCAACGCGGCGATGCGATCGGGCTATGGTCCCGCCCCGATGAATCATGCCGTTCTCGTTGTCGCGCTCGCCGCGCTGTCTCCCGTCGGGGCCCGTGCCGAGCTCGAGTACCACGTGCCGACGACCTACCGCCTTCGGGTCGAGCTGATTGATCCGGCCCCGACGGACGAGGAGGGGACCCACACCGAGCGTCACCTCGTCGGACGTCAGCGTCTCCGCCTCCGGCCGACCGTGCGTTCGACTCACCTCGACGTTCACCTCGAGCTCGACGTGATGACCGGCCAGATCTTTGGCGACTCGACCACCCTCGGGAGCGTGGACGCGCCGAGCCGATGGGGAGATCAGGAGAACGCCTACGATGGGTGGACAAATATCGAGCCCCGGATGGCCTTCGTCGAGGTTCGCACGCCCGTAGGCGTCATTCGCGCGGGGCAGATGGGGAGTGCTTGGGGCACGGGTATCCTGGCGCAGGACGGAGAGGACCGCACGGATGGCGGAACCGCCGGCTGGCACCGCTCGTTCGGGGACGCCTGGAACGGAGACCTCGTCGACCGGCTGCTCTTCGCGACGCAGCCGCTGTCGCCGTTCCTCGAGGGGGCGGTCGGTGACCTCACCCTCGTCCTCGGCGCGGACTGGGTATGGGCGGATGACCAAGCCAGCTTCATCGAAGGGGACAAGGCCTGGCAGCTCGTCGGGGCCGTTGTGCTCCCGGGCGCGCGCCGGAGCTTCGGCACCTATCTCGCTCATCGCGAGCAGACCGACGGGGATTTAGAGGTCACGAAGGTCACCGCTTTTGATGCGACGATGACGCTGATGGAGGCCGACCTCTTCAAAGACGTCCGGCTGCGTCTAATCAGCGAGGCGGTCTACGTCACCGGGACGAGCCAACGGCAACAGCGGGTCGTCTCCAGCGAAGTTCACGACGTGGACGTGCGGCAGCTCGGCTGGATGGCGCGGCTCGACGCGGCCTTTAAAAGCCCGGGGATCGCGGCCGCGATAGAGGTGGGCTACGCCTCGGGCGACGCGGATCCGCAGGACGGTGAGGCCCGCGCGTTCACGTTTGACCCGGACCATCACGTCGGCCTCGTCCTGTTCGGGGAGGTTCTTCGCGATGTCTCCGCACGAGCCGCCGAGCGCGTCCGGGCTCCGGCAAACGTCGGCGTCGCGCCCCATGGCGACGAGCACTTGCCCAGCCACGGGGCGGTCCGAAACGCGGTCTACCTCTCACCGGGGCTGACGTTTAGAGCCAACGGCCTCTCGACGGCGATCGGCGTCGTGACCGCCTGGGCCGCTGAGCCTTTCGCTGATCCATTCGCGACGTTCCGCGCCGGGGGCGTGCCGACAAACGCGTTCGGAGGTACAGCGAGCCGGTTCTATGGAACCGAAGTCGACCTCTACTTGGGGCACCACTTCCCGATGCCGGCGTTTAGCGCGGAGGCCGGTTTGGAGGCCGGAGTCCTGTTTCCGAGCGACGCGCTCAAGGGCAAGGGCGGCACGGGCGGCCTCGATGGCCCCACTGGCAAGGCCGTGGCCCGACTCGATCTTCGCTTCTGAAGCCGTTTTGTTGACTTCGGCGAGACACGGTCACGATAATCCACCCTAAGACCTGATAACTCTTGAGGTTTTCGGCGAATTCATGGCGGAGAGGGACGACGTCCGAAAGGGGGCTGCCCCAAAGGCAGGCAACCGCCCCAAACCCGCCGATGACGATCGCGCCGGTGACGCGGACGTGCCACTTGACGCCTGGGCTGAGCTCTCGCCGCCCCTGCCGAGGCGAGGCCAGCCGGGGTTGTCGTGGAGCGATATCGCCGATCTCGACGACGGTGAGCAGCGGTCGCAGATCGGCAACAGCGGGGGCGGCGTCGGTCCCATCGAGGGCACCGGCGGCTTACTCGGCGTCGACTCCGGGCTGCTGCGGGTGCTCGACGTCGAGGAGTCAGAGCGGGGCGACGACTCCTTAGGCGCGTTGCCGCTCGATCTCTCGCAGCCCCCTGAGGACGTTTATCGGTCGGGCGACGAGAGCGAGGCCGACCGCCTGGAGGCACCCGACCTCTCCGCCTCCGAGAGGCCTCAACCAGCGCCGGGTGGCGACTGGCTAGAGTCCATGATGTCCTTGCAGGCTGGCCTCGTCCAAAGCGGCGCGTGGGCAGACGAGGTCCTCCTGAGCGCCGAGCTTGAGGCAGCGAACGCCCCCTGGGGTGAGGCCGATTTGGGTCTGGGGGAAGGACCGCGGGAAGCGGCCTCGCCGTTCGACGACGAGGTCGCCGCGCACGAGGCAACTTCCGGCTTCCCTGCGGCCCAGACGGCCCTTGAAGACCCGAACCTCGGTGAGGACCTCAACGATTTGGATATCGCGGAGCTCGTCCCGCCTGGGTTCGATGGGCGGCAAGAGCCGGACACGGTCGCCGTGCCAATCCCCAAGGTGGAGTCCGAGGATCGGCCTGAGATGGAAACCGCGGGCGCCCTGCCGCCTGCGGTCCTTGAGACCCCACCGCCTGCGATCGTTGAGACCCCACCGCCTGCGATCGTTGAGACCCCACCGCAAGCGGCAGAGGACGACCACTGGGTCGACGGGCCCGTGCTCCGCGGGGTCTTGGGTCCACCTGATCCGATGCGCGAGTTGGACCCGTTCGCGGCCGCCGTCGTCGATGGGCTCGGTGATGAATTAGGCGAGCTCGGCGGCGACCCTTTCGATAGCATGTCCCAGTCGTTCGCCCCTGCGACCCGCGGCCCGGTCGCGGGAGAGGCACCGGCCTTTGGTCCTGATGGCAGTCGGGGTCGGACGTCGGCGTCTCTGGGTGACGTGGAGATCGAGCCCCTCTTGGGACTGGGCTCGCTCGACGAAGACCCGATCTCGGAGCCGCCGTGGGTCGACAACTGGGAGACGGACGACTCCATTCAACCGGGCCCGGCCTCGGCGAGCGAACTGCCCAGATCGTCGTCAGCCTCCCGGCTCGGGCCGACCTCTGAGGTGCCGAGTCCGACACCTGAGGCGGACCTCCCGTCTGAGCCCTTGGAGCCTCGGGTCGTCGACGAAGCCTCTGCGGCATTGCTCGCGGAAGCAAAGGCGCTCATCGAGTCGCGCTCCTTGGCCCGGCGCGCACAGCTCGACGGGTATGCCGGGCAGGGGGACAGCATGGCTGTCCTTGAGGTGCTCTCCGACCTCGATGACCGCCGAGTCGTGCTCGTCGAGCACGCGCCCGTCGATGAACTCTCGATTGATCTCAGCCCCGAGGTCGACTTCAAGTCGGTCCTCGGGCGACTGAGCGCGGAGCCGATGGACCTCTCCGGCCTCGTCGACGCGCCCCTGCCGGGGCCCATCGTCGCGGTGGCAGCGGCCCCGGCCTTGCCGCCACCGCCACCTCTGCCGTCCGTCGTCGACCTTGCCTGGTCGACCCTGAACGCGCCGCCTTCGACGCTGACCATCGCGCCGTCACCGCCGCTCGACCGCGCCGCCCTTGAGCGCGTCGGCGTGCCGCTCTTAGGCAGCGTCCCGGTCTTCGAGGAGGTCCATCTCGAGGGTGAGTTCCCCCCCGGCTCCCTGGCGCTCAGCGAGCGTGCGGCACCAATCGGACCGGCGATCGTGCCCGATCTCGCCCTGCCTGATCCCTTCGACCTCGACTGCGTCGAACACCGCCTGCTGGCGATGCTTCAAGGCGAGATCTCGGCCTGCTCGGACCGACGTCGCCTCTCCCTTCTCCTGCACGCTTATGCCCGCATCGCCAAGGACGTGATGGGCGACCGTGAATTGGCTTGGCCGGCGCTCCGGGGCGCGTTCAACAACGACCCAGCCTTCACGATCAACCGCTGGTCCTATTTTGCGGATCTGGAGGCGCAGGGAGAGATTGAGGGCCTCGTCGCGCAGCTCGTTCGCCTCGCTGATCTCGGCGGTAGCACCGGTGCAGACGCCCTGTATCGCGCCGGTCATTTCACAGCCGCACGGCTGCTCGATCGGAGTCGCGCGGCGAGCTTATGGGACCGTGCCAGCGAGATGGACCCTCGCCACGCAGGCCCGCTCCTCGCACGTTATACAGCCCTGCTCGCCCACCTCGATTGGGAAGGCGCCGAGCGAGTCCTCGGGGCGCTCGAGGCCAACGCGCACGGGCCGATGCTCTCGACCCTCTTGGCGCTCGAGCGCGTTCGCCTCGCCTCTGAGCTTCAGCTGTCCCCGGAGATCGTCCGGTCCCGACTCGAGCTCGCACACGAACACGCATCGGGCGGGGCGGCGATCGTCGCGGCCATCGAGACCTTCGCCGCCCAGCACCTCGACGCCGAGTTGCTCCTCATCGGTTTGCGGGGCCACTTCGACGCCGTCACCGCGGCTTATGAGCGTGGGCTCGTCACCGAGTCGTCCGCGAAGCACGAGGTCGCCGAGACGTACTACAAGGCTGGGTGGGCTCTCGAGCGGCTCGGGCGAAAGGCCGAAGCGCTGCGCGAGTATCACAACGCTCTCCAGTCTTTGCCCAACGATCCCTACCTGCTCCATCACGCCGGGGAGCTCGCCCGCAAGCTCGGCCGAGCGGAGGACCACCGCGCGCACTTGGAGCGGCTGGCGGCCTTGGCCCGAGATCCTCTTGAGGCGGCCAATACGCTGTACCAAATGGGGCTCATCGCCCAGAAGGTGCTCGCGGACGAGTCCATGGCCGCCCTGGACTTCGAGCGTGCCGTCGCGGCCATGCCCACCTTCACCCCGGCCCTCGCGGCGTTAGGGCGACAGGCCTCGCGGCAAGCCCGCTGGCAGGATGTGAAGCAGCGTTTCGAGAATGAGATAGCCCCGCTCGAGGAGTCC
>SHZC01000238.1 GCA_009692505.1 Myxococcales bacterium
GGCCGCGGCGGCGAAGGCGAACACGACGCCGACAAAGATCGTGGGAAGGAACGATGAGCTTCGCAAGGTGGACCTCCGAATCGAGTCAGTGAACGTGCCGGGTCATCGCCACGACCACAAGACAGACGATGCCGAAGAGGAGCCCGGACACCGACGCCTCTGGCTGCTGCCGCCAGCGCGCCGGCCCGGGTCCATGATCGAGGAGGACATGAAGGACCGCCCCACCGACCAAAGCCTGAAACGCAGACATCAAAGGTCCACCGCCCGCGGGTAACCACGCGACCGCCAAGAAGTAGCCCACGAGCGTGCCGATCCCCTCCGTCGCCAGGATCGCGAGCGCCGCGGTTCGACCAATCTGCGTCGCCCCCAGCCACCACACACTCACGCTCAGCGGGATCCGGTGAAGCGCGACCGCCAGCGCCAGGGTCGAGTCCTCCCGATCAGCGGCGATCGCCACGCCGTCGACGATCGCATGGGTGAGCAACGCCAGGAGGCCCAACGCGGCGAAGGTCCGGGACCGGCCGCTCCCCTCACCCGGCGAGAAGCGATGCACGAAGACGGGCACCGCCATGCCGATCGCCGCAGCGGTCGCGGCCGGCCATCCGGCGACCTCGACGGCCTCGGGCAGGACGTGCAGCAAGACGAGCCCCGCGATGACCACGACGACAAAGACGTCGAGCGCGACGCGAACGCGACCATCCGGGTGCACCCGCCCCACGAGCAGGGGACCGACGCCCAAGGCCGCCAGACTCGAAAGAAGCGCGAGCACGGTGGTACGACCCCTATCGTCCCGATGGATGGCGGGCCTTTTAGCCAAGCCTCACGGGCCGCGCAAGCAGGAGCCCGCTTCGAGATTAACGCGCCTCGACTTCAGCTTTGAGGGCCACGACCCGAATTGGAAAGTGCGCCGGGTCGACCAAGCCGCTTGCGTTGCTCGTGCTCACCGGATAGAGAATCCCCGGAAGTTGACCAAAGATGCGCAGCCCGATGAGTATGCGCCGCGATTGAATCAAGTCGAGGAGGCCCGCGAGATGGAGTCCATTTACGATATCTTCAAACACGGTGGGGTCCCGCTCTACCTCAACGTCCTGATCGTCTCGGTCATCTCCTTGGCGATCATCGTCGAGCGGCTCATCGTCCTGATCCGGCACGCCCGAATTGACGCCGAGCACTTCACGACGACGATGATCAAGTTCGTCAAGCAGGGCAACGTGGACCAGGCCATGAAGCTCTGTCAGCAGACCGGCCACCCCATCGCTCGCGTCTGCCGCGCCGGCCTCCAGAAGGCCAATGGCGGCATCGTGGAGATCTCGGCCGCCATCGACGAGGAGATGATGCGGGCGATCCCGGCCCTCGAGAAGCGCGTCGGCGCCCTCTGGGCCCTCGCCAACATCGCGACGCTGATTGGCCTCATCGGTACGATCTTCGGTCTGATCACCTCGTTCAAGGGCCTCGCCGGGGTCAGCCCCGAGGAGAAGACGACCTTCCTCGCCGCAGGTATCTCCGAGGCCCTCAACAATACGGCCGTGGGCTTGACCATCGCCGTGGGCTGCATGATTGGTCATCTGCTCTTGACCAATATGAGCAAGAAGATCGTTCAGTCGATGGAGCTCAACGCCTCCACCCTCGAGAATTTCCTGATTCAGCGCGGCATCTCGAACTCCGCGGAACGCTGAGCCGGAAGGCGCACGATGGACGACACGAAACCCAGCGGCGGGATGACGGGCGAGGACGCCTACGCGATCGTCCTGCATCGCAAATCTCGCAAGAAGCTCCCCCACTTCGAGGCCGACGAAGAGCTCTCGCTCGTGCCGTACCTCGACGTGATGATGAACTTGGTGATCTTCATGTTGGTCACCATCGCGACGTTGATGCCCTTGGGGATCCTCAACATCTTCCCGCCCCAGATTCGTGAGGCCGAAGCGGCCGACGATTCGACGAAGCAGGATGAGAGCATCAACTTCACGGTGGCCATCAGTGCCGACCAGGGCTACATCCTCGCCTCGACCAAGGGTCCCATGCCGCCCATCGTCAAGAAGCCCGACGGCAACTGGGACTTCGATGGCCTCACGCGCAAGGCGGCGGAGATCAAGAAGGACAACCCCAAGGAAGTGACGGTCTCCATCGTGGCCGATCGTCAGGTCCGATATGAGGTTCTCATCCGCTCGATGGATGCGTTGCGCACAGTCGAAGGCAAGGAACTCTTCCCCGACGTGAAGCTGGGCAAGGCTGAGTAAAACTCGATGTCCACCCATAACCGCAAGATCGATCTTATCGGCGTCATGAAGGAGATCCGCCGCCGCAAGCGGAAGATCCGCAAGGCCAAGGACGAGGCGTCCGAGATCAAGTTCCTCAACATCGTCGCCATGGTCGACGTCTTGACGATCTTGCTCATCTTCCTGCTGAAGAGCGTCTCGATCTCAAACCAGCTCGCGCCCACGGCGGCGAACCTCAATCTGCCGTTCTCGACCACGCGGACCTCGCCCGTCGAGGCCGTGAAGGTCTTCATCACGCGCGACAAGATCATCGTTCAGGACGAGCCGGTGGCCGAGCTGAACAAAGGCTCCGTGCCCGATCTCGAGCTCGCACAGGACGACCCGCTCCTCATCCCCGATCTCCAGAAGGCGCTGACCAACTGGATCCGCCACACGGCAGTGGCCACGGGCGGCGAAGAAAACCAGTTCAACCTCGAGATCTTGGCCGACAAAGAGACGCCGTACCATCTGCTCATGCAGATCTTCTACACGGCCGGGCAGGCCGAGGTGACGGTCGAGTCGCACACCTTCGCCTTCTCGAAGTACCGCCTCCTGGTCATGCGCGGCGGCGGCTGAGTCCGTCTAGCCGTTTGACGGGGAATCGTCATCGTTTCGTGCGCGTCCTGTAGCCCTCGACTAGAGTGGCGACCGTGGATGTCTACCTCATACGACACGCCGTCGCCGTCGAGCACGGAGTCTGGCTCGGAGATGACGAGCAACGACCGCTGACTCGTGGGGGTCGACGCCGGTTCACCGAGGTCGTCGTAGGGCTCGGCCAGGCACGGGTCCTCTTCGACGCCGTCTGGCACAGCCCGCTGCTCCGAGCCGCAGAGACGGCCGCCCTACTCCAGCCGCTCTGCTCGGGGCCGATCAACGAGACGCCGAGTCTCGCCGAGCACCCAACTTTGGAGCGCCTCGAGGCCCTGCTCGAGGGTGCCCGCCCGGCCGAGTCCGTCGCCTTTGTGGGCCATGAGCCTCTGCTCAGCGCGACCATCGGCTTGCTGTTGTTTGGCGCGGCCTTGCCTTCAGGCCGAGACGCGCCCTTCCAGATGAAGAAGGGCGCGGTCGCCTACCTGACCGGCGACCAACCGGGCGGCTTCGTTCTCCGCGCACTTTGGCCCCCGTCGACTCTCCGGGCCCGTGCCAGCCGGGCCCCGTCGGATCCGGCCACAACCGAACCCGAATAGCCTCAAAGCCCCTCGCCGTCTGCCTCAGGAGCACCGCCCCATGGCCACCCGCAATCGCCCGACCCCCACGACCGATCCTGATTTGGAGGTCACCGGAAACGTGGTCAAGCTGCCCTCGCCCCGCTCGGCCGGGCGGGGCCCCACTCGGGCGAAGCCCCGCGCGACGCCGACCCCCGTGCTGGATGCCGCCCACCCCAGCCTCCTGCTGAACCGCGAGCTCGCGCAGCTCGACTTCAACTTTCGTGTCCTCGCCCAAGCCGAAGACACCCGCGTGCCCCTGCTCGAACGGCTGCGCTACTTGACTATCTGCAGCACCAACCTCGACGAGTTCTTCGAGATCCGGGTCGCCGGTCTCAAAGAGCAGATCGCGGCGAACGTGAAGGACACCAGCCCCGATGGCTTGACCCCCCAGGAGATGCTCGACCGGGTCGGTGGGCGGGCCCACGCGCTCGTCGAGCGTCAGTACCAAGTCTTGAACGATGACCTCCTCCCGGCGCTCGAGGCCGAGGGCATCCGACTCCTGAAGCGGGGGGAGTGGAGCGACGCGCAGGAGGAGTGGATCTCGGAGTACTTCGAGACGATGGTGCATCCGGTGCTTACGCCCATCGGCCTCGATCCGGCGCACCCTTTTCCCCGAATCCTGAACAAGGCCCTGACGTTCATCGTCACGGTCGATGGGCCCGACGCCTTCCAGCGCGACAGCGGCATCGCCGTGCTTCAGGTGCCCCGCAGCCTGCCGAGGCTCATCGTCCTGCCCCGCGACCCCACGACCGCGCGCCACGACTTCGTGCTCCTCTCCTCGGTCATCCACGCCTGCATCGGGGAGATCTTCCCGGGCATGCGCGTCACCGGCTGCTTTCAATTTCGGGTGACGCGGGACAGCGATCTCTGGGTCGACGAAGAAGAGACGCTGGATCTGCTCACCGCCTTGAAGGGTGAGCTGCCGAACCGGAAGTTCGGCGAGGCCGTGCGGCTCGAGGTCGTCGACAACTGCAAAGCGAGCGTGCTCAAGCTCGTCATGCAGCGGTTCGGCCTCACGCGCGCGGACCTCTATCGGGTCAACGGGCCCGTCAACGTGCATCGCCTCGAGGCCGTCTACGATCTGGTCGACAGGCCCGACCTCAAGTTCCCAATCTTCACGCCCGGACTGCCCTTCGAGGCGTCCCGGTCCTCGGATATGTTCGCGCTGCTTCGGCGTGGCGACATCCTCCTGCACCACCCGTTTCAGTCCTTCTCGCCGGTCGTCGAGCTCCTCAATCAGGCCGCCACCGACAAAGACGTGCTGGCGATCAAGATGACCTTGTATCGAACCGGGCCGGACTCACCGCTCGTCGAGGCCCTGATCACCGCGGCGCGGGCCGGCAAGGAGGTCACCGCCGTCGTCGAGCTTCGGGCGCGCTTCGACGAGGAGCGGAACATCGACCTCGCGACCCGCCTTCAGCAAGCCGGAGCCACGGTGGCGTATGGGATCGTGGGCTATAAGACGCACGCCAAGATGCTGCTGATCGTACGACGCGAGGCCAATGGGCTGCGGCGCTACGTTCACCTGGGCACGGGCAACTACCACGTCCGCACCACGCGGCAGTACACGGACTTCAGCCTCTTGACGGTGCAAAAACGGCTCGGCGAGGACGTGCACAAGGTCTTCATGCAGCTCACCGGACCGGGCAAGGTCCGAACGCTGCGCAAGCTGCTCCAGGCGCCGTTCACACTCCACGAGCGTCTGATTCAACTCATCGGGGAGGAGGCTGCCCAAGCCCGGGCCGGAGAACCTGCGCGCATCGTCGCCAAGATGAACTCCTTGGCCGAGCCCCGACTCATCGCGGCCCTATACGAGGCGAGCCGGGCCGGCGTGCAGATCGAGCTCATCGTGCGTGGCGTCTGCTGCCTTCGACCCGGCTTGCCCGGTATCTCGGAGAACATCCACGTCCGGTCCGTCATCGGTCGTTTCCTGGAGCACTGTCGGATCTTCTACTTTCGTGCGGGCGGCACCGATCTCGTTTATTGCAGCAGCGCCGATTGGATGGCGCGAAACTTCTTCCGGCGGGTGGAGATCGCGTTCCCGATGGAGAGCACGCCCCTGCGCCACCGCGTCGTGAACGAGGCCATGACCCTCTACCTCGCCGATGAGGTCGAGTCCTGGCACCTCCACGAGGACGGGACCTGGACGCGCGTCAAGGCCGTGATTGGACCGTCGACGGTGAGCGCGCAGGTCGCCCTCATGGCGCGCCTCGGGGCCTCATAGCCGCTCGCCCACGAAGGCATCGAAGCGCTGGCAATCCACCATGATCGGGCAGTCGCCGACCGTGCGAATGCGCCATTCCGCGAGGCCATTGAAGCCGCCGCCGGCATCCAGCGTGCCGTCGATGATCGCGTCGATCTCGAATCGACATAAGACGTCGAGGGTCAGCGGCATCGTAAAGGTCAAGAGGACTTGACGATCGTCTCGCTGACCCCGAAGCGTGATGGGCATGGCGAGCGGATCGCCTTCGGTCGTATAGCTCGCCAGCACCTCGAGCCCTGACTCCCTCGCCTCGAGGAGGGCGGGCGCGGCGGCCTCGGCGTCTGTGCAGTCGCTGTGATCCAGGGTGGCCGTGAGCCGCCAGAGGCCGTCCATCGTGCCGTCGAAGGGCTGCGGCGGGCGGGCGGGGCGGTCCGGGCCGCCGACGCTCGCATCGGCCGTCGTGTCCTCCACCGTCGCGTCGTCTGGGGACGGCAAGGCGGCCTCGCTGCGTGCATCCAACCGGAAGCCGGGGGGCGGCATCGCGAACTCGGCGTCTTCGATCCACGAGGAGGCGTCGCGGTCCGCGCCTT
>SHZC01000239.1 GCA_009692505.1 Myxococcales bacterium
CCGCCGCCGAAGGGGATGGCGACTTGTTCGGGGGGGCGTGGGAATACCACGCAGGCACTGGGCAAGGCGTAGAGGACTGAGACCCCTTTGATGCCTGTGCCGTCGGTGCCGCTCCAGCTCACCTCAAGGTTGACACCGGACAGAGCGTGGATGCTCTCTTGGAGGAGCGTGAGTTGGATTCACTGGCCCGCGCCGAGGAATCGGGGTGGCGCTCGACCTTGACCAAACGTGACCAGCAGGGAACGCGCCTTACCGTTCGGTAGCGGCTATGTCCTGCTCAACTGCCGGAGCGTATTAGTTATTGTCGGCGCAGACGCCCGCGCCGTCGATGCCCGCATGGGGGCAGTGAAGCATGCCGTCACCATTGGCGGGGAAGCTGGCGTGGTAGGCGCGGCACTGCACGCTGTCGCCCGCCTTGGCGTCGAACGCGCCGCCCTGGTCGAGGACTTCGCAGGTGCCCTGGCACTCCTGAAGGGTGGCGTAGGTCATCGGGCAGTTCGCCATCATCTGGTCGCAGTAGCCGTCGCAGTTGCTGCCGCAGACGCCCGCGCCGGTGATCGCTGCGTGAGGACAGTGGTTCGCCATGTCGGCCTGGGCGGGGAAGCTCGCGTGGTAGGCGCGGCACTCGGCGCTGTTCCCGGCCTGAGCCGTGGAGTTGAGGGTGGTCGGCATGGCCTCGCAGGCCGAGAGGCAGTTGACCACCTCGCCGTAGACCGTCGGGCAGTTGCGCGTGACCTGATCGCAGTAGGCCTCACAGGCGCTGCCGCAGACGCCGCCCCCCGTCAGCCCGGCATGGGGGCAGTGCATCGCCCCGTCCTGCGCCGAAGGGAAGCTGCCGTGGTAGGTCCGGCACTGGACGCTGTTGCCGCTGATGGCGTCGCTCGCGCCAACCTGGTTCATGCTGGCGCAGGTCTGCTCACAGGCGAGTCGGTTGGGGTAGCTCTGAGGGCAGTGCAGGGTGATCTGATCGCAGTAGCCCTCGCACGGCGAGCCGCACGCCCCGCCGCCATGGGGCTGGGCGTGGGGGCAGTGCAGGGCAGCATTCGTCGCGGCGACGTTGGCGTGGTAGATGCGGCACTGGAGGGAGTTGCCGCTGACGGCGCCGACCTGGCCGTCGGTGGGAAAGGCCTCGCAGGCTTGAAGGCAGGAGGCTTCGTTGGGGAAGAGGCTGTTGGCCGCGCAGTTGCCGGCGATGAGTTGGCAGTACCCGGCGCAGTCATTGGGGAGCTCGTTGGGTATCATGCCGCCGGTGCCGCCGGTGCCGCCGGTGCCGCCAGTGCCGCCCGTGCCGGCCACAGGCACGCCGCCGGTCCCGCCCGTGCCGCCGGCTTCGCCGCCACTGCCGGCCACAGGTGCGCCGCCGCTGCCGGCCACAGGTGCGCCGCCGCTGCCGGCCACAGGTCCGCCGCCGCTGCCGGCCATGGGTGCGCCGCCGCTGCCGGCCACAGGTCCGCCGCCGCTGCCGGCCATGGGTGCGATCTCACCACCGATCCCGGAGTCGGGGCTGGCCTTCAGGCCGTCCTCCTCGCAGGCCATCAGAGATCCGCCGAGACACACACAAACGAGGCTGAAAAACGCCCGTGGCCGAATGAAACCATCTAACATGAAGCTCTCCCTCTTTGACATGAGACTTTATCGGCCCACGCTAACACGCATCGCTGGAGCGAGCGAAGATCGCGGAACCCGTCGTTGACAGAGGCAAGCTCGGCCCCAATGCTTCGGCCCCCCATGTCCACACCCACACCCGTGACCCAGAGCCTCTCCCTGTTTCGCGCGCTCGAAGCCGCGGCGATCCGGCATTGTCATTGGAAGAGCAATGAGCACCTCCAAGCCGCCCTCGCCGGGCAGACGGACCTCGATCTCCTCGTCGACCGCGAGCGGGCCGACGACGTCGAGGTGGTCCTGCGTGGCCTCGGCTTCAAGCCCTTCGTATCTCCAAGCTGGGCCCGTTATCCGGGCATCTTCGACTGGCTGGGCTTCGACTCGCCGACGGGCACTCTGCTCCATGTGCACCTGCACCATGAGCTCTCGTCGGGCACGCAGTTCGTCAAAGAGCAGGTCCTGCCCTTCGCCGAGACCATGCTCGACACCGCCGAACGTGATCCCGAGACGGGGGTCTACATCGCCGCGCCCGCCGTCGAGCTCATCATCCTGCTCCTCCGAAGCGCGCTGAAGACCCAAGCCTTGACTCGCCTCGGTAGCGGTCACGGCCTGTCCGCTTCGCTGTCCCGCGAGTTCGTCTACCTCTTCGAGCGGGTGGACCCAAGGCGCCTCCGGCAGGCCGCCGTGTCTCTCCTGCCGCCGGACGAGGTGGAGGCGGCGCTCTCGCTGTTGTCCACGGGCAGGCCACCGGATGCTCAGTCGCTGACGCTGGCCCGCGGCTTGGCTCATCGGGTGTTGGACGCCCACCGAAGGCTGAGCCCGACCGTGGCGCTCGCCCGCTCGGCGCAGCTCGGCGTCGCGCGCTTCACGGCCCGCCTCGCCCGCAAGCTCGACCTGCCCGGCCAGTGGAAGAAGGCTGCGATCGACCATGGGCTGCTGGTGGCGATCATCGGCTGCGACGGCGCGGGCAAGTCGACCGTGACCCTCGCGCTCTCCCGCTGGCTTTCATGGAAAGCAGACGCCCGTACGGTTTATTTGGGGGTCGGTGACGGCGAGATTGGTGTGGGCATCCGGGTTCTTAGAGGCCTCGCTGCGACCCTTAGGGGCGACGGTCCCCGCGCTTCAGGGGCAGGGCGTAACACGGCGACGGCCAGCCCGTCGGCCACCCCGGCGTCCACTCCGTCCGAGCGGGTCAAGACGCGATGGCCCGTGCCCTTGGTCCTCCGCGAGACCGGCAGCGGGATCCTCAACATCACCATGGCCCGCGAGCGCCTCCGCAAGTTGCGACGCGCCCAGCGGGCCCGTGAGGCCGGCAGCATCTTGCTGACCGACCGCTTCCCCCAAGACCAGGTCGCAGGCATCTACGACGGGCCGCGGGGTGTGCTCCACAAGGACGGCACGGCCATTGGTCGGTTCTTCTTCCGGACCGAGCGCGAGGCCTACGCCGAGATGAAACGCCTCTCGCCCGACGTCATCATCAAGTTGCACGTCCCGGTAGAGGTCGCCGTCGCTCGCAAGGCGGGGCATCAGTATGAGGCCATGCGGCGCAAGGTCGACCTCACGTCTTCCCTCGTTTTTCCCGAGCTGCCGGTTCACGACGTCGACGCCAATCGTCCCCTCGAAGACGTGGTGCTCGACTGCAAGCGGATCGTCTGGTCTTACCTTTGAGCGCGGCCGAGCCGTCGACTCGCATCGAGTTCGCGGGCCTGCCCGGCTCCGGCAAGACGACGATGGCCCACGCGGTCGTCGCTCGCCTCGCCGCGTCGGGTCTGACCGTCGTCGAGGTCGGCGGCCTGAGGCCCGCACCGACGGACGAGTCTCGCCTCGAACGCGCGCGCTTCCTGTGGGCACTCGTCGCCGCTGATCCCCGGTCGGCACTCCGCGTCTTGAACAGCTGCCGCCCCGACCGCGGGGGCTTGAGCGCGGCCCGGGCTTACTTGGCCCGCCAGTCCGGCCTCGCCGACTTTCATCGCTCGCCTCTCGCGACGGCTCAAGGCGCGGTGCTGCTCGTCGACGAAGGTGAGGTGCAGGGCGTGTTGACCCTCCTTCAAGGGGAGCCGCCCTCCAAGCGGAGGCTGCGGGCCGCGGTAGACCTGCTGGAGCGGGGTCCGTCGCTCAAGAACACCACCGTCGTTTGCCTCGGCATCAGACCTGCGCTCGCCGCCTCGAGGATCGCCGCGCGGGGGGCGTCCCATGGGCGGCTTGATCACGGCGACGAGCGCGCACGGCTCCTCGCGCTGGAGGCCGCGGTCAAACCCCTCGACGCCCTGCTGCTCGCGGCCGAGCGCGCCGGGGCAAGGGTCCTGCGGATTGACTCCGACGGCGGCGCGGACGACGCCCTCGACCTCGTCGTCTCGGCGGTGGTTGACCGGATGACGCGGAGCCAGTCGGTCCTCGCGGTCTCCATCCAGAGTCTGCCGCGTGGCTGAGGAGCGGCGGCTGCGCGTCGTGCTGGCCATGCCTGTCTATCCCCCATACCACACGGGCGCGGGGCGGCGATTCCTGCGATATGCCCCGCGGCTCCGGGCGTTGGGCGTCGAGCTGGAGGTGCTCTCGGCCACGCCTACGCTCGCCCGCCTCGAGGCCTCACAGCTTGAGCCCGCGATGGACCCGACGGCGGGGCTGCGCGACGGCCGCCTGGGCGAGTGGCTGGAGGAGACGGTGATTGAAGGGCAGCGCGTTCGGCGCGTGCGGCTCTCGTCGACGGCAAGTCGGAGCCGGGCCGCGTCTTTCACCTACGCGGTCACACGCCTGGCCCTGAAAGAGCGTCCGGATGTGCTGGTCTTTTCGCCCCACGCGCTCGATGTCCTGGCGGGGGTCGCGGCCTTGAAGATGCGGGGCATCGCGACCTGCATCGCCTACACGGTCAATGTGCCGCTCTCCACGCGGCGCCTGCCCCGAGTCGCTCAGCGCCTCGTCTGGCCGCAGGTCTTTCGAGCCGCCGACGCGGTGGTCTGCAATAGCGACGGCATGGCTCAATCTCTGCGCGGCTTCGGCGTGAGCCGGACCATCGACGTGATCCATAACGGCGTGGATCTGGACCTGTACTTGCCGCCCCATGGGGTCGACGGCCAATCGGAGGCACGCCTCGCGCTCGGCTTGCCGCCCGGCCGACGCATCGTGCTCACCGTCGGCGCGGTCTCAAGGCGAAAGGGGACCGAGGTGCTGCTCGAGGCGTTTCTTCGTGTGGCCGCACAGGTGCCGGACGTCGATCTCTACCTCGTCGGACCCAGCGCCGACGGGAGCGCGGAAAAGACCCCCGATGCCCGAACCTTCGCCCGCGAGGTGAAGGCCTTGCTCGAACACCCGGCGCTCTCCGATCGCGTCCGTGTGGTGGGGCCTCGCGAGGACGTGTCCACCTGGATGAGGGCCGCGGATGTCTTCGCCTTCGCGTCTGAGGTCGAGGGTCTGCCCAACGCCGTGCTCGAAGCGTTCGCCAGCGGGCTCCCGGTCGTGAGTACGACGTTCGACGGGCTCGATGAGACGGGGGGGGCTTTGGGTCAGCCCGGTCGGACGTTCCTGCTGACGCCACGGGACGCGAGCGCGCTCGGGGTGGGGCTCACGCGGCTGCTCGGGGACTCGGTCTACGCAGCCCAACTCGCGAGGACCGCGCGAGAGTGGGTCGTTGACCATCATGGTCTGTCGGTCGCGGTCGAAGCCTACGCGGCTCTCTTTCGGCGAATCTCGCAGAAGCTGGCGGCCGGCCGGTGATTCAACGCGCCTTCCGGGCCTGATTCAACGCGCCTTCCGAGCCTGATTCAACGCGCCTTCCGGGCCTGATTCAACGCGCCTTCCGGGCCTGATTCAACGCGCCTTCCGGCTTTGGCGAATGCGCTTGCGGAGCTTCTGCGCGTCGGGGGACTTCGCGATCTCGAGCAGGGCGAGGGCCGCGTCGTAATGCCCGCTCGCCGCCTCCGCGCCGCCGCTCTTGACCTCGTGTTCGGCGAGGTCCGTGAGGGTCTGGGCGTACAGGAGTTGGTGCTCGGGGGCGGCGGCCGCGCTTTCGGCCACGCGCTTGGCGTGCGTGAGGCCGGCCTCGAAGTCCAGACGGGCCGCGTCGAGATCCTGCCGACCAGTCGCGAGTCGGCCGAGACGACCGGAGAGCACGGCGAGCGCGAGTTGATGCTCCAGGACGTCGGGCTCGAGCTCGGCGAGCTTCTTATAAGCGTCGCTGGCTTTGCGGAGCGCCGTCTCAGTCCGACGCGCGTCGCTGAGCGGCTCACGACGATGAAGCTCCGCGATGCCGAGCTGGACGGTGGCCATGCAGACAAGGAATCGGGGCAGAGGCGCTGAGCTTGTGAGCAAGGCGTCGAGGTGCACCTCTGCTTGGGTATAGCTCGTCAGCGCGGTCCGGGGCTGCTTCTGTTCAGCCCAGAGATCCCCCTGAATCTGGTGCTGCTGTGCTGCGGCGAAGCGCATGAGCTCGTTGTCGGGCGCGGCTGAGAGCGACTCCTGCAGCTTGCGCGAGAGTGCCTGGCTGACGACCCTTCGGGCGTACTTCGAGGCCTCACCTGGGATGCGTTTGATGGCCTCGTCGGCGGTCGCCGAGATCTCCATGGCGATGCG